>DATBZM010000428.1:0-33488 GCA_036513175.1 Xanthobacteraceae bacterium | reverse complement strand
CGGCGGGGGCCGACGCGTTGGCGTCGGGACGGCGGCAGACCGCCTCCTCGCGCGCCTTGTCCTTGCAATGGGCGGGAAGCTCCTCGCCCTCGGGCGGGCCGATGAGGACGATCGCGGCGGCCGGCAGCGCGGCGCGGATTTTGGCGATCACCCGCTCGTATTTCTGCGTGTAGACCCCGATGTCGAGGTTTTCCTTCGACGCCTCGTTGGTGCCGAACGAGAGCACCACGATCTGCGGCTTGAGCCGGCGCAGGTCGCTTGCGAACAGGCGCTCGTCGAGCTTGTTGAGGATATCGATCGTCGCGCCCGGATAGCCGACGCTGTCGTAGATCAGCCCGGCGCGCGTGTCGTAGATCGCGACGCTCGAGATGCTCACCATGGAGTCGCTCTTGGTCGCGAGCGTGATCTCGTGCACCTTGTTGGTCGGGCCGTGGTCGGGCACGAGGCGGATCACCACCGGCTCGATCTTGTCGCCGGCAAGATCGAACGAGCGCTCGAGCGCGCCGTCGAGCTTGATGTCGAACGCGCCGCCGCCCGGCCGGCGGATCGCCTCGATCTCGATCATGTCGAAGGTCTCGGGCTTTTCCGCCGTAAACGAGAGCGTCTCGCCGGCCTTGCTCGCCACCGTATTGAAGCCCGACATCCAGAACCGGTCGATGTCGTCCGAGCGCTGCAGCGCCTCGTAGGTCCAGCCGGGCGAGACCGCGATCTTGAGCGTGGAGCTGAGCACGCCGATGTGCGGGCGGCCGGCCGTGACGTAGCCGCTGCCGCCGTTGCCATAGGTCTTCTGCAGGCGGCGGCGCAGCTCGCCGGTGAGGAAATCGGCCGAGGTGTGGCTGTCGCCGAGCTGCAGGATGGTGATGGCGCGCCCCTTGGTCGGCGCGGCGGTGTCGCCGGCATTGGTCGGCTGATAGTTCAGCGCGATGACGGCGGGCTCTTGCGGGGCAGTCGGCGGATTGCTCGGCGGCGCGGCCGGCGCGGCCGCATTGGCGGGCGGGCTCGGCGCGACCGCGGGCGGCGGCGGGGCGGCGCTCGCGGCCGGGCCCGGGACGACGGCCGGCGGCGCAGGCTGATCCTGTGGCGCCGTGGCGGGGGCGGTGGCGAGCCCGACCGCCTCGTTCGGCGGCGCGGCGGGCGCGGGCGGCTGGGCGGGCGTGTCCGCCGGCGCGGTCACGGCCGGCGCGGCAGGAACGCTGTTGGTGGCGACGATCGATGACTGCGGCGAGCTCGCCGGCACATCGAGGGCCATTTTCGGCCGCAACCGATCCGCTTGCGACAGCACGCCGAGGAAAACGCCAAGCACGCCCGCCCCGCCGAACAGCAGGAAAACCGCCGCGATGAGCAGTGCGCGAAACGGCATCACGGTTCCTTTTTCTTCTCCGTGCTCGTGCTCGCGCTCTTGTCCGCCTTGTCGACGGACGTGTCGCCGGTCGCGCAGGCGCGGTCGAGGGGCGCTCCCATCTGCGCGAACGCTGTGACGATTTTAGGGTAGAGATAGCCGGCGATGACGTCCTCGCCCGCAACGGTAAAATGCTCGCCGTCGGAGGTGCGGATCTGCACCATGCGCCCGTTGCGGTCGGGCCCGTAGGACGCAAAGGCATCGGGGCCGGTCGGCTTGAGCCGCCACGGCTCGACATATTGCATGTGCGGCGCGCCGACCGCCGCGACCGCGGCGGCGAACATCTTGTTCTTCTCCAGGAGGTCGGCGTTTTCCCTGGCGTCGCGCACGATCGGCAGGCCGACCAGCATGACGGCGGCCTTGCTCGCCGCGGCGCCGTTGAGGAAGGCGGCGATCTGCTCGCGGTACTTGTCGCTCCAGTTGGGTGCGCCCCAGGCGGTGCGCGCGCCGTTGCCGTCGACGATGAACTGCTCGTCGTTCAACCCGATCGACAGCACGAACAGGTCGGGCTTGAAGGTGTCGCCGATGCGGCGCACCTCGCGCGGCCAATAAAGCTTGTCGCCGCGCGACAGCCCGGTTCCGTTGCGGGCGAAGCGGCCGAGCGCGATGCTCGACTTGAGGCAGGCATTGGCGTCGATCACGCGCTGGATCGCTTCCCAATAGTTGTCGACGATCGAATCGCCCGCAAAGGCGATGCGGGCGACGATCTTCGGGTTGTCCTTCGGCCCGGTCGCGGCGGTTGCCGCCGGCACCGCAGCCACGCACAAGCACGCGAGCAGCGCGACGACGCGCGGGCGCGCTGCCGCCCGTGACCTGACAGCGCTACCAGCGACATGGTTAACGGATCGATAACTGGCTCGGAAAATCACCCCTATCCCCCTGACTGACCTGATTTTTCACTCGCTGGCGTGTTCCATTCCGGCGCCGCCGGAACACAACTGGATTGCTCGATTTGGCGTATGTCCTTTGCCGGCGAACCGCACCCTCGCCTGGCGGGCCGCCCCACCAACCCGCTGCAAACCGGATGCCAGCGGAGGCGCCCCTATTAAAGACCGATCCGGATGGGCTTCGCCAGCCGCGCCCGATGGTGTCCCCTGCATCGTTGCCCTCGCGGTGGCACGCACTGCCGCCCGAAACGGCATCGGGGGCACTCGATACCCCTTCGCCAAGCCATTTTTTAGGCGGGGAAAAGCCGCAAAATGAGTTGAAAAGCAAGCACATCCTCCGTGTAGTGCAAGCTCGTACGGCAAGGCGCAATCGTATGTGGGGCGGGGCGTAGCTGAAATGACCGCGAACGCGGGTAAAGCAGTGCGTCCGACCATATCGGCGGCCACCGCGACGGCGATCGTCGTCGCCGACATGGTCGGCGTCGGCGTCTTCACCAGCCTCGGCTTCCAGGTGAAGGACATCACGTCCGGCTTTGCCCTGCTGCTGCTGTGGATCGTCGGCGGGATCGTGGCGCTGTGCGGCGCCGCCGCCTACAGCGAGCTCGCCGGCATGTTTCCCCGCTCGAGCGGCGAATACAACTATCTTGCGCGCAGCTATCACCCGGCAATCGGGTTTCTCGCCGGCTGGCTCTCCGCGACGGTCGGCTTTGCGGCGCCGATCGCGCTCGCCGCCATGGCGTTCGGCGAGTATTTCAAGGCCCTCGTCCCCGGTGCGCCGCCGCTCGCGCTCGGGCTCGGCGCGGCCTGGCTGATCGCGCTGGTGCATCTCTGCGGCATTCGCTCCGGCAGCCTCTTTCACAACGCATGGACGATGATCAAGCTCGCGCTGATCGTCGCGTTCCTCGTCGCCGGCTTCATGGTCGCGAGCCCGCAGCCGATCTCGTTTGCGCCCGCGCTGCACGACTTCACCTACGTCACCGGCGCGCCCTTCGCGATCAGCCTCGTCTTCGTGATGTATTCCTATTCGGGCTGGAACGCCGCGACCTATATCGCGGGCGAAATCCGCGACCCGCAGCGCAGCCTGCCGCGCGCGCTGATCACCGGCACGCTCATCGTGCTCGTGCTCTACGTCGCGCTCAATGCGGTGTTCCTGCGCGTCGCGCCGGTCGACAAGCTCGCCGGCCAGCTCGACGTCGCGGTGGTGGCGGGCCGCTACATCTTCGGCGACGCGGGCGCGCGCGCGGTCGGCGGGCTGATCTGCCTCGGCCTCGTCTCCTCGATCAGCGCCATGACGTGGATCGGCCCGCGCGTCACCATGACGATGGGCGAGGACATTGCGATGCTGCGCGTCTTCGCGCGCACGACCAAGGGCGGCGTGCCGGCCTGGGCGATCCTGTTTCAGCTCCTCGTCGTCAACCTGATGCTGCTCACCCGCAGCTTCGAGGCGGTGCTCGACTTCATCCAGTTCAGCCTCGCCGCATGCTCGTTCCTCGCCGTGCTCGGCGTGATCAAGCTGCGCATCACCCATCCCGACCTGCCGCGGCCCTACCGCGCCTTCGGCTATCCGGTCACCCCGGTGATCTTCCTCGCCGTGACCGCCTTCATGCTCTACTATCTCGTCGTCAACCGTCCGGTGCAGTCGCTTGCCGGTCTTGCGATGATGCTCGCCGGGCTCGCCATCTACGGCGCGTCCCACCTCAAGTCGCCCTCCTCGAATGCCGTGCAAAATGTCAATCGCGCCTGATCTCTCCCGCCTTCCCCGCGCTCTCGCCGCCGCCGCCATCGCGCTGTTGCTCCTCGGATCGCCGCCCGCGCGCAGCGTCGAGAGCGGCAGCCCGGTCTCGGCCGCGCCGGCAACCGACGCGGCGTCGCCACCCGGGCCGGCCCCCGCCGCGGCGCCGGCGCCGGTTGCGCCAGCGCCGGCCGCGCCCACCACCACCGTGACGGCACCGCCGCCGGCCCCAGCGCCGGCCGCTCCCGCCGCCGTGGCGCCCGCTGCTCCCGCCCCCGCCGCGCCTCCACCCGCGCCCGCGGCTGCGGCGCCTGCGCCTCCGCCTGCGCCCGCCGCGGCAGCGCCGGCCGCGCCCGCGCCGGCGCAACCCGCGCTCACCGTCACGGCCGCACCGTCCGTCGGCAGCATCAATAATCAAACCGCGCGCTATCTCGCCGGGATGGCGCCGCTGCCCGATTCACCGATCGCGGCGCTGGCGCGCGAGGACGGCTGGCGCGAGCACGCGCGCTTCTTCGATCACGCGTTCGGCGAGCTCGAGCGCACGCAGCTCACGCGAATCCGCGCCTGGTCGAAGACGCAGCTGCGCACGCACCGCCCGACCATGTTCTACATGTTCAGCGGCCCGGATTATCTCTACGCCGACGCCTTCTTCCCCGACGCCTCGACCTACGTGCTCGCGGGCCTCGAGCCGGTCGGGCAGATTCCCGAATTGCTGAAAATGCCGCACGGCGCGCTAGGCCCGGCGCTGCGCAACATGACGAACTCGATGCACTCGGTGCTCAACTTCAGCTTCTTCAAGACGCACGACATGCGCCAGGAGCTCTCCACCGGGCGGCTCGGCGGCACCACACCCATCCTGCTCGTCTTTCTCGCCCGCGCCGGCAAGATCGTGCACGAGATCACGCTGGTCGCCCTCGACGCCGAGGGCGTCGAGCACGCCGAGAGCGAGCACATCAAGAGCACGGCGCACGGCGTCAAGATCACGTTCAGCGGCGGCGACGGCCGGCTGCAGACGCTCTACTACTTTAGCACCAACCTCGCCGACGACGGCTTCCCGCGCGGCGGCCTCATGCCGTTCTGCGAGAAGCTCGCGCCCGCCGACAGCCTGATCAAGAGCGCCTCCTACCTGATGCACAGCGGCGGCTTCACCAAGGTGCGCGACTTCCTGGTGGCGCACAGCGCGACCCTGCTCGAGGACGACTCCGGCATTCCGCTCGCCTATTTCGACCGCCGGAAATGGGAGCTCAAGCCGTTCGGCCACTACCTCCAGCCGCTCGGCATCTTCCCCAACACCTACCAGCCGAAGCTCGCCGAGCTGTTCAGGAAGAGCGCCGCCCCGATCAATTTCGGCGTCGGCTATCGCTGGCACCCGAACGAGTCCAACCTGCTGCTCGCCGTGCGCGACGACTCGACCGGCGCTGGCGCACTGGCGGCGCCGAAATAAGCGATCCGGCGCCGCAGCGCTCGCGCTGCCTCAACTCGGCCATGACCCGACGTCACAAGGCGCCACGGTATTGGCGCCGGGTATCGGCGCGTTGGTATCATCGTGGCTCGCGTCGCCGGCGCGGAACGACGCACATTCGCCGCAGTTAAAAAGTCATTAACCATGCAACTCCTAGAGTTGCGCACCTGGTTGGGGATTTGGTCGGAGCGTGCGGGTGACGGGAAGACACGCCCTTGTGGGCATCGCATGCGTGCTCGGCTGCGCGGTCGCGGTCCCGGCCGCGCATGCCGCGACCGCCATCGTGCTCGGCGACAGCCTCGGCGTCGGCCTGGCGGAAGTCTCGCACCTGCCGAACTTCGCGCATATCAGCGTGCACATCCGCGGGCCGAAGGCGGTCGAGCAGATCCGCCGCGCGCCGGCGGGCGTCACCGCCTACGTGGTGCTCGGCACCAACGACGCCAACGGCTCGATTGCGCACCTCGACAAGAGCATCGACGACATTCTCGACGCCGCCGAGAAGAAGCACATGCGGCTCGTCTGGATCGGGCCGCCCTGCGTGAAGCCATCGTGGGACACGCGCTCGCGCGAGCTCGACGGGATGCTCGCCGCAAAGCTTCCCGCGCGCGGCGTGATCTACGTGCCGATGCGCGATCGCGCCTTCTGCACCGCCGGCCTGCATGAGCCCGACGGCGTGCATCTCAAGACCAAGGGCTACCTCTACATGTGGGACAAGGCGCGACGCATGGCGGATCTCGGCGGTCCTGCCCCGCTGACCACGGCCTCGGTCGCGCCCCCCGCGCAGGAAGCGACGCGCGCAGTGCCAGCGCCGGCTCCGGCCCCCGCGGCGCCGTTCCAGACCGCTGCGGCGCCACATTCGGATGGGGCCGGCTGGCAGGAGCCCAAGATTTATGTCCTGCGGGTCAAGCGCGACGCCGCCGCGGCGAGAAACAATTAATTCGCAATATCAAACAGATGAGATCGATTCTTAACCCAACTCACAACCCGTTGCCACGCCCGCACCGGCCGCCCTGCCACGAGGTCACCGAAATTTTGTCGCAAACTTGCCCGCAAGCCGGGTGACAAGGTAAGTTGGAGGGGGGATCCTCTGTAATGTCGCTTGGTCCAACGGTAGCGTTGGTGGCTGCAGGACTCGCGTTTGCGGGCGGGACCGCGTACGTGTCGCTGATGCACGACTCGTCGCCGCCCGGCGAGGCGCGTGTGCTCGACCGGCCGTCCACGTCCGCTCCGACCATCCACCAGTTCCCCGCCTATCTCGACGCGGCCTTCGCCAACTTGAAGACGGCCATGCGGCCGGCGCCGATGATGACGGCGAGCCTCGCGCGGCCGAGCTTCGCGGCGCGCTTCACCGGCATCGTCACCGACATCTACGCCAGCAGCAGCACGTCGGTCGCGGCGGCGCCGACGCGCTCGCTCGCCCGGCCGCAGACGCGGGTCGCCAAGGCGGCGCCGACGCCCGCACCGCGCATCCGCACCGCCGCGCTGCGCATGGACGAGCGCGAGCCCGCGCCGGCGCCGAGGTCGTACCAGGTCGCAAGCTACGCCCCGACCCGCGACGACACGCTCGATGCACCGCCCTTCTCGTTCCACTCCGACATCCGCGTCCCGCCGCTGCGCCAGTCGGTGACCACGCTGGTGCCGTTCGAGAGCGCGCCGTTCCCGGTGCACGCCGCCACGGCCGACGAGGGCGAGCACGTGCGCATCCACTTCCGCAGCACGGTGAGCTGGGAGAAAGGCGCCTTCAACGATCCGCGCGTGCTCCTGCACATCCCCAAGGGTTTCGACCCGAACAAGCCGGCCGTGATGGTCGTGTTCTTCCACGGCCACGGCGCGACGCTCACGCGCGACGTGCTCAACCGCCAGGAAGTGCCGGCGCAGATTTCCGAGTCGCACGCCAACGCGGTGCTGGTCGCACCGCAGCTCGCCTATGACGCGCGCAGCTCCAACCCCGGCAAGCTGTGGGAGCCGGGCGCCTTCGCGCGCATGGTGCGCGAGGCGACCGCACAGCTCACCCTGCTCTACGGCGACCCGCGCGTCGCGCAGAGCTTCGCCAACATGCCGATCATCATCGTGGCCTACAGCGGCGGCTATCTCTCGGCCGCGACCAGCATCGAGCGCGGCGGCCTGACCCATCGCATCCAGGGCGTGGTGCTGCTCGACGCGCTCTATGGCGAGGTCGGCGGCTTCGCCAACTGGATCAGCCACAACCGCTCCGGCTTCTTCGTGAGCTCGTGGACGCATTCGACGCAGCGGCGCAACGCCGAGCTCGAGGAAATGCTGTCCGGCCGCGACGTGACCTTCGTCCACGCCATGCGGTCCAACCGCCTCGACGGCAACGTCGTCTTCCTGCCCGGCGACGACGGCATCCGCCACCGCGATTTCGTCAATCACGCCTGGGCGGACAAGCCGATCAAGGACGTCCTGGACCGCTTGCCGGAGTATCGGCTGTAAGGGCCGCGAAACTGTAGCCCGCATTGAGCGCAGCGAAATGCGGGAGCGCCGGCCCCGGATTTCGCTTGCGCTCAATCCAGGCTACGCACAACCACCGCCCTCAGTGCTCGACCGCCGCGGCGCGCTCGCGCAGCCGGTAGAACCGCAGCGCCTTCTTGGCGGTGTCCTGCTGCAGCCGCGTGAACGTCGCGCAACATTGATCGAGCTCGGGCGTCGAGCTGCCCCTGACCCCGGCCTGCAGCAGCAGAAGCGCCTTGGCGCACTCCCAGCCGACCCCGATCGCCTTGGCGAAAATGAGAATCTGCTCGGTCTTGCGGTTGACGATCGCGCGTTCGATCATCCCGATCGGCAGGTCGATCATGAACGACAGCGCGAGCGTCGCTTCGTCGAAGCGGCCTTTGCTTGCGAACCCCATCAGTGCCGCCTCGTCGAGCCGGCCTGATTGCTTGAGCGCCAGCACGCGCGTGCGCGCCGCGACGAAGCCGGCCGAGCCTTCGCGCATGCCGGCCTGGATGCGCATCGACGCCTGGGCGATGATGTCCTGGAGCGCGCCGCTGCGGCCGCCGCCGGCCGCCTCGAGCTTCTGGCGCACCGCCTCCGACGCCTGCCCGAACAGCGCCAACAGGTGCTGGCGCGGAACTTCCGGCCGCACCCAGATGGCGAGCGCGAGATCGCCGTCGCGCCCGGCGCGCTGCACCAGGGTGGCGTAGCCGAATTCGGAGAATTTCGCGCCGTTGTTCCCGGCCATGCTCACCGCGACATCGCGGTTGCCGCGCGTGACCAGCACGTCGGTCACGGTCTCCGACAGGGTCTCGCGGCGCGAGATCGCCAGGAGATGCGGCTGGCTCTTGCGACTTGCGCCGGCGACGAGCGTCGCCTCGTCGAGGGCCGCAGACTGCGCGAGCACCGGGCCCGCGACCTCGATCGCATCATCGAGCGCAAGTCCGCGCATGACGCGCGGCGGCGCCGCCGCGACCAGCGCGAGCCGCGTGCCGAAGGCGGCGCGCGCCGTGACGTCGATTTCCTCGACCAGGCGGCCGAACACGTCGTCGAACAGAGCGAGCTGGTCGTTCGAGAACGACCCGGCGCCCACCAGAAAGAGATCGGTCACCCGGCGCAGCGTCTCGGCGCGATAGCGGATGTCCTTCTGCGTGACCGCTTCCTCGAGCTGATCGAGCAGGCTGTGCTGCGGGTTCATCCAATTCCCCTTCCGGGCTCGCACGGCCGCGCGGCGCTCATGCGGCGCTCGCCCTGTCCCCGCCCTCAGGGCGCAAGACCTCGAGCTCGGCGTTGGCGAAGCTCAGTTCCGATGCCGGACAGGGGCGGCAGAACAGATAGCCCTGCACGAAGTTGACGCCGGCCGCGCGCAGCATGTCGTATTGGTCCTCGGTCTCGACGCCCTCCGCGGTGGTCGCGATGTCGAGGCCGCGCGCCAGCGTGAGCACCGAGGCGATGACCGCGGCGCATTCGGCGCGCGTGATCACGCCTTGCGTGAACGACTTGTCGATCTTGATCTTGTCGACCGGGAACTTGGTCAAATAGCCGAGCGAAGAATAGCCGGTGCCGAAATCGTCGAGCACGATGGAGACGCCGATATTCTTGAGCTGCTGCAGCAGCGAGCGGTATTTCGCCTCGTTCTCGAGCAGGACCGACTCGGTGATCTCGACCTCGAGCCGCTCGGGCGGCAGGCCGGACTCGACGAGCGCGCACAGGATGATGTCGAACAGGTCACTCTTGCGGAACTGCATCGACGAGAGGTTGATCGCGACCTTGACGTGATCGGGCCAGGATGCCGCGTCGGTGCACGCCTTGTGCAGGATCCAGCCGCCGAGCTGGACGATGAGGCCGGTGTCCTCGGCGAGCGGGATGAAGGCGTCGGGCGCGATCAGCCCCTTGTGCGGATGGCGCCAGCGCACCAGCGCCTCGGCGCCGCGCGCCTCGCGCGTCTCGGCGTCGTACATCGGCTGGTAGAACAGCTCGAACTCGTTGCGCGCGATCCCCTCGCGCATCTCGTTCTCGAGCTGGTGGCGCGCATCGGCGTCCGCCGTCATCTGGGCGTCGAAGAAGTTGAAGCCGTTGCGCCCCTGCGCCTTCGCGCGGTAGAGCGCGAGGTCGGACTTCTTGAGAAGCTGGTCCGGCTCGACGCCGTCCTGCGGCGCGAGCGCGATGCCGATGCTGGTGCCGATGGTGACGCGGCGGCCTTCCAGCTCGAACGGGCGGGCGATCACCTCGTTGATGCGCACCGCCAGCATGATCGCGCTATCGCGCTGGTGCTGCTCGCCGCTCAGCAGGATGGCGAACTCGTCGCCGCCGAGCCGCGCCAGCACGTCGGTCTCGCGCAGCGCGGAACGCAGGCGCTGCGCCATCTCCTTGAGCAGCGCGTCGCCGGCCGGATGGCCGAGCGAATCGTTGACGTCCTTGAACCGGTCGAGGTCGAGCATGAACACCGAAAACGCCTCGCCGCGCCGGCGCAGGCGCGCGCCGGCCTCCTCGATCTTCTCCATGAAGAAAGTGCGGTTGGCGAGGCCGGTGAGCAGGTCGTGATGCGCCATGATCGCGACCTTGGCCTCGCTCTGGCGCCGGTCGGTGATGTCCTCGTGCACGGTGAGCACGCTGCCGTCCGGCAGGAACTGGCGCTGGATCGAGACCACGCGCCCGTTGGAGTGCGTCTGGATGTCGCCGGACTGGCTGAAGATGCGCTCGATGTAGTCGTCGACGACGGCGCCGTCGTAGGCGCCGTTGGCGATGCGACATTCGATGATCTGCCGCGCCGTCATGCCGGCGCGCATCTGCTCCGGCGTCAACCCGTAGATTTCGCCGTACCGGCTGTTGGCGACCACGACGCGCTGACCAGCGTCGAACATGCAGAGGCCCTGCGACATGTTGTTGAGCGCGGCGTCGAAGCGCATGTTGGCGCGGCCGAGCTCCTCGGACTTCGCGATCAGGGCGGCCTCGGCGCGCTTCTCCGCCGTGACGTCCTCGTGGATGGCAACCCAGCCGCCGCTCGCCATCGGCTGATGCGTGACCTGGATCATGCGGCTGTCGCGCAGCTCGTTGACCACGTGATAGGCCTTGCCTTCCGCCACCTCCCTTAGGCGCTGCTCGATGTATTCGCGCGGAGCATCGGGGCTCTTGCCGGCCGAGACGCGGGCTTCCAGCACGGCGCGCAGCGTCGTTCCCGGCCTGACCTGATCGGGCGACAGCTCGTACATCTCGCGGTATTGGCTGTTGCAGACGATCAGCCGCTGCGCCGCGTCGTACATGCACAGGCCGACCGGCAGATTGGTGAGCGCGGCATCGAACCACAGATTGGCCCGCTCGAGCTCCTCGGATTTCGCGATCAGCTCGGCTTCGGTGCGCTTCTCGGCGGTGATGTCGTGGTGGATCCCGACCCAGCCGCCGTCGCGGGTCGCCTCCTGGTGGACGGCAATCATGCGGCCATCGCGCATGTGATTGACCCCCCGCGACGACTTGCCGGCGGATAGCTCGCGCAACCGGCGCTCGACGAAGGAGTCCGTCGATTCGAGACCCGTGCCGTTGGCGGAACACGCCGCGAGGATCGAGCGCAGGGGCGTCCCCGGCTTCACCTGGTCGGGGGTCAGGCCGTACATCTCGCGGTAGCGCCGGTTGGCGAGCACGAGCCGCGCGTTGCGATCGAACTGGGAGAGGCCGTGCGCCATGGTGTCGAGCGTCAGCGCGAGCGTGCGCGAATTGTCGGCAATCTTGCGCGTCTGCCGCATCAGCAGGATGGTGCCGAGCAGGATCACCGCGACGACGAACGCTACCACCGGGCCGAACGTGCAGAGGTGGCGATACCAGGGCGCCAGCACCTCGTCGCGGCTAAAGCTCACCAGCATCACCAGCGGCAGATTGGGCACCACCGTATAGCCGGAGATGCGCGCCGCGCCATCACGGTAGCCGGTGAGCTCGTAGGCGCCGGCCGGCGCCGCCGGCAGGTGGTGGGCGAACAGCTCGGCCTTGGCGAAGGATCGGCCGATGAAATCCGGCACGAACGGCTCGCGCGCAAGCAGCACGCCGGAGCGATGAAACAGCATCACGGCGCCGCCCGGCCCGAGATCGATCGCGCGGAAGATGCTGCCGAAATACGCGAGATCGAGCGGGGCCAGCACGATGCCGGCGAAGGTGCCGTCCGCATGATCGAGACGGCGCGAGGCGGCCACGATCCAATTGCCCGACTTCATCGAGCGATAGGGCGGGCTGATGAACAGGCCCACGTCGTCGCGCTCGCGCTGGACCGTGAACTGCGGCAGGTCCGCGATGTTGGGACGCACCGGATCGTGATCGTAGGAATGAACCCGCTTGTTTCCCTGCGCGTCCGTCCAGCCGACCCCGAGGATCAGCGGCGAGGTCTGCTGGAGGTGGCGCAACGCATCGCGAACCCGCAGCGCCGCTTCTGCGCCGACGGGGCCCGACGGGCTGGCGTCTCTCGCCTGCTGGCGGATGATCTCGGCGGCGCGCAAGGTTCGGTCGACGCCCTCGAAGGTGCGCGCGGTGTGCTGCGCCAGCACTTCGGCATAGTTGCGCGTTTGCTGCTCGGCGACCGCGATCGCGTCGCGGTAGCGCGCGTTGAGATCGACGAGAAACAGGACGACGATCGAACCCGCGAAGACGACGCCGAACGCCGCCAACATGCGATTTGGGCCGCCGATCAATCTGCGAACAATGCCGCGCATTCTTGTGATTGTGGGCGGGATGGCGGGAGCCCCCCGTTCGACCTCCTTGCACCGCGCGGGCGAGCCGCCGGCCGTGCTACGCTTATGACGGGAAACCTCCAAGATGTGCTTAAGCGGCGTGCTTAAAGGGGATTGAACGAATACACGCATTTATTGCGTAACCGGCGACAGGACAATCCGGGGTCAAGGTTCCCGCCAGGTCGGGCACGTCGGTTGCGCCGTATGCATCAACCGCCTCGCGCATCGGTGCGCGGACCGAGCAGACCGTTGCGCACGATGAGGCGCCAGCGCGGCAGCGCAAGCAATTCGCGCAGGGCCGCGCGCGGGTGGCGCGCGCACAGCAACAGGGCAAGACACACGTAGGGCGCAAGGCCCGCCGCCCGCGTGCCGGCACGGCGGCGCTGGAGCATGAGCTTGCCGGCGAGCAGCAGCAGCATTCGCGCGGCTTGCGGACTGGTGCGAAGGAGCCCGTAGCGTGCAAAGAGCCGCAGCCATGCCGGCATGACGCCCATGTCGCTCGCCTTGGCGAGGGTGCCGCGAAAGAACGGAATTGCGAATTCCTGCGTAAACGTCGGCGCGCCGAAAATCGCGCGCAGCCGCGCAAGGCTGAGCCTTTCGCCGGGCGCGCGCTTTTCGGCGGCCACCAGCGGATCCTCCGCGCCGGCACGGCGCCGGCGCGCCGCGGCGCGCGCCGCCAGCACGGAAAGCTCCTGCTCGATGAAGCGCAGGCGCGAGGCGTTGCTCGCATGCATCCGATAGGACAAGAGCACGTCCGGCAGGTTGGCGATGGGACCGACTTCGACCAGCCTCAACCAAAGGTCATAGTCCTCGGCATAGCGGGCGATCGGCCGATAGCCGAGCGGGCGCACGGCGTCCGCGCGCATCATCACGGCCGGATGCACCACCACCGGACGCAACGGCAGCTCTTCCGCGACCGCCGCCGGCAGCGTCGGAAACACCAACGTCTCGGCGTAGCGCCCCGCCTCGTCGATGAGGTCGACGGCGCCGGAGACCGCAACGATGTCGGGATGGCGCTGCAGAAACGCGTACTGCTTGGCGAAGCGATCGGGCCGCGCGATATCGTCGGCATCCATGCGGGCGATGAGCGGCGCGCGCGCGCGCGACAAGCCGAGGTTCAGGCTTTCGATCAGCGCGAGCCCGGGCTCGACCACGACCTGGACGCGGGCATCGCGCGCCGCGGCCTCTTGCAGCAACGCGACGCTGCCGTCGCTCGAGCCGCCGTCGAGCGCGATCAGCTCGAAGTCGGCAAACGTCTGGTCGAGGATGCTGTCGAGCGCGAGTCCGAGGAACCTCGCGCTGTTGTAGACGGGCAGCAGCACCGAAACCGAAGGCCCCGCCATCGCGCCCGTCGCTCCGCGCACCCGCCGATCGTCGCCGCGGGCGCCTGCATCCGGTTTCGCCAATAGGCGATTTGACCAGGGGGCACAAGATCATTCGGCCGGCAGCGCGGGCGGGCCGCACCCCGCTCCCAGCCGCCTGCACGGCGATCCGGGACGGCGCCTGGCGGCGCAACGGCGACGCCCCGGCAAGAGTGCAAAAATATTGCTCAATCAGAGCATTACGAGCAGTACCGGAGAGAATCCAGCGCGCAAGCAACCGCTTGTTAGCGATCCCGGGATTAACGTTTCGGCCGCAGACACCGCCGGTAGGCGGGACGAGCAGATGAACACCGCGAGGCAAAGAGCAGTTGCGCGAGCAAGGGCGGGCCAGTCGGCCTCCCGGGTCTTCGGCGTTTCCATGTTCTTCGTCGCGCTGCTCGCCAGCTCGTTTCTGGTCGGTCGCGAGGTCATCGCGCGTCAGACGCCTGCGCCTGTCCCGGCCAGCCAATATCGCGGCGTCATTGAGTTGGCGCCCAACGAACAGGGACGGTGCGAACAGCTCGAGTTCGACAACAAGACCGGGGCGATACGGCCGCGCGGCGCCAGCCAGTGCAGCGCCGACATTTATGTGCCGCCAACGGAAAAGCTCGGACCGTTGGGCGGCGTCAGGGACTATTTCAGGTCGCGTTAGCGCATGATCCCGGCAAGGGCGCCGCGCGCGCTTCGCCTTCATCGGCCCGATATACGCCACCCCAGGAACGCATCGATCGCCGCCGGCAGGTGCAGCGCGTGCAGGATCAGGCTCGTGTCGACCGATACCGCGCCGGCCCCGAGGAGGGACAGCGCCGAGCCGATGATGACGTGCCAGCCGAAAACCTCGTGGTGCGGCGTGAGCGTGTTGGCGAAGCCGAAACGGAAGATCAGCGAGAGCTGCATCAGCGGCGCCACCAGCATGATCGGCGCGATCGCGAGCGCCGAGTAGAACAGCCCCTGGGCGAGCGCGACGAACACGCCCGAATAGATGAACCAGCGCAGGTTCTCGCGATGCAGGGCGCGCAGGTTGCGGCGCAACATTGGCGAGACGAGAAACAGGATCATGGCGGCGGTCGCGGCGCCGTAGGCGATCAGGCCGCCGAGGATGCCGGCGAGCGGATCGGTGTGCGCGAGCGCGGTGCGCGCCATGATCGGGCTCGTGCCGTAGGCGAGCGCGGCGAGCGTCGCGAAAGTGTAGCCGGCCGTGCGGCGCGGCACGAACACATGCTCGCCGCGCTTGTCCGACCCGGCCGCGGACGCAGGCTTCGTGGGCTGGCGCTGGGTGAGCAGCGCGCCCGCGACCATGACGACGCCGCCCACGAGCTGCATGAGCGTGCACGGCTCGCCGAGGATGAGGACGGCGAGAACGACGGAAACGAAGACCTGCAGCTGGATCACCGGCGCCGTGAGATTGACGCCGGCCGCCTGATTGGCGCGGTAGTTGCAATAGCGCCCGAGTCCGAAATGCAGCAGCCCGACGCCCGCCATCCAGGCGACGCTGATCGCGCCGAGATGGGGAAAGCGCGCCACCCATCCGATCAGCAGCACCATCGCCACGAAGCCGAGAAGGCCCACCGGGATCGTGACCGCCATTCCCTGGATCGGCGTTCCGGTGATGACGCCGCGCCGCGCCGCCACGTTGTTGAGCGCGAAAGTCGCGGCGGAGAAAATCGCAAAGATCGCGCCCAGCATGCGTTCCGTCCCGATGGTCGCCCGGCTTTTGCGCCGATGCGCCGGCGGGCGAAAGTAGAGACGCAAGGCCGCGCCGTCCAATGCGATCAAGGCGGTCCGCGCTGTCGAGACCCGCGCATCCGCATTAACGGTTCGTTAACCATAAATCGTCGACGTTGCCGGCGGGCGATACAAATCGCGGCCGGATCGAAAGAATCCGGCCGGGAGATGCGTCATGGCTGCATGCTCCATTGGTCGCGCCCCCGGCGACACGCATTCGAGCGGATTTTCGCGCGCGCGCCGCAACCGCGCGGTCGCGCTCGCGCCGGCGCGCCCGCGATGAGCGCGGCGCGCCAAGCCGCCTTGCGCGCCGCGCTTGCGCATTTCGCCGCGCGCCGGTACCCCGACGCGCAGGCCGCGCTCGAGGCGCTGATCGCGCAGCACGGGGAGGATGCCGAGGCGCTGCTGCTGCTCGGGACGCTGCAGCTCGCCGCCGATGCGCCGGCCGCCGCGGCGCTGTTTCGCCGCTGCCTCGCGCTCGCGCCGGGGAACGCCTATGCGTGGCACTATCTCGGCAAGGCGGCCGAGCAGCAGGGCGATCTCGCGGCGGCGATCGAGCATCTCGGCCGCGCCGCAGCGCTCAATCCGCGTTTCGCGCCGACCCACAACGATCTCGGCGCGCTGCTGCAGCAGGTGGGCGAACGCGACGCCGCGCTCGTCGCGCTCGATCGGGCGCTCGCGATCGATCCCGGCTACACGACCGCGCACCACAATCGCGGCATGCTGCTCGCCGAGATGCGGCGGCCCGAGGAGGCGCGCGAGGCGTTCCGCCAGGTGCTGGCGGCGCGGCAGGATTCGGCCGACGCCTGGCACAATGTCGGCGCCGCCCACGCGAGCCTCGACGAATATGAGGCCGCGGCGGCGGCATGCCGCCAGGCGCTCGCGCTCGATCCCGGCCATCTCGGCGCCTATGCGACGCTCGCGCAGGCGCTCGGCCACCTGCACCGCGGCGCCGAGGCGGCCGAGGTGCGCACCGAATGGGCGCGGCGGCAGGGCGTGGTGGTGACGCGCTGCCGCTGCGAGCCGCCGCAGGCGCGCATACTTCTGCTCGGCGCCGCCGAATTCTGCAACGTGCCGACCGGCGACCTGTTCGACCGCATGCGGTTCGAGACCATCTCGCTCAACCTGATGCCTCCCGCGCAAGCGGATTCCGATCCCGCCCTGCGACGCGAGGCGCTGCCGCCGTTCGATATCGTGTTCAACGCGATCGGCGACGCCGACCGCGGCAGCCCGTTCTTCGCGCGCGCCGCGGAGTTCTGCCAAAAGCTCGATCGGCCGCTGCTCAATATGCCGGACCGCGTCGCGCGCACACGGCGCGATGCCCTGCCCGCGCTCATCAAGGACATCCCCGGCCTCGTCACGCCGCGCATGCGCCGGATCGCGCGCGCCGACCTCGCGACGTTCGCGGCGGCGCCTGAGCGGCTCGACCGGCCGCTGCTGGTGCGCCCGGCCGGCTCGCATGGGGGCGACGATCTCGTGCGCATCGAAGACCGCGCCGAGCTTGCGGGCTATGCGGAAAAAGCGCCGGCCGACGAGTATTATGTCAGCGACTTCTGGGACTATCGCGGGGCCGACGGCTTCTTTCGCAAATACCGCCTGATCTTCGTCGACCGCAAGGTATTTCCCTATCACCTCGCGATCACGCGCCATTGGCTCGCACACTACTGGCGCGCCGACACGACCGACGCAATGAAACACGAGGAAGAGATGTTCCTCGCCGATTTCCGCCAGGCGTTTCGCGGGGCCGCGGCCGAGGCGGTCAGCGAAGCGGCGCGCCGGCTCGACCTCGACTATGCCGGGATGGACTGCACGATCCTCCCGGACGGGCGCGTGCTGGTGTTCGAGGCCAACGCGACCATGCTGGTGCACTTGCGCGAGTCGCGCGAGGCCTTCGCCTACAAGCACGCGCATGTGCCGCGCATCATCGACGCGATGGGCGAGATGGTGCTGCGGCGGATTGCCGAGCGCGGCCTGGCGCGTTCCGCCTGACCTCGCCGATCGTCCCGATGCTTGGCGTTCTGCGGCGGCTACGGTAGCTTGCCCGAACAGCCGCTTTCGGGCGGTACCGGCCCGCGAGGTGATCCATGCTGGAATTGCGCCCAAGCTGCGAGTGTTGCGACAAGGACCTGCCGCCGGCGGCTCCCGACGCGATGATCTGCACCTTCGAATGCACGTTCTGCCGCGACTGCGTGCAGAATCGGCTGCACGGCGTCTGCCCGAATTGCGGCGGTAATTTCGCGCCGCGTCCGATCCGGCCGGCCGCGAAGCTCGCAAAGAATCCACCGTCGACGCGCCGCGTGTTCCACCCCGGGGGTTGCGGCGAGGCCATCGCGTCGCGCTAGGGGCCGGGGGCAGCACCGATGAAGACTTACAAGATCGCGGCCATCCCGGGCGACGGGATCGGCACGGAAGTCGTCGCGGCCGGCGTCGAGGTGATGAGCGCGATCGCGGCGCGCGACGGCGGCTTCGCATTCAAGTTCGACCATTTCGACTGGGGCGGCGAATACTACAAGAAGCACGGCCGCATGATGCCGGAGAATGGCCGCGACCAGATCCGCCACCACGACGCGATCCTGTTCGGCTCGGCCGGGCATCCCGAGATTCCCGATCACATCACGCTGTGGGGGTTGCGGCTCGCCATCTGCCAGCCGTTCGACCAGTACGCCAATGTGCGGCCGACGCGCATCCTGCCCGGCATCACGTCGCCGCTGCGCCACGTCAAGGACAAGGAGCTCGACTGGGTGATCGTGCGGGAGAATTCGGAGGGCGAGTACGCGGGCGTCGGCGGCCGCGTGCACCAGGGCTCGCCGCTCGAAGCCGCGACCGACGTCGCGATGTTCACGCGTGCCGGCGTCGAGCGGGTGATGCGGTTCGCCTTCCGCCTCGCCCGGTCGCGCCCGCGCAAGCTCCTCACCGTCGTCACCAAATCAAACGCGCAGCGGCACGCCATGGTGATGTGGGACGAGATCGCCGTCGAGGTCGCGCGCGAATTTTCCGACGTGACCTGGGACAAGATGCTGGTCGATGCGATGACGATGCGCATGGTGATGCGGCCGCAGTCGATCGACACCGTCGTCGCGACCAACCTGCACGCCGACATCCTGTCCGATCTTGCCGCCGCGCTCGCCGGCTCGCTCGGCATCGCGCCGACCGGCAATATCAATCCGGAGCGCACCTTTCCCTCGATGTTCGAGCCGATCCACGGCTCGGCTTTCGACATCATGGGCAAGGGCATCGCGAACCCGATCGGCACCTTCTGGTCGGCCGTGATGCTGCTCGAGCACCTGGGAGAGAACGCGGCGGCAAGCCGCCTGATGGGCGCGATCGAACGGGTGACGGCCGATCCGCGCTTCCACACGCCCGATCTCGGCGGCAGCGCGCGCACGGCCGAGGTGACGACCGCCGTCATCGAGGCCATTCGGGGCACGAACCAGTGAACAAGGACGATCGGGATGCGACGCCGTCGACGCCGACCGCGACGCGCCCGCAATCCGGCGCAACGCGCGTCTATCGGCGATGGCCGGCCTTGGCGGCGGCGCGGCGCGGCCGTCCCCCGGCGATCGACTCGATCATCTGCAGCACGGCCGCACGCATCGACTCGCTGGTGATCTTGTCGAAGGCCTGCAGCAGACGCAGCGAGTGCGGATGGGTGAGCAACGCCCGCCCTGACTGATCCGCCATCGCCTGCCCGGCGGCCGGCGTGCCTTCGAACAGCGTCGGCAGCGAAACACCGAGCACGCCGGCGATCTGCGTGAGGCGGCTCGCGCCGACACGGTTCGCGCCCTTCTCGTACTTCTGGATCTGCTGGAACGTTACGCCGATGCGCTCGCCGAGCTCGGTCTGCGAGAGACCCTTTTGCAAGCGGCAGATCCTGATGTTCTGCCCGACCAGCACGTCCACCGGCTGTGGCGCTCGCTTGGCCATGAGAATGTTCCCCACATAAACTCCGCAGTTGGAGGGCGCCCGACCTTCAATAGCGGCTTTAACGCAAATGGCGCGGGAATACAAATAACAAGGCTGAATCATCCACGACCTGAGGTTGGTATAATCAGGTCTGACGGGGTTGGATCAACCTGCGCGGTGTCCGGATGACACTGCACGGCTGCACCCGCCGTTGCGCAGCCGCTCCGGTTGCCGCAGCGCTGCAAAAATTTGCAGCGCGGGGCTGCGCGAGCGAGACCGCCGGACGCTACAGGCGCTCGATTCCCGCCTGGTCGATGATCTTCTTGAACATTTCGATTTCCTTGATGACGCGCGCCCATTCGTCCTTGGCGCCTTTCGGCCGCACCAGGAAACCTTGCTTGTAGAGCTTGTCCTTCATTTGCGGCGTGGCGAGCACCTCGAGCGTCTCGGTCTCGAGCCAGGTGACGATCGCGGGCGGCGTCTTGGCCGGCGCGAGCAGGAACGTGTCGGTGGCGAACACGAAATCCTCGTAACCCTCCTCCTGCATGGTCGGCACGTTCGGCATGTCGGGCCAGCGCGCCTCGCCGGTGACCGCAAGACAACGCAGCGTGCCCGCCTTGATGTGCGGCGCCGCCGGCGGCAGCGAGCCGGAGCTCAATTGCGCGGTGCCGGCGAGCAGCGCCGCAATCGCGTCGCCGCCGCCCTTGAACACCACGTCGGCGAGCTTGGGCAGCTTCTCGCGGATCTTGAGGACTTCGAGCTCGATCTGGGGCGTGGTGCCGATCGGCGGCGTCGCGCAATTGTATTTGTCGGGGTTGGCGCGGGCGAGCGCGACGAATTCCTTGATGGTCTTCGCCGGCAGGTCCGCCTTGACGACGAACGTATTGGGCGACGTCGCAAGCTCGCTGACGCCGACGAAATCCTTGTAGGGGTCAAAGGGCAGGCTTTTGTAGAGCCCATAGTTCACCGAATACGCATTGGTCGCCAGCAGGATCGTATAGCCGTCGGGCTCCGCATGCGCCGCATAGCCGAAACCTATATTGCCGCCGGCGCCGCCGCGATTCTCGATGATGAAGGTCTTGCCGGTCGCTTCCTGCAAGGCGGCCGCGACCATGCGGCCGACGATATCGGACGGGCCGCCCGGCGTGTTCGCCACCACGATCTTGACCGGGCGCTCCGGATAGGCGGCGAGCGCCCCGCGCACACCGAGCACCGCCGGCGCCGCAAAACCGGCCGCAAGCGCGGCGGTCCCCTTGACGACGCTGCGCCGGGTGAGGCCCGCGTGCGTGGTGAATCCTTTCATCATCCTCCCCTTCGATCGCCTGCTCATTATCCACGTCGCCGCGAGGATATGCGCTCACCATGGGACGGGCAATGGCGCGAGGTGCGGTCAGCCGCGGAGCGCCGATTTGTCGCTATGATGCGGGCACGCATCGAAGGCTCGCCCCTCGCCGCGCCGCAGGCCGCGCGTTGAATGACGCCCAGCGCGAACGCTCAGCGCAGCCACAGCCAGCCGAGCGCGAGAATCCCGGCCACGCCGCAATAGTAGCCGAAGGGATCGAGCGCATCGAATTCGTGCTTGCGGAAGTAGCGCATCAGGAACGCGATGCTCGCGTACGCGGTCACCGCCGCGACGATGCCGGCGACGATCGAGGCGGTGTGCAGGCTGGCGCCGGAATGCAGCACCTTTGGCGCCTCGAGCGCGGTCGCGCCGGCGATGATCGGCGTCGCCAGCAGGAACGTGAAGCGGGCCGCCGCCGCGTGCGTGAGCCCGACGCCAACGCCGGCAACCAGCGTCGCGCCCGAGCGCGACAGGCCGGGAATGAAGGCGAGGCATTGCGCAAGCCCGATGCCGATCGCCGCCTTCCAGCCAAGCTCATCGAGCGGGCGCGAGCCGCTGCCCTTGAGCCGCTCGCCGGCAAACAGCAAGAGGCCGTTGACGATGAGGAACGTCGCCGCGAGGATCGGCGAGGCGAATGCGGCGCGCACCAGCCTTTCCAGCGCGAAGCCGATCACGACCGCCGGAATGGTCGCGAGGCAGACGAGCCCGAAGAGCCGCCGCTCGCCGGCGCCGCGCGGGTCGCGGAAGGCGAGCACGCCCATGGCAAAGCCGAGCCAGTCGCGCCAGAAATAAACGAGCAGCGCGACCGCGGTCCCGAAATGCATCACGACGAGGAACGGCAGGAACTCGGGCGAGCGCAAATCGATGTTCATGTTCAGCACCGCCGGCACGATCACGGCGTGACCGAGGCTGCTGATCGGAAACAATTCGGTGACGCCCTGCAGGATCGCCAGTCCGATCGCCGCCAGAATATCCATGCGTCGTCCTTTCCTGTCGCACTGCCTTGTGGGCAAGATCGCGTCGCCGGAATTAGCTGACGCGGCTCATGGATTCCAGCGATCGAATTCCACCACGGCGTTGCCGCTCTCGCGGTTGAAGCGCATCGCCTGCTGCCGCATGATCTCGATCGATTGCGCGTCTCCACGCGGACATTGAACCGCGCTGTGGTGCACGCCGGCGCGCGCGAGCGCGCTGGCGAATTCGTCCTGCAGACGCTCCATCGATTTCGCGGTGGGAAACGGGGTCGACATGTAGACCTTGTGCTCGGCCCGCTGCGGCGCCAGGCAATAGCGCCAGTCTTCGGCGCGCGCCTCTCCGGCGGCCAGCGCGACGACCACGCTCGCGGCCGCAATCATCGGGCGCGCCAACACGGGGATACGGAAGCATCTCGAAGCGATCGATGAGCGCATGTCTGGCGCCGATCCTGTTTCTGACCTGCCGAACCCGCCCCGATGGCGCTGCGCAGCATGCCGTGAGTCGCGGCCGCGATCGATATACCACCGTGATGGGATGATACGCGAGCCGCGCGCCGGGAGAGCGATGCGCCCGCGTCGCAGCGTGGGCTGCGCGCCACACTCGCTGCAGAAAATGCAACAAATGTCATTGATCGCAGCGCGGCGCCACTGAGCTGCGGCGTTTCCCGGACCGCGTTTGCCGGACCGCATTTCCCGCGTTTCCCGGACCGCTTGGCACGTCAAGCAGGGTTGAGTATCCTGGTGCTACCGGCGCCGTTCCTATGGCGCCGTCGCGTTCGTTACCGATGTGGGAAACAACGATGGCACGCAGAATCGGCAAGGCATGGCTCGTCGCGGTGGCGACGGCGATCGCGACGCTGTGCGCGACCGGCGCCGCGAGCGCGACCGGCTATGACGACATCCTCGGCAACTGGTGCAGCGCGTCGGCGCGGCTCGAATTTTCCCGCGCCACCATGGGCGTCTTTCTGTTTTCCGACCGATCGCACCTGAGTCGGTCGATTTCGACCTACGAATTCCACGACAACTACGTCATCGTGCGGTGGTACCTGGACGAAAAGCTCACCAGCAGCACCTTCGGCGAGTTCACCTCCGACGGCCGCACCATGTTCCTGCAGCCAGGCGACGACGTCCCGCGCCGGGAATATCATCGCTGCTAGTCAGCGCCGCCAATCGCTATTCGAAACGCACGCCGAGCTGGCGCGCGTTGCGCCAGACGACGCGGCACTGGCGCGAGGCCTCGCCGCTGTCGAACACGAGCTGGAACGTGCTCGGCACGCTTTCCGCGTCGTCGAGGCGCAGGCAAGCGCCGGTCGCGGACAGGTTGCGCACCCCGCAATGAAGCGTGGCACGGGCGCTGCCGCCGCCGATGCGCGCCGCCTTGTAGGTGCTCTCACGCGTTGCCCTGCGGTGGTCGACCATGCTTCCCTCTTCGCCGCGACCCGTACCATCGCGACGCATACCATAAAGTGATTACCGGGAGGTAAGAAGGTCCGGTTCCGATGCGTGCGCCGCGAGCCGTCGAAACCCACGATGCGCCGGCGCAGTCCGCCGCGCGGGCGATCTCAATAAACTCGTAATGAGTAGTACGTATGGTAGCGCTTGGCGGCGACCTCGTTTCCCGGTTGCAGTTGCGGATGCGGATGCGGACAATGGAAAACCAGCGCGAATCTGCCCGCCTGCGGATGCTCAAATCCGGCAAGATCATGCTGGGCAAGGCGTCCGTGCCTTGCACGGTACGCAACCTTTCGGACGGCGGCGCCTGCCTGCAGGTGCAATCGACCTACGGCCTGCCCTCCGCCTTCGAGTTCATCCTCGACGACCGGCCGCCGCGCCCCTGCAAGGTCGTCTGGCTCGACGCCACCACCGTGCGGGTGCAGTTCCAGTAGACCGTTCCGGCCGGTTGGACCTTCGGGCGCTCAATCACATCACGCAGAAGTAGAATGAAGGTTGCGTTTACCTTGGGTCGAATAGGTAGAACCCCTTAAGCGCGCTTAAACTGCCGCGGCTCAATGTCCGGCGCGACACGCGCGCGAGATCCGTCTGATGCCACCTGCGGTCGGAACCAGCGAGACGCCCGGCCGGCAACGCGAACCGGTGTCGCGGCGGTGGAATCTCGCCTTCAACCTCATCACCATCGGCTTTTGCGTCATCTGTGCGTTGTTCTCGCTCGACGTACGGCGCAGCGCCTGGCAGCAGGCGCGCGTCTCCGCCGCCAATCTGTCCACCGCGATCCGCAGCGACATCGCGCGCAACATCGAGCTCTACGACCTTTCGCTGCAGGCGGTGGTCGACAACTTCCGCAAGCCCGGTCTCGACGAGCTCAGCCCGGAATTCCGCCGCCTCGTGCTGTTCGACCGCGCCGCCACCGCGAGGTATCTCGGCTCGATCCGCGTGCTCGACGCGCACGGCGCGGTCGTGCTCGACTCGCACGCGATCGATCCGCCCGCGCGCAACTACGCCGACCACGACTTCTTTGCGGCGCATCAGCGCAATCCCGACCCCGGTCTCACCATCAGCGGCCCCGACCTCGACGATCGCGGCGATCAGGTCATCGGCATCAGCCGGCGCCTCGCGCACGCCGACGGCAGCTTTGCGGGGGTCGTCGTCGGCACGCTGCGGCTCGCCTATTTCGACGATCTCTTCCGCAAGCTCAATCTCGGGCCAGGCAGCGCCATCGCGCTCGTGCGCACCGACGGCACCCTGCTGGCGCGCCATCCGGTCGAGCGCGGCACGGTCGGCCGCGACATCTCGGGCACCGCATTGTTCAAGCACTACGGCCCCGCCTTGCGCAGTGGCACGTTCGAGGCGAAAGTCGCGCATGACGGGGTCGATCGCTTCTTCACCTATACGCAGATCGGCGACCTGCCGCTGCTCCTGAGCGTCGGCCTGTCGAGCGAGCAGATCGACGCCGCCTGGCTGCGCGACTCCGGCATCCTCGGCCTCGTCGCCGCCCTGCTCGTCATCGCCGCTGCCTTCCTCAAGCAGCGCCTGCGCGAGGAGCTCGAGCGGCGGCTCCGCGCCGAGGAGGCGCTGGCGCGCCAGGCGCGCACCGACAGCCTGACCGGCCTGCCCAACCGCCGCCACTTCGACGAGACCTTCGCGCTCGAATGGCGGCGCGCGCTACGCACGCGCACGCCGCTCGGCCTCTTGATGATCGATGCCGATCACTTCAAGTCGTACAACGATCGCTTCGGCCACCAGGCGGGCGACGAGCTGCTCGCGGCGCTCGCACAGGTGATCGCCGGCACCACCCAGCGGGCGAGCGATTTCGCCGCACGCTATGGCGGCGAGGAATTCGTCGTGCTGCTCGCCGGTCCGGACGCGCTCGATGCCGCGAAGCTCGCCGAGCGCATCTGCCGGGGCATCGCCGCCATGATCGACACGCCGAGCGCCGGCATCCTCGACCGCATGACCGTGAGCATCGGCGTCGCCTGCATCACGCCGGACGCGCACGCGATCCATCAGGATCTGCTCGCCGCCGCCGACCGCGCGCTGTTCGCGGCGAAACAGGGCGGGCGCAATCGCGTGTTCGCGTCCGCCCCGATCAGCGGCGCCAAGCCGCGACTCGTCGCCTGAGGCGCAGCCGTCGGCGCTGGCAGCCGCGCCGACGACGTTCGCCTGCTCAGCCGGAAGGTGCGTGACCGACATCACATAAATGACGATTCCGGGCGCTGACAAAATCCGCCCGGTTGTGTTTCGCCGCGCCGGTGCTAGCGTCGCGCGCGACCGAAGCACGGTCTCGGGGGTGATGAAACGTCCCACAGCGAGGAGGTACGGAATGACGAGGACATTGCTTTTGGCGACGACATTGGCGCTCGGTTTCGCGGGTGCCGCGATCGCCGGAATGCCGGTGCAGCAGAGCAGCAGCGGGAGCCCGATCATCAAGGTCGCGGAAGACTGCGGCCCCGGATGGTGGCGCGGCCCCGGCGGCAAGTGCCATCCGATGTTCAATGGCAGGGCTTGTCCTCCGGGATATCACCTCGGACCGGAGCGCCATCGCTGCTGGCCCAACTGACGCCAGCGGACGACCTGAAATTCGGCGGCCGGATGGTGACGATCCGGCCGCTGTCATTTGAAACCCGGGCAAGGTCCTGGCCGGAACCGGCGACTCGTCACGGCAAATCCGGCCACGCAGCGATTTTTGGTCACGCAAAAAATCTCAATCAACCCGGCTGACTTCGCCACACATTTGCCATCTTAGAACGCAGAGGGAACAAATTGTCATTTCAAGCATTTTGTGTTACGATATGAATCACGGCACTAGGACTAGTAGAATCATGCGAACGGCCAACGAAATAGCCGAATGGATCGTTCGCTACAGTGCGGACGACCTGGGCGCTCCAGTTGATCCTATGTCACTGCAGAAGCTGGCCTATTACGTTCAAGCCTTCTACTTGGCATTGAATGACCAGCCGATGTTCTCCGAGGAAATTAAGGCGTGGAAGTGGGGGCCGGTGATTCCGGCCGTCTATCACCGCTATTCGTCTTTCGGCGCGGCTCCCATCTTCTCCGAGACGGACAAATCAATTGTTGAGTTCGGCAGGGATCATCTGGCCGGCTTCCTTTCCCAGGTTGTCGATTTTTTCCGGCGATATACGGCTCCTGAACTCTCGCGCGCGACGCATCTTGAAGCGCCATGGCGTGACGCCAGTGATGTTGAAGACAACACGATCCCGCAAGAGATCATGAAAGTCTACTATCGCTCTCTAATCTCGGAGGGAGAGCTCGCTCTCAGTCGCCACGAATTACTCGATACGATCCCGGAGCCGCGCTGGTCCTCCTACTACATTGCTGGGATTTGCTGGCGCAAAATGGCGGACCATCCGTTCTACGATGCCGCTCTTGCGAAGAAGCTAGCGGAGCCGACACCGCGCCGGGCATTCCTTCCTAGGTCATTCTTCGCGCCTGTTAAGGAGCGCGATTTTGTTGAATTCAGCCGGGACGAAGACCCCGAAGAAACAATAAAGCGGGTGACTTCTGGTAACTGATTTATGCCCCGCGTGTTTATTCAACGCGAGCTAATCAAGCGGGTTGAAAGGCATGGATTCGGAAAAGAACTAAGAGCGTTCATTGTCGCCTGCCAAAACAGAGAGCATCCACCGCGGATATATAAGCCGTCTGGCATAGATCCACCTTTCGAGCCATACGAATTGCTGAGACTGCACCACCACCACCTACACAGGGATGGCGATCCGCTGCTCATAACTCAGCATATCGACGAAGATGTCTATGGGATCGCGCTGGCAACGCATCAAGATTTCTTTCGCGAAGACAATATGTTGTGGCTGCAACAGCATATCGAAATAATTGACTGGACCTGGACCGGCCTGTTGAGGACTCAGGTAGAGCAATATGAGCCCGCGCGCCGCTATTACGAGGATGAGCCGTGTTAGCTCTTTCCCCCTTCAATTACACGGAACTTCTGGCGGCGATCCAAGGGGGCGCGGCGGCTGCTTGATATGCCTGCGTCCTTAATTCGGCCGCCGGCAATGGTGCAGGGTAACCATCCGCTTAGGACCGCGGGGATGATCGGTTTTGCTTGTACTGCGGGATCATCTCGCGCAGGTAGTCCATGCCATTGGCGGTGAAGGCGACGGTCTGCTGGTCACCGATGTCGCGGATCCAAAGGCGGCCGTGCTCCGGCTCCATGTCGTCCGCTATGTCCCACAGCAATTCTTCGTCCTCGCCGAGCATCTCGGCGGCGTGCCGGATCGTGATGGCGTAGCTGGGGGCTGCCATGATCAGGCGGCGCGGTCGACCGCGACTTTGCGGCTCCAATTCCACGGCAGCAGCGCGGCGAGATCGGTGATCTTGTGATCGGCGATCCGAGCGAGCACGTCAGCGAGCCAGGCCCGCGGGTCGACCTCGTTGAGCTTGGCGGTCTGAATTAGCGTGTACATCACAGCCGCACGCTCGCCGCCGCGGTCTGAGCCGGCAAATAGCCAAGCCTTGCGGCCGAGCGCGATGCCGCGCAGCGCCCGCTCAGCCGCGTTGTTCGAGAGGCAGATGCGGCCATCGTTGAGGAAGCGGGTGAATGCATCGATGCGTTTGCGCATATAATCCATCGCCTTGGCGACTCCGGGCGCAGTCAAAAGTTTGGTCATGAGGGGACCTCCTTTCCGCTGCACCGTTCCATATGGGAACATTTCAAATTCGGCCAGAGGCGCTCTCAAGATCCGCCACTAGGGGTCAAAACCGGCCAGCACCCCCGGGCAACCTAAGAACAAATAGTGAACTCTTAATCGTTTTCCGCTACACTGCCTTCCCCTGATTCGACAGGGATTCGCCACGGGAGCGGAGAAATGCGTGCCAACTCAGTTGATTGCCGGGAGATCGTGCGGCTGGCCGAGCACACCGACGAGCTCGCCCGGCTGCGCGAAAGCGGCGATGACGACCGGATCGACCAGGCGTTCAATGCCGTGTGCAAGCGCATCTGGGGCTACACGCTCGACGACTTCGACGACGAGAGCCTGAGCGCCAGGGACCACGCCTTTCTCGACCGGCTGACCTGGAAGCGCGCGGCGGCCTTCGCGCTCGCGCACGGCTACGACCTCGTCGACCCGGCAAGCAGCGACATGGTGCCGGACTGGTGGGGCTTCGCCTGGATGATTCTCGCCGAACAGCGCGGGCTGCTCACGCCGGAGGGGCGCGAGGCGACGTGGCGGCGCTACGCGGCGCGGCTCAAGGCCAAGCAGCCCAAGATCGCGGGTGTGGTCTGGCGCGCGTGACGCGGCGATGCCCGCAATGCATCGCATCAATGGCGACGACGGCCGCGTGCTTTGGCTCGGCCGCCAGTGCGTCCGAAGTTCGTGCTTATCGATTTGACGTTCCCGAACGAGGTTTGCCGCAAGGCCGCGGGAGCGCCAAATCGGCGGCACTCGCGCGCAATTGACACTGCGCGTCGATTGCCGCTAGGTCGCGATGATCGCGCGACCTGCGATCGGCCGGGTCGAGCGACATGACAGCACTGCATTGGTTTTCGCGCCATCGTGCGGTAGCCGCGGTGGTGTTGCTGGCGCTGCCGGCTGCCGCCTGGGCCCAGGCCTATCCCGACAAGCCGGTGACGATCATCTCCGACGCCGCTGCCGGCGCGAGCCCGGACGTGGCGACGCGCTTCATCGCCGACGGGCTCGGCCGGCTGTGGGGACAGAAGGTCATCGTGCTCAACCGGCCGGGCGCGAACGGCAGCATCGGGGCGCGCGCCGCCGCCGAAGCCGTGGCCGACGGCTACACGCTCTATGCGCCGACGCTGTCGACCTTCGTGGCGCTGCCGACCGTCGCGCCCAACCTGCCCGTCAGGTTGCCGCGCGATTTCCTGCCCATCGGCTTCATCGCCGACCAGCCGATGTTCATCGCCGTCAATCCGTCGCTCGGCATCGCGACCCTGCCGCAGTTGATCGAGCGGGCAAAGCAGGAGCCGGGAAAGATTTCCATTGCGCTCACCGGCATCGGCCGCATGACGCACCTGACCGGCGAGTTGCTGCAACAGCGGGCCGGCATCAAGCTGCTCTCGGTGCCCTATGCGCGCGGGCCGGCATCGGCCATCGGCGACGTTGCGTCCGGTCGCGTATCCATGATCATCGAGGGCTTTTCCGGCATCATCGGCGCCGTCAAGGCCGGCGAGGTGAAGCTGATCGCGACCGCCGCGCCGACGCGGCTGCCCGAATTCCCCGACCTGCCAACGGCCGGCGAGGCGATCCCGGATTTTTCCGCCGCCGGCTGGCTGGTGCTCGTCGCGCCGGTCGGCACGCCCGCGCAGATCATCGCCAGGATCAGCGTGGACCTCGCCAAGGTCGTGACCGACGCGGACATCAAGAAGCGGCTCGGGGCGACCGGCAGCTACCCGCGCGCCATGACGGCCGAGGAAACCCGCGCGTTCGTTGCGCAGCAGCAGGCGACCTGGCTGCCGGTGCTGCAGGGCATTTCCGGCGAGCTAAAGTCGAAGTAGCTCGCGTCGCCGCCTAGCGTGGGATGGCAGACAGCTATTTGCCGGCGTTGCCGAGGCTGGTCGACACGTTGGTGAACAGCCCCTTGACGCTCGTACCGATGGAGTTGACGGTCGTCACGATCACGACCGAAACCCCGACCGCGATGATCGCGTATTCGATCGCGGTCGCCGCCTCCTCGTCGTGCCAGAAACGCAGCAGGATCGACATGCAACTCTCCGCGCTGGTGCGTAGGCAGATTCCCCTACACGGCTGAAGGCGTTATCAACGGAACCGCTCGGATTTTGCGAAAATGCGTGCGCTATCCGGAGACGCCGCGGCGCGGCCAATGCTCGCGCAACGCCGGATCAGCCGTCGCCAGGCAAATCCCAGCGCATGAACACGCGGTCGAACCCGTCTTCGGTCGCGCGCCGCGTCTCGACGAAACCGATCCGCGCATATAGCGCCAGATTCTCGTGCATCGCCGCGTTGGTATAGAGCGCGATCGCGCCGAGCCCGTGCCGGCGCGTTGCCCGCACGGCGCCCTCGACGAGCATGCGCCCGAGGCCGCGGCCCTGGTGCGCCGGATCGACCGCGATATTGTCGATGTAATAGGCGTCGCGCTCCGCCCACGCCACCATGTAGCCCGCGACGATGCCGCCCGCTTCGGCGACGACCACGCGCCCGGCCACGATCTGCGCCGCGAAGTCCGCTCCCATCGGCATCGGCTCGCGCCCGATGCGCGGCACGTACTTCTGATAGGCGGCGCGGGCGATCTCGCGCAGGCGCGCCGCATCGTCGGCCGCAGCCGCGCGCAGACGCACGATCGCCCCGTCGCTCACATCGCGTGCCGCGGCGCGGTATCGAGCAGCTCGCGCAGCTGCTGCGTATAGAACCTGGCGTTGCCGGTGGTGAGATGGCCCATGGTGTCGGGGCTCGCCGGAATGAGATAGAGCCGTCCATTCTTCACCCGCTGCATCGCCGCCGCCGTGATCCCGGTCTCCGGCGGATTGCGCTCGTCGTCGGCCGAATTGATCGCGAGCACCGTCGCCTCGATCTTTTCGAGGTCGGGCGCCGGATCGTAGTCGGCCGAGGAATCCCACGCCCAGATGAAGTCGTTGGCATCCGCCGGCATCGGCGCGGCGAGCCGCGCGTCGACCAGCTTGTCGGCGAGCGCGCGTGTCGGCGCGAGCTTCTGATAATGCTGCGTGCCGCCCGCCGTCGCGATGCCGAAGAAGACGCTGGCGATCTCGAGGAAGCGCGGCTGCGTCGCATAGTTGCCGTCGGCATAGCCGGGATCGTTGCGGATCGCCTCGAGCATCATCCGCCGCAGCATCCAGTTGCGGCTCGCCATCGCGGTCGGCTGCGACGCCATCGGCACCAGCGCGTCCATGTAATCGGGATGGCGCTCCCCCCACAGCCAGGCGTGCATGCCGCCCATCGAATTGCCGATGATCAGCCGCACGTGGCGAATGCCGAGCCCTTCGGTGAGCAGCCGATACTGTGCGTCGACCATGTCGGCGTAGTCGTAATGCGGGAATTTCGCCTTGAGGCGGTCCGACGGCTTGGTGCTGGCGCCATGGCCGAGCGCGTCCGGAATGATGATGTAGTACCTCGCGGCGTCGAACGGCTGACCCGGGCCGAAGAGCTCGCCGGCGAAATCGGGCGTGAGCATGTTTCGTGCCGAGCCGCCGGTGCCGTGCAGCACCACGATCGGGATGCCGCTCGGCGCCCCGATCGTCGTGTAGTGCAGCCTGAGCTCGGCAAAAGTCTCGCCGGTGTGGAACTTGAAGTCGTGCGCGACCCAGTCGCCCTGCCTCGGCGCCGGGTAGTCGGCGGCCCATGCGGAGGCGGCCAGCAGCGGGACCACGGCAAGCAGGCGAATAACCCTTGCGATCGGCGTCATATCATCCTCAGTACGCGTGCGTGCGGCAGCAACATAGCCCGAGGCGACGAAGCCGTGAAGCACGCCATCCTCCATCCGGCAAAGAACCGACATTCCTCGGCGACTATGACTAAAAGCCGAACGATTTTTTAGGAAATCCTTACGCTGACATTTTGCCAGCCGGCAACCGGTGGACGCGACCATGGTCCCGCTCGACGGGGAGGCGCACGGAGGGCTCTCAAATGGTGCGCGCAGCAGTGGTGGCGCTGGTCGTTCTTGCTTGTTGCGATTTTGTCGCGTTCGGCGGCCAGTACACGGTGAACGCGTTGAAGGTGCTGGCCGCGATCGAACGTTCGTTCGTCTAGCCGGATCGTCTCGCTGGCCATGGCGGCGTTGCGACGCCGCCCAGGCTGCGATTGGCTGCGATTGGCTTGCGCGCCGATCGAGCCGGCGGTATTTTTTGCGGGCGGCGCGCCCCTGGGGGCGCGCGCCCGCAAACGGTGGGGGATGCGCATGCGACACAACACGACGCCTGTTCGAAGACTTGCCTTCGTCACGCTTGCGGCGCTCGCCTTCGGCATTGGCGCTGCTGCCGCGCAGGACACCGAGGTCTGCCGCGGCCACACCGGCGACATGATCGCCGCCTGCACCCGCGTCATCGCGGCGCCGCGCTCCACGCGCGAGCAGGTCGGCGACGCCTACATCAACCGCGGCCAGCACTACTACGAGATCAAGGAATACGACCGGGCGATCGAGGATTTCAACCGTGCGATCCCGCTCAAGCCGCGCTGGGTCGAGATGGCCTACGGCAACCGCGGCAACGCCTATTATGCCAAGGGCGAGGACGACAAGGCGATCGACAGCTACGATCAGGCGATCGCGATCGACAAGAACTACAGCTCCGCCCTGACGGCGCGCGGCCTGTTGTACGAGAAGGCCGGCGCGATCGAGCGGGCGAAGGCCGACTTCGAGGCCGCGATCGCCTCGCACTCGATCTTCGCGGACGACGAGTGGGCGCACGATACGGCGCGCAAGCATCTCGACGACCTCGCTTCGAAGTAGCGCGGGATCGTGGCCGCACGCCCGCACCGGCCCGTCTTCTGGGGATTGCTGGTCCTCGGACTGATCTGCCTCGGGCCGGGGGCCTTCATCCTGTTTCGCACCGCCGGGGTGCAGACGTTCAGCATCTCGAGCGGCTCGATGGAGCCGACCCTCCTGATCGGCGACATTTTCGCCGTCAACAAGTCCGCATACGGCTATTCGCACTACTCGTTGCCGTTCTCTCCGCCGCTCTTTTCCGGGCGGATCCTCGCCGCCGAACCGAAGCGTGGGGACCTCGTGGTCTTCCGCCTGATGCGCACCGATCTCGACTATGTCAAACGCATCGTCGGCCTGCCGGGCGACCGCATCCAGATGCGCGGCGGCGAGCTTTACATCAACGGCACGGCGGTGAAACGCGACCGCGTCGCCGATTTCGCCTATACGAGCGACGGACGGACGCAGCGCGTCAAGCGCTGGCGCGAAACGCTGCCCAGCGGCACGAGCTACGAGACGATCGACCTGCGGGACAACGACTTCCTCGACGATACCCAGGAATTCACCGTTCCGCCGGGCAACTATTTCGTGCTCGGCGACAATCGCGACAATTCGCTCGACAGCCGCATGCCGACCGAGTTCGGATATGTCCCGGCGGAAAACCTGATCGGGCGGATCATGATGATCGTCTACTC
>DATBZM010000427.1:0-5965 GCA_036513175.1 Xanthobacteraceae bacterium | reverse complement strand
GCTGAGGCGCAGGGAAACACAGCGTCGGCGACGACTCGTGGAGACGCCCCCTCACCCCGACCCTCTCCCCGCACGCGGGGAGAGGGAGCGCAGGCGGCGCGCCGCGGGCCCATATTCCGCTCAAAACCAATGCGGCAGGCCGCGGGGGTGGCCGGTGTCGACCGCGGCCTCGACGCTCATGCCGGCGCGCAGCGTCGGCAGGCTCTTGTCGCTCGTGTCGACGCGGATGCGCATCGGCACGCGCTGCACCACCTTGACCCAGTTGCCGCTCGTATTCTGCGCCGGCAGCAGCGAGAATTCCTGCGCGGCGGCCGGGCTCACGCTCTGCACCGTGCCGTGCCACGCCACGCCCGGATAGGTGTCGACCGTGATGGTGACCGGCTGGCCGACTTGCACATAGGTGAGCTCGGTCTCCTTCGGGTTGGCCTCGACCCACACCTCCTCGGTGTCGATGAGGTAGAACGCGGTCGTCGCCGCCGCGAGGTACTTGCCCGGCGCGATCGACGGCACGTTGGTGACGATGCCGGCGAACGGCGCCTTGACGGTCGTGTGGTCGAGCTGGCGCTGCGCCTCGTCGACCTGCGCTTTCGCCTGCAGATACTGCGGGTGCCGGTCGGTCGCGATGTCGGGATTGCCGCCGAGCCGTGCAAGCTGCACCTGCGCCTGCTGCGCGAGCGAGGCGAGCTTCGCCTTGTCGGTCTGCAGCTTATAGTTGGCCTGGTCGAAGATCGCCTGCGACGTCGCGGCGCTCTTGAGCAGTGCGGCGTCGCGGTCATAGGTCGTCTGGTCGAGATCGACCTGCGACTGCTGCGCCTTGATGTCCTGCAGCATGCGTTTGTAGTCCGCCTTCATCGCGTCGATGGTCAGCGCGGTCTGCGCGAGGTTGGCCTTGGCATTGTCGAGCGCGATCTCGAACTGGCGCGGGTCGAGCCGGTAGAGAACCTCCCCCGCCGCGACGTGCTGGTTGTCGCTGACGTCGACGTCCTTGACGATGCCCGACACGTCGGTCGAGACGCCGACCTTTTGGTTGTCGACGTAGGCGTCGTCGGTCGACATGATGCTGCCGCCCAGCACGTACCAGGCGGCGCCGGCGACGAGGACGAGCGGCAGCAGTGCGAACAGGGTCGGGCGCAGCCAGCGCCGCCGCGACGGCGCCGCGCGCAGCGCCGCTGGCGCTACCGGTGCCACCGGAGCCTTGCTCTCGCGCAGCGCCTCGGGCGCGGCCGCCGGGCGCACCTCATCGGCGCGATCGGCGCGCCGCACCTCGGCTTGGTCTTCCGCCGGGCGCCCGTCGGGCGCCGGCCGTTGCAACGGCGTCACGTTAGGCATTTTCGAGCTCCACGGTGGCCGCAGCGGTCCGCCGCTGCCGGCTCACGTTCTCTTTCATCTGCAGCAGTCCGCTCGCCATGGCGTCGAGCTCGGCGGGATCGATCCCCTCGGTCATCACCCGGTAGAGCTTGGCGCGGAACTGCTTGATCTCGGCCAGCACCGGCTCGGCAGCTGGCGTCAGCCGCAGGCGCCAGATGCGCCGGTCGCCCGGATCGCTGCAGCGCTCGACGAGGCCTTGCGCCTCGAGCCGGTCGACGAGGCGCGCCGTCGTGATCGGGCTCACCTCGGCGAGCGCCGACAGCTCGCTCTGCGACAGGTTCGGCTGGCGTTCCAGCCGCGACAGGATGATCCATTGCGCGCGCGTCATGCCGCGCTTGCGTGCCACGTGGTCCGAATAGGTCCGCATGTGGCGGGCGACGTCGTTGAGGACAATGAGGAGATCGCTGTCGAGCTTCGATTTGGCTGTCATGGACTTGGTCGCGATGGCCGGTCCGCCAAGGACCGGAGGGTGAATTTCTTGTGCCACGATAACATAAGGTGGCTTACGATTTTGGCAAGGGGGGGCGTTGTCGCCGATTCCGCTGCGGGAACTCATTTTCTCAATGGCCGCGGAGCCTGGACGAACCCCCGCGAAAGCGCGCGAAAGCGGGGGGAAATCCGGGGACAGCATCCCCGCATATCGTTGCGCTCACGCGGGCTACTTCTGCACGCGCAAGTCGAGTAGAGATGGGTTCTCAAGGTGATCAGCCGTGCCGATCCCGCGACGGACATTCTATTTCCTGCGCCACGGCGAGACCGACTGGAACGCCGAGGGCCGCTTCCAGGGGCACAGCGATATCCCGCTCAACCCGTACGGCCTCGCGCAGGCGCACGAAGCGGCCCGCGTCATCGCGAACTGCACGGTCGAGCTCATCATTGCCAGTCCGCTGATCCGCGCGCTCACGACCGCGGCGATCGTCGCCGAGGCGACCGGCAAGCCACTGCGTATCGACAGTGAGCTCAAGGAGCGTCATTTCGGCGACTTAGAGGGACTGGTCGTCGCCGACGTCAAGCGCAAGCTCGGCTTGCAGCCGCACGAACGCCTGCTGCACCAGCTCCCCGCCAATGCCGAGCAATGGCCCGAGACCGGCGCGCGCTGCGTGCGGGTCCTGAGCCGATGGCTCGACGCTTATCCGGACGGCTCGATCCTCTTCGTCTCGCACAGCGGCCTGTTCGATGCGCTGCACGAGCAGACCTTCGGCTGCCGCATCGAGCCGAAGCACGTGCCCTATCGCTGGCAGCCGGAAGCCGATGGCTGGTCTTGTGTGGCGCTGGACGGTTAGTCGAAGCCGATTTTGGCAGAACGAACCCAGAGCGAAAAGACTAAGGAATTCAATGGAGGGCTTCCGCTGTCTTCACCCTGGCCGAGACCGAGGCAAGTCCGCGGGCAGCACGCGAACAAAACAAAGCTGGAAACGTCAATGATTTCAGTGGAGGGCCTCGGCAGACTTCAAGTCGGTCACTCCACTGAGCAACGAAGGCAAAACTGCAGAACTGGCAGAACGAAGCCATCCGGCGAAAACGCAGCAAATTCAATGCGACCGCCGCGCGGACGCGCAAGGCCCGTCGGCCGGGCCAATTTTGGCAGAATAACCCAACTGGGATAACAGCAATGATTTCAATGCGTCCCCGCCTCAGCCGGCGAGCGCGCTCGCCGCGATATTGACCATCAGGGCGAGCAGCGTCGCGTTGAAGAAGAACGACAGTACGCCATGCGCCGAGACGGTGCGTCGGATCGATTTCGCCGTGATCGCGACGTCGGACACCTGCGACGTCATGCCGATGACGAGCGAGAAATAGAGAAAATCCCAGTAGTCCGGCGCGCCCTTGCCGGGGAAGGCAAGGCCGCCGCCCTCCTCGCGCGCCTCGAAGTAGAACTCGTGCGCATAATGCAGCGCGAAGATCGTGTGGGTGAACGCCCAGGAGAGCGCGATGGTCACCACCGCGAGCGCGAGATGTGCCGGCTGGTGGCCGGCCTCCTTGGCGCTGAGCTGCACCACGATGGCGAGGAGGCTCGCGAGCGCGGCGCCCGCGGTCAGCAAGAGGAAGACCCTGCGATCCTCGTCGAGCAGCGCGGCGCGGCGGCGGATGCGGTCAGCGTCCGAATTGATCATCGACGAATAAGCAAGCGTGAGATAGATCGCGACGCCCGTGTCCCAGCTGACGAGGAGCCGCGTCGCCAGCCGCCATTCGCCGGGCAGCATGACGCCGAGGATCGCGCCGAGCAGGGCCGCGAGAAAAAGCCGCGGCCGCGCGCGCACGATGCGCACGACGCGCGGTAGCCGGCGCGAACCGCGTCCCGACTTGCGCGGGCCGGATGCGTCGTCCGCGCTCATGGCGTGCGCCAAATCGTTCGCATGCCGTGGTTCTCCGGGTTCCTTGTCGCCGTCGCGTGCGGTCCTATGATGCGGGCTCGCGGCGACCGCGGGCAAGCCCGGACGCGCCGCTCAATGGAGAAATCGAGCTCTTGCGCGATCCCTCCGGCTCCCGCGCGAAGCCTGCATCGCGATGGCGGATCGTGCGCCTCTGCCTGCTCGCGCTCGTCGTCGTCCTCGCCATACCGTATCTGCTCGCGCCGCTCTATCGCGTCGGCCATCCGGTCTCGACGCTGATGCTGTGGCGCTGGGCGACCGGGGCGCGCGTCGAGCGCCGCTGGGTGCCGCTCGAGCGCATCGCGCCGGCGCTGCGGCTCGCCGTCATCGCCGCCGAGGACGACCGCTTCTGCAGCCATCATGGGGTCGATTTCACCGAATTGCACGACGTGATCGGCGGCATCGAGGACGTCGGCGACCTCGCCGAGGTGCGCGGCGGCTCGACCATCACGCAGCAGACGGCGAAGAACCTGTTTCTCTGGCAGGGCCGCAGCTTCGTGCGCAAGGCGCTGGAATTCCCGCTCGCCCTCTGGCTCGACATCGTGCTGCCGAAGCGCAGGGTGCTGGAGATCTACCTCAACGTCGCCGAATGGGGGCCGAACGGCGAGTTCGGCGTCGCGGCGGCGGCGCGGCGCGCCTTCGACAAGCCGGCGCGCGACCTCGATGCGCGCGAGGCCGCGCTGCTCGCCGCCACCTTGCCGAACCCGCACCAACGCGATCCGCGCGCGCCGAAACCCGGCCTGCGCCGTCTCGCCGGCCTCTACCAGGGCCGCATGGCGCGCTCGCCCGCGATCGATGCCTGCGTCCGTCGGCAGGGTGGGGGCGCGTGATCTCCCCGGCTCCGCCGTCATTGCCCGCGACAGCGGGCGATCCAGTAGTCGCAGGCGCTCGTGTTTACTGGATTGCCCGCTGGAGTTTACCCCCGACTTGCTCGGGGGCGGGCAATGACGCTGAGGCGTGGGGGTGTGGGGTTCACCTCTAGCGTCCTGCGCAGGCTTCCTTTATAAGCCCGGCTTCCGCACCAACCCGACCTTCGCGGCGCCCGGCGCCTGCGACATAGTGCAAGGAGATCAATGCCATGGCGGTCCCGAAGAAAAAGACCTCGCCGTCGCGGCGCGGCATGCGGCGCTCCGCCGACGCGCTCAAGGCCCCGACCTACGTGGAAGACAAGGATTCGGGCGAGCTGCGCCGTCCGCACCACATCGATCTCAAGACCGGCATGTATCGCGGCCGCCAGGTGCTCAAGCCCAAGACCGAAGTGTGAAGACCCAAGCATGACCTCTGTGATGCGGCCGCGTCTTGTCACGCGCGCGACAGCTCGATCGGCTAGAAACCATCCCTTCGCGATGGATACGGTTTTCGCCGCCGCGAAACCGCACTAGATTGTTCTGCCGCGCCTGCGGGGACGTCCCTGGACGCGCCGCTCGATAACGGGGAGACCGCCATGTCGCTGTTCGGAATTCCGCTGCTGATCATTCCGTTCGCGGTCTACAACATGCTCGCCTTCCTGCTCGGCATCGACTGGTCGAAGCAGACGGGGTCGATCCAGATGGTCTCCGGCGCGCCGTGGGCGCTGAGCTACGGCGAGATCATGATCGGCGCGTCGGTGATCATCCTGTTCTTCGAGCTGCTCAAGTCGACGCGGCTCACCACCCGCACCATCATCGACCACTCGCTCTCGACCGTGCTGTTCATCGGCATGCTCATCGAGTTCCTGCTGGTGCAGAAAGCTGCCACCGGCACCTTCTTCCTGCTGCTCATCATCAGCTTCGTCGACGTGATCGGCGGCTTCACCATTGCAATCCGCTCCGCCCAGCGCGAGGTCACGGTCGAGGGCGTCGAGAAGGTCGCGGCGTGACCGGCCCGCGGTCGTCTTATCCCTCCCCGCAATGACGCGCGACTTCCAGCTGCCCGGCCGCTCGCCGGTCTATGCGGCGGACGGCATGGTGGCGACGTCGCATCCGCTCGCGAGCGTCGCGGCGCTGGAGACGCTGCGCGCCGGCGGCACCGCGGCCGATGCCGCCGTGACGGCGATCGCGGCGCTCGGCGTGCTCGAGCCGCAGATGACCGGCATCGGCGGCGACTGCTTCTGCCTCGTCGCCAAGGCCGGCGCGCCGGTCTGGGGCTACAACGGCTCGGGACGCTCGGGTGCGGCGGCGCGCGCCGAGATCCTTAAGGCGCAAGGCATCGACACGATCGGCCGCGACTGCGTGCATGCCGTGACG
>DATBZM010000426.1:0-9961 GCA_036513175.1 Xanthobacteraceae bacterium | reverse complement strand
CGTTGCCGGTTCGGCGCTGTCGTGCTACCTGATTTATGAAGCGCGCCGGCTCGGCGTGCCCTCGCGCATCTTTGCTCGCATGCTGGTCAACGTTGCGATCGAAGGCGTGATCGGTGCGGTGCCATGGGTCGGTGATGCTTTCGACGTGGCCTTCCGGGCCAACCGGCGAAACGTGCGCCTGCTGCGCGACTATTTCGACGGGCGCGCCTGAGCGCGCGCAGCGCCACCCCTCGGGGCTCTTTGGCAGAGCGAGCAGAACAAAACCAAAAAGCTGAATGATTTCAGTGGCGGTGCGGTGCCCTCCGGAACCGCCGGTCACCCGGCCCCTTCTGGGGATTTTGGCAGAACGAACCCAGGTCGAAAAGCGGAATTATTTCAATGGCGTAGGTCGCACGCAACCGCCGATCACTCCAGCCCTCGATGATGACGGAAGTCGCGCTCGCCGGCATGGTTGAACATCTTGCGCGCCGCCTGATAGGCCGGCCCGTCGGGCCGCGTCGACGCGCGGCCGTCGCCGGGATACGGCGGCGGCAAAATTCCAAAACAAAGCCAACTGGGATAACAGCAATGATTTCAGCCACTACGGGCTGACTATTCGAGGGCCTCGATGATGCGGAAGTCGCGCTCGCCGGCGTGGTTGAACACCTTGAGCGCCGCCTGATAGGCGGGGCCGTCGTGGCAGGCGATCGCGGCCGCGACGCTCGGAAATTCCGCGATCACCATGCGCTGCTTGAGGCCCGCCTCGTAGACCTGCGCCGGCATCCCGCGCGCGAGAAAGCGCGCGCCCGCGGCGGCGAGCGCCGGGCCGGCGAGCTTGGCGTACTCGGCGAGCGCGTCCGGGTTGGAGATCGAGCGATAGGATGACACCCAGTAGGCCTTGGGCATGGTGGTCTCCGTTGTGGTGATGGCGGTTGGTCGTTGAGGGCGGAGAGACCATAGCAAATGCGGGGATCGAGCACAGTGGCCGCCCATTCTCGACATTTCGCCATCCGAACACTAGGATTCGGGCATGACCGTGAAGGTTCGCAACATCGAGGTTGACGTCGAGACCGCCGAGCTGCTCGAGGCCCGTGCCGCTGCACGCGGATTGAGCGTGTCCGAGCTGCTCGCCGACCTGCTTGGCGAGGGAGGCCTGTTGCCGGGCGAATTGCAGACGTTGCGATCCGCCGGGAAAGGGCCGTGGGCACCTGATGTGCTTGCCGAGGATGCGCGGCGCCTGGCTGAGTTTCGGGAGCGGCGCGAGGGCGTGCCTTGGGAAGAGATCAAGGCATGGATGGAGTCGTGGGGCACGACGAAGGAGCTATCGCCGCCTGAAGTGCGCAAGCTGTGAGACTGCTCGTCTCGCGCGCGGCGACAAATGACATCGCCCGGCTTCGCGATTTTCTTGCACAGAACTGGGTGAATGCGACCGATGTCCGTCCCCCAACTCACCGTCTGGTACAACACGCGCTGCCCGGTCTGCGACGCCGGCATCGACCGCCAGCGCAACAAGCTGCTCGCCGCGGTGCAGGCCGGGACGATCGCGTTTCGCGATATCAATCTCGAGCCCGACGCGCTCGCAGCCTATGGCGCCTCGCTCGACGACGTGCGGCGGCGCCTGCACGCGACGGATGCAGACGGGCGTCTCCTGGTCGGCGCCGACGTCGCGATTGCGGTGTGGCGGCTCACGTCGGGCGAGCGCTGGCTCGGCGCGCTCGCCGGCAATGCGGTGGTGCGACCGCTTGCGCGCTTCGTCTACGACCGCTTCGCCGATGTCCTCTACGCCTGGAACAAGCACAAAGGTCATTGGTAGCGGAGAAGGCCATCGCCGGTGGAACCGGCAACGTGGCCGTGCCGTTCACCTAGCGTGCACACACGCAATGAGGCGAGCGATGAACAAGCCCAAGAGCGAGCGCCGCGATCAGGACAGCCCGCCGCCGAGCGAAGACGACATCGCGCAGGCCGATCTCGGCGGGCCGCGCGGCGCGCCCGAGCTTGCGCCGGCCAAGATGACGCCGCAGCAAAAGAAGCAGACGCCCGACGCGTCCGATCCCGGGCACACGGCATAGCCGACAACGTCTCGGCTGCACGAAACCATCAAGCCCAGAACGGCCGCACCTGCGCGAACCGATCGGCCGCCTGCGCGGCGGCTTCGCGCAGCGGGTCGATGCGGCTCTGCTCGCGGCCCGAGACGAGGCCGATCGCGAAGGCGCGCTGGCGTCGCCGGCCCCGCCCGCCGACGTATTTTCCGGCAAGTCTTTGATGAACCGCGATGTCGTTGAGTGCGCCCAGGCGATCCTGCAGCCGCTTGAGCTCGCGCGCGAAGCGGCGCAGCCGTTTCTTCGCCTTGCGTCCGGCAAACAGCGTCGCGAAGAAGTCGCCCGCGTAGCGCAGCTTCTTGATGCCGATGCGCAGCTTGTGGCGGCGGCGCGCGTCGAGCTTGCCGAGACGCTTTGCCTTCCTGCTCACCTTGCCCAGCCGCCGCGTCAGCTCCTCGCGGGCGAAATCGCACGCGCTGCGCCGCCGCCGCGCCTTGATCAATTCATCGTCGCTCGCCGTCCACGTGCCGCCCTCGATCCAACCGAGCGTATCGAGCACGAGCGCGCGATAGCGCGCCGACTCGACCGCCCTGCTGGCGCGGGCGAAGGCAGCCGAGCGGTTCGCGTCGAGATCGCCCTGCAGCGCCTCCAGGCCGCGTTTGCCCGGCAGCGTGCGTTGTAGCGGCTTGATGTTGCCCGTGAGGTAGACGTCGAGGTCGCGCGCGGGCCCGAGCTCGCCGGTGAGCCATTTCAGCTCGGCCTTGATCCGCGGCGTCTCGTCGTCGTCGAGCAGATCGGCGAACACCGCGATCGCGGCGCGCAATCGGCGCAGGCCGACGCGCATCTGATGCACGCCTTCGGCGTGCTGGCCGCGCACCGCCGGCTCGTTTGCGGCAAGGTGATGCAGGCAGCCGAGCGCGATGGCGTGGAACGCCGCGCCCGTCGACATGGCGGGATCGAGCGTGATCTCCTGCGCGCGCACCGCCGCTGCCGGCTCGCCGTCCGCGAGCGCGTAGCCGCGGTCGGCCTTGCTGCGCAGCGCGAAGCGCGCCGGCACCGTCGCGGCTACCTTGCGCGCGACCGCGAACAGATCGGCGGGACGGCCGCGCTTGAGCTCGAGCTCGACCTCGCTGATCGGCGCCGACCTGCGGCCGAGGCGCACCTCGCCGCGATCGAGCGTGAGCTCGATGCGGCTTGCGCCGCCATTGAGCGGAACGACCGTGCGATGGACCTGCGTCTCGAACACCGGCTTGAGCGCGCGCGCGAGCTTGCGGCTCATGACGGCGCCGAGCGCCGTGCGGCTCGCCGCGCGCAGATCCGGCGTGTCGCCGTCGATCCGCTTTTCCCATTCGCTACGGCTGAACAAGCCGGCCGCGCAGTGTCCGTTCGCCTTGACGGTCTGCACCCGCTTGTCGCCGATGTGTCGCACCCGCAGCGACATCCCGTGTCGGCGCAGCGTGTGCTCGGCAGTATCGAAATAGACCGATACCAGATCCTTTTCCTGCGTGCGTCCGTTGCGATGCAGCGCGCGCAGGCGCTTGAGCCGGCCGATCGCGCGCGGCGGGACTTCGAGTTTCAGTTCGACTTCGCGGCGCATGGCATGATTGGCCCGTGACAAGGAATAGAATTGGATGGAATCGGTGTCCGCGGGTGCTTTGAGGCAACCGCGTCCCCGCCGGAATTGTTTCCGCCGATCTGCGCCGCGCCGGCCGCAATGCTCCGGGCGAGTTGCCTAAAGAATGCGCCGCCAGAAATCGTCCGGAACCGCGGCCACGACCCACTGGAACCCGCGCGAGAACAGCCCGGCGATCACGATGAATGACAGGATGCCGAACATCGTGAGCGCCATGGTCCAGAACGCTGCCGCGATCTCGCCGACGGCCGCAAACCCGCGCCGAATCATGGCGACGAGCAGGCCGACGAGCACGACGGTCGCGAGCAGCGCGATCGCGATCTTCCACCCCGGCAGGTTGCCCCACGAGGTGTTGAAGGCGCCCATGATCTGCGCCCAGGACCAGTCCCACAGCGCCTCGATCGTGCGCAGGAACCACGTCAAACCTTGCAATATCAGCTGCACCAGTTGATGAACGGCTTGGTTCATATCGGCCTCCGAGAGAACTTTCCTAGAACGCCTCGACGGCTCCCCTGTCGCCGATATAAACCGTGCTATGATGTGGCGGGTTCCCGCGTTGTTCCCACGATTGCGTGGGATGCCGGGAATAATCCCGCCCGGCCCGCGGTCTTCATTCAGCCATCCGGAGATCTCGCATGAGAATTCTTCTCGCTCTCATCGGCTTGCTGGCGATCATCTTCGCGATCGTCGCGGCCGGTTTTTTCTTCCTCGGCTTTTACAATATCGCGGCGGCGATCGACGATCCCGCGTTCGTGAGCTGGGCGCTGCCGAAGGTGCGCGACGCTTCGATCAACCATTATTCGGCCGGGCTTACGCCGCCGATGTCGCTCGAGGATCAGGCCGTCATCCAGGCCGGCGCGCGCGCGTTCGCAAAGGCCGGCTGCGTCAACTGCCACGGCGGGCCGGGCGTCAATTGGGCCAAGTTCTCCGAAGGGCTGCACCCCGATCCGCCCGATCTCAAGGACGTCGCCGACGACCAGCCCGGCCATATTTTCTGGGTGATCAAGAACGGCATCAACATGACCGGCATGCCGAGCTTCGAAAAGGCTGGCGTGCCCGACAAGGATATCTGGTCGATCGTCGCCTTCGTGAAGAAGTTCGGCAGCGTGAAGCCGGAAGACTACAAGGCGTGGACCGCGGCGCCGTAGCGTCATTGCGAGGCGCGCTTCGCGCGCCGAAGCAATCTCGATCCGCATACTCTGCGGCGCGCGATTGCTTCGGCGCCGCGCGCCTTGCAATGACGACGAATTAGGCACTCACTCGATCAGATAGATCGGGCTCGTCCACGCTTGGTGCCCGTCCGCCTGCGTCACGCGCAGATAGACCGGCAGATCCGCGCCGCCCGCAAACGTCGCCGTGTGCTCGAGCGTGACGCGGCGCGACCAGTCGTCGTCCGGCAGGCGATAGATCGACAGCCGCCGGCCAAGGCCGCCGCCATCGAAGGCGACGACCTCGTCGCGCAAGGTCGCGAGGTCGACCTCGCCCGCCACGATGTTGGTGTCGACCTTGAGCTTTCCGGCAAAACCGTCGTCGAGCCACAGGTCGATGCCGGCGAGATTGCCGGTGGTCACCGAGGTCCAGGCGAGTCCGTGCTCGATCGCGCGGACCTTGCGCTCGGGATTGAGGAAGTTCACCGGCGAAAAGCGCGTGAGGTGGTTGCCGGCGAGCGTGAGCTTGCCCTGCCACAGCGTCTCGCGGCCGCGGCCGCGATATTCGGCGCCCTGCCACAGCACGCGCACGCGGCGGCCGAGACCGCCGGCCGCAAACGGGCGCACGGTCTGCACCACCTCGCGCCCGTGCAGCACGTCGACCCGCTCGATCGGCGCCGTGCCGATCACCTCGGCGGTGAGCCGCATCGGCACGCCGCCGGGCCGCACGATGTCGCCCATCGCGGCCTCGCGCACCGATGTCTCGCGCCCCGCGGCGAGCTTCAGGTCCTCGGTGAAGCCGGTGACGGCCGACGCGAAGGTCGCACGCAGCGCGACGAAGATGCGCGTGCCCGTCGTGCCGTAGTGGCGGCGCTGGCGCAGCGCCTCGAACAGCGCGTCGCGCGTCAGCTCGCGCATGAAATAGCAGGTGAGCCCGCCGATCGCACCGAAGGTCGAGGCGCCCGGCCTGGTCGCGCCCGGCCGCCCCTTGTGGTCGTCGCTGTGGCAGACGACGCCGACGCGAAAGCCCTGGTCGAACGCGTCGTGCAGCAGCCACTCGAACGTGCCCCAGGTCGAATGCACCTCGACGGTGCGCTCGAGCCGCCCGTCATGGGCATATTTGATGTCGGCATAGCGCCCGCCCACGTGCGCGATGACGACCGCGTCCTCGCTCTCGAGCGCGCGGAAGATGTCGGTTGCCGTGTAGCGCTCGGAGCCGGGCTCGCTTTGGCCCTGCACCAGGATGTTGGACGAGCGGTGGATCGGCCGGCCTTCGCGGCGGAAGAAGATGTTGCGGTCGCCGCCCATGCCGGTGTTGCCGGACCACTCGTACCCCGGCACGCAGACAAACCGGCCGGGTGCGTCGAACGCAGCGTAAAGTCGATTGAGCTCGGCCCAGAACGCATCGGTGATCTGGAAGTCGTTGCCCTGGTGGCCGACGATGTCGATGAAGGCCTTGTCGCGCGCGTATTCGAAATAGGCCTGGGCGCTGCCCATGCCGATGGTCTCGCCGCTCTGCCCGTGCAGGTCGCCCCAGTAGCGGCGCAGCACCGCCGCTTCGACCACGCGCAGCGGATTGGCGCGCGCGACCTCGCTGCCTTGCGTGATCAGCCGCAGCTCGACGTCGCCAGAGGCGTCCGCGACGAGCCCGTCGATCAGGTGGGGGCTCGCGCCGCGTTTGACGACGACCGCGTCCGGCAGGCCGCGGATCGGCCGCGACGGTTCGAGCGCGATGCGCTGCTCGACGTCGTCGGTCGGGTTGCCCCAGACGTCCTCGGCGACGATCGCGAGCCGGAACGGCTCGCCGGCGACCACCAGCGAGGGCCAGATCGCCTTGAAGCCCGCGGCCGACCCGGGAATGAGATCGAAGACCGGATGCGCGAGCTCGCAGAACTCGTAGGCCGCAAACGCGTCGACCGAGGTGCGAAACTCGACCTTCGCTTCGCAATTGGTCTGCAGCCGGTAGCCGGGCGAGCCCTGGCTGCGGTCGCCGAGCCGCACCGTGATGGTATCGCCCTCGCGCAGGTAGCCGCGCCCGACGCGGATGAGGATCGTGTTCGCCCACGGCCGGATATTGAGCCGGTCGAACCAGTACTCGAGCTTGGCCCCATTGCTCGCCACGACGGTCGTGTAGTTCGCCTCCGCCGGCCGGTCGAACTGCGGCTTGCTCATGTCCGACGTGGTGCGCCAGGAGATCTTGAGCATGCCGGTGTCGTCGATTCCGAACTTTCCCGCCGTGTAGACGATCGTCAGTTCCTGGAACGAGCCGGCGACGAAGGGGCCGGGCGGCGTGAGCACAGCGCTGCCCATATGCTCGGGGAGATAGGTCGAGTACGGCATCGGGTAATGAGCCTTGTTGCGGCAGCGTGACATGTGGCCGGGCGAGCGCAGCAGCGATACGATAGCTGACGAGAAATACAAAGGGGAAGCACGGCCATGACCATGTCGCGCATCGGCGCCGCGCTGCTCGCGCTCCTCCTCGTTGTGCCATTCACGGCGCGGGCCGAGGAGTGGCCGAGCCGCACCCTCCGCTTCATCGTGCCGTTCCCGCCCGGCGGCTCGACCGATGTCGGTGCGCGTCTCATCGCCAATGTCCTGTCGCGGGCGCTGCACCAGCAGGTCATGGTCGAGAACCGCTCCGGCGCCGACGGCAATATCGGCATGGAGGCGGCGGCAAAGAGCGCGCCCGACGGCTATACGGTGCTGGTCACGACCGACCAGATCGCCAGCACGGCGCACATCTTCCGCCTCAATTTCGATCCGCCCCGGGATTTCATCCCGGTGATCCAGATCTCGCGCCAGCCCGTGATGCTCGCCGTGCATGCCTCGCTCGGCGTCGACACGCTCGCCGACTTCATCGCGCTTGCCAAGCGCGAGCCCGGCATGAGCTTTGCGACCTCGGGGGTCGGCTCGCAGCAGCAGATGGTGGCCGAATGGTTCGCGCAGATCGCCGGCATCAAGCTCGTGCATGTGCCCTATCGCGGCGGCGGCCAGGCGATCAACGATCTCGTCGCCGGCCACGTCAAGGTCGCGTCCCTCGGCTCCTCGCCGCTCATCGCGCACTACAAGGCCGGCACCATCAAGCTGCTGGCGCAGTCGACCGCGACGCGCTCGCCGAGCCTGCCGGAAATCCCGACTTACGAGGAAGCCGGCATCAAGGGCCTCGTGCTCGCGCAATGGCTCGGCGTGTTCGTGCCCGTGGGCACGCCGGCGGCGATCGTCGCGCGGCTCAATGCGGAGATCAACAAGGCGCTCGCCGAGCCCGACATCCGCGCCAACCTGCTCAAGGCCGCGCAGGAGCCGATCGGCGGCTCGGCAGATGCCTTCGCCAAGCTTTTTCACGATGACGACGAGAAGTATGCGCGGCTGGTGAAGCGGCTCGATATTCATGTGAATTGACGCGGCGGGCGCCATTGCGAGGCCCGCGCGGCGGGCCGAAGCAATCTCGTCCCGCAAATGCATGAGCAAGTGAAGAGAGATTGCTTCGCGGAGTTCACCCTTGGGCTTGCCGAAGGCAAGACCCGAGGGCTCGCAATGACGTGTCCAGGCTCGCGGCCGGCACGACTCTGCGGAACTCGTTTACGCCGTCACGACATCATCACGCCGCCTGCACGGTTTCGCCCGATCATGGTCGGATTTCTTCGTCCAATACGCGCTCGCACGGAGGGAGGGCAGCATGGAGCGACATCATGCGTCTTCTTCTACTCGTTCTACTCGCGCTTGCGATCCCGGCTTTGGCGCAGCCTGCCTCGACTCGCGAGCACTCGCGCCACCACGTCTGGCGGTATGCTTTGTATCACCATGTCGCACGGGCGCGTGCCGAATATGCGCAGCCGCCATACCAAGCGCGTGAGAGTCATGGCGATCTCGACGGGATGATCGCGCGTCACGCGCAGATGGAAGGCGTGCCGGAGGCGCTGGTGCATCGCGTGGTCATCCGCGAGAGCCGCTACGACCCGCGCGCGGTCGGCGCCGGCGGCGCGATGGGGCTGATGCAGATAAAATATTCGACCGCGCGCGAGATGGGCTACACCGGCTCGCCCGCCGGCCTGCTCGACGCGGACACGAACCTCACCTACGCGGTGCGCTATCTCGCGGGCGCCTACCGGGTCGCGCAGGGCAACTCCGATCGCGCCGTGATGAACTACGCGCGCGGCTACAACGATGGCGCCAGGCGCGAGGGGTTCTCGCGCTATCAGGCGAACGCCCGGTCCGCCGGCTACGCGTCGGCGCGGCCGGTCGAGCGGGTCGCGCGCTTTGACGCGCGGCCCTCGCGCCAGACGCCCGAAGCACCGCAAGCGTTCGACCACCAGCTCGAGGGCCGCTGATCCTCGACAAGCGCCGCTCTGCCGGGCATGTTCGCGGCGGAGCGGGCGAGGGGAGGCGCGGAGATGAGACGGCTGGTTGCGGCCTTGCTGTGCGCCGGCGTGCTGGCTTGCGTTGCCGCAAGCGCCGGCGACGCGCAGGAGCCCGCCTATCCGACGCATCCGATCCGGGTGGTCGTGTCTTATCCGGCAGGCGGCCTGGTCGATCTCGTCGCCCGCGTCGTCACCGAGCGGGTGGCGCAGAAGCTCGGCCAGCCGTTCATCGTCGAGAGCCGCGCCGGTGCCAACGGCACGATCGCGACCGCCTACGTCGCTCATGCCGATGCCGACGGCTACACGCTGTTGATGATCACCGACAGCCACGGCGTCAATCCGCTGTTTTACAAGGACCTTGCCTACGACAGCATCAAGGACTTTGCGCCGATCGGGCTGATCGGCAAATCGCCGCTCGCGCTCACCGTGCACGTGTCGGTGCCGGCGCGCACGGTCGCTGAGCTGATCGTGCTCGCCCGCGCCAATCCGGGCACCATCACGTACGGCTCGATCGGCGTCGGCAGCGCGAGCCATCTCGCCGGCGAGCTGTTCAAGGTGCGCGCCGGCGTCGACATGGTGCACGTGCCCTATCGCGGCGGCGCTCCGGCCGTGAACGATCTCATCGCCGGCCACCTCAAGACCATGTTCCTCTCGCCGGTCTCCGGCCTGCCGCAGATCAAGGCCGGGCGCCTCGTGGCGCTCGCGATAGCGGCGCACGAGCGCTTCCCGCTGATGCCCGACGTGCCGACCATGGCGCAAGCGGGCATCCCGATGGAGGTCGGCTACTGGGTCGGCATGGCGGCG
>DATBZM010000425.1:0-2205 GCA_036513175.1 Xanthobacteraceae bacterium | reverse complement strand
GCGTCCTCTCCGTAGCGCTGCGCGCGCCGTCCGGTATCGAGGACATCGAGATCGCTGCGATTCGTTACGCGCCGCAAGCTGCTGCGGACCTGTCCCTTCAGAGTCTGGCCGAAATCAATAAGCCAAACCCGTCATCCTGAGGTGCTCGGCCGAAGGCCGAGCCTCGAAGGACGATCGGCCGAGGTGGCGCCACAAGTGAGCAAGCGGCATCACACGGGCCCTTCGAGGCTCCGCCGCTGTGCGGCGGAGCGCCTCAGGGTGACGGGTCATAGAGTGGCGAGAACCGAGAGGCGTATCCGCCCCACCCGCCCCCTCACGCCCGCACCAGCGGCCCCGGCGCCTTGAGATACTGCCCGGTGATCGCCGCCGCCGACCAGTAGGTCAGCGCGCCGATCGTGCAGGTCGGGTTGTGGCCGGCGTTCTGCGGAAACGCCGCGCCGCCCATGACGAACAGGTTGCTCGCCTCCCACGATTGCAGATAGCGGTTGATCGCGCTCGTGCCGGGATCGGTGCCCATGATGGCGCCGCCGGTGTGGTGCGACGAGAGGCCGTTGTTGACGCCAAAATTGCCGCGGCGCGGCTGCGGCGTGCCGATGATCTTGACGTTGGCGGCGCGCGCGATCTCGACACACCTGTCGGTCAGGTACGCCGCCATCTTGTAGTCGTTCTCGGTGTAATTGTAGGTCATGCGCACCAGCGGCCGGCCGATCGCGTCGCGCCAGGTCGGATCGAGATCGAGGTAGTTGTTGCGGTGCGCGTAGTTGACGGCGTGCGACGTGATCGGGAACGTGTGATTGTACCAGCGCGCGGTCTCTTCCTTCCATTTCGAGCCCCAGCGCGACACACCCGGCGGCACCGCGCGCACCTGGATCGGCCGGCCGCCGCTGACCACCGGCGCGATGTAGCCGCCGCCGAGGAAGCCCAAGCCGCCGTGATCGAAGTTGTCGCACTGGAAGTCGTCGATCGCGGCCGGTGACGTGCCGGTGCCGATGAACGGGTTGATCTCGTCCTCGACGAACACCTGCACGGCCGAATTGGTCTGCTGGCAATAGTTCTTGCCGACCACGCCTTTGCCGGTGGCGGGATCGTAGGGCTCGCCGATGCCGGCGCTCAGCAAGAGCTGCGTGTTGTTGAACGGATAAGCGCACAGCACCACCATCTCGGCCGGCTGCTCGATCTCCTCGCCGGTGCGGCGGTCGACATAGACCACGCCGCGGACTTTTTTCGCGTCCTTGTCGTACATCAGCCGGCTCACATAGGCCTGCGCGCGCAGCTCGAACTTCGCGTCGGCCCGCAGGACGGGGAGGATGCAGACGAGCGGGCTCGCCTTGGCGTTCGACTCGCAGCCGAACAGCTCGCAGTGGCCGCAATACTCGCACTGGCCGATCTGCATGCCTTCCGAGTTGACGTAGGGCGCGCTCGAGTTGGACGCCGGCGTCGGGAACGGATGAAGCCCGAGGCTTTGCGTCGCCTTGGTGAAGATCAGGCCGGCCTGCGAGGTGATCAGCGGCTTGTTGGGATAGTCGTCGCTGCGCGGACCCTCGAACACGTTGCCGCCGTCGATCTTGGTGCCGCGCAGGTTGCCGGCCCGGCCCGACGTGCCGCACAGCTTCTCGAACCGGTCGTAGTGCGGCTCGAGCTCGTCATAAGTGACGCCCCAGTCCTGGATCGTCATCCACTCCGGGATCGCGGCGGCGCCGTAGCGCGCCGTGAGGTGGGAGCGCAGCACGAACTCGTTCGGGTCGAAGCGCAGCGTGATGCCGTTCCAGTGCGCGCCGGCGCCGCCGACGCCGTCGCCGAGCGGCGGCACGTCCCACCGCCGCATCGGCAGCGCGTGCTCGGACGGCGCATTGCGGAACGTGTAGGTCTCGACCGCGGTGTCGAGCATGAGCTCGAGGCGGATGCGGTACTTGAGCTCGTCGCGGATGCGCGGCAGCGCAAAATCCTCGCGCGGCGACTTGTCGGCGCCGCGCTCGAGCCCGACCACCGTGAGCCCCGCCTTGGTGAGCTCGCGCGCCATGATGCTGCCCGACCACCCCATGCCCACCATCACGGCATCGACGGGTTTCATTTTCTTGGCCATGGCAGTCTCCTCCCTTGACGAGATCACATATGCCGTTTTGCACGGCGCCCGCGCCCCCTCTCCCCGCTGAAGAAGCGGGGAGAGGGAGCGCAAGCTCAGTGCCCTACGCGACACCCCCGCCC
>DATBZM010000424.1:0-14570 GCA_036513175.1 Xanthobacteraceae bacterium | reverse complement strand
GAGGACCTGAGCTTTCGCCGCATCCTGCGGCTCGCCGAGAATGTGCCCGGCACCGCCCTTTACATGATGCATGTCTCCGCCGGCACCGGCGTCGCCGCCATCGCGGAGGCGCGCCGCAAGGGCTTGCCGGTCTACGGCGAGACGCTGCACCAGTATCTTTTGTATTCGCAGGACGACTACCGGCGCCCCAACGGCCAGATCTTTCACACCTATCCGTCGCTCAAGTCGGCGCGCGACCAGAAGGCGCTGTGGGACGGCACGGCCGACGGCACGATCCATTGTGTCGCCACCGACGAGCTGTGCTGCACGCTCAAGGACAAGACGGTGGGCAGCCGCATCGACGACACGACCGGCGGCAATTCGGGCGTCGAGCCGCGGCTCGCCGTCATGTACACCGAAATGGTGACGCGGCGCGGCTACGCGCTGACGCAATACGCCGACCTCGTGTCGAGCAATGCCGCCCGCATCATGGGGCTCTATCCGAAAAAGGGCGCGCTCGCGCCCGGCAGCGACGCCGACGTCACGATCCTCGATCCCACTCGGCGCGGAAAAATCCGCGCCGCCGATCTGCACGAGACCGACTACACGCCGTGGGAGGGCCACGACATCTTCGCTTGGCCGGTCACGACCATTCTGCGCGGCAAGGTCATGGTGCAGGATGGCCAATATTTTGGCAGCCCGCGCGACGGCCGCTATCTCAAGCGCAAGATCGCGGCCGCAACGCTCGCCGGGAGCCTCACGTGAGCGGCGTGCCGATCGCGCTTGTGGGCGAGCTCGTGGCCGCGAGCCTCGCGGCCTGGCGCCTGCCCGGCGTCGCGACATGCACCGACGATGGCGCGATCGTGATCGAGCAGACACGCGACGACAAGAGGGTGCGGATCGAGCCGAAGCCGGACGACTCGATGTTTCGCTGGATGGTGACGGTCGACGGGCGCCCGCGCCCGGCGATCTCGCTCGTCGCCGTGTTGCGTCAGGTGCGCGCGGCGCTCGATTCCGATTACGCGGCAACACGCGTGCGCGTCAGCGTCGCGCCGCTGCTGGTGTCGTGATGTCATCTCCGCGTGTGACTTCAGATAGACCCGTCATCCTGAGGTACGACCCCGGCCTCGAGCCGGGAGAGCCTCGAAGGATGATCGGCCGAGGTGCCTCAGCAAGCGAGCAAGCGGCATCGCCCAGGCCCTTCGAGGCTCCGCCGCTTCGCGGCGGAGCGCCTCAGGGTGACGGTCATAGGGTGGGATGATGACCTCCGATCACCCGATCCCGGTGTCGGTGCTCACCGGATTTCTCGGCAGCGGCAAGACCACGCTGCTCGGCCATCTGCTGCGCCAGCCCGAATTGTCGCGCGCCGCCGTCATCATCAACGAGTTCGGCGAGATCGGCCTCGACCACGAGCTGGTCGAGAGGAGCGACGACACCGTCATCGCGCTGACCACCGGATGCCTGTGCTGCAAGGTGCGCAGCGATTTGACGCAGACGCTGCACGACCTGCTGCGCCGGCGCGATGCCGGCGCCCTGGCGTTCGATCACATCGTCATCGAGACGAGCGGGCTTGCCGACCCGGCGCCGATCCTGCACGCCTTGATGACCGATGCGAATCTTGCCGAGCGCGTGACGCTGGGCAGTGTGGTGACGACGGTCGACGCGGTGGCGGGCGAGGCGACCCTCGACCGCGAAGATGTTTCGCGCAAGCAGGCCGCGGTCGCCGATCGCATCGTGCTCACCAAGCTCGATCTGGCGGGCGGGGAGCCGACCGCGCTGCGCCAGCGCATTGCGGCGCTCAATCCCGCCGCGCCGACGCTGCGCGCGGTGCGCGGCCGGATCGACGCCGCCGGTCTCTTCGCTGCCGCCTTGTCCAAGCCACGGCACGTCGCCGGGCCCGAGATCGATGCGTGGCTCGGCGATGCGGCGGCGCACGGCCACGCGCACCATGATGCGGAGATCGCATCGTATGCGGTCGTGCGCGTGGCGCCGATCCGAGCGGTGGCACTGACGCTGTTTCTCGAAACGCTGGCCGAGCATTGCGGCGCCGATCTCCTGCGCCTCAAGGGCATCGTCAACATTGCCGAGAGTCCAGCGCGGCCGGCCGTCATCCACGGCGTGCAGCACGTCTTTCACGCGCCCGCATGGCTCGAGCGCTGGCCGTCCGCCGACCGCACCAGCCGCATGGTGTTCATCACGCGGCGCATCCCGCGGCGCTGGATCGAGGCGCTGCTCGACGCGATCGGCGCGGAAGTGGCGGGCGTGTCGGCGGTTGCTGAGCCCGTCGAAGGGCCTGCCAACAAAGGCTCCTCATGGTGAGGAGCGCGGGCGCAGCCCGCGCGTCTCGAACCATGGGCAACGAGCGCAAGCGGCGCCGCATGTAGGGTCGGCCCATCCTTCGAGACGCCTTTCTTCGCTGCGCGAAGAAAGGCTCCTCAGGATGAGGAGTCGATTGTTGCTGTCGACAGTGCTGTCGATTGTTGCTGTCGATTGTTGCTTGTCGATCGTCGCGCGGTTGATATAGTCGGAGCGCCGCCGGGAAGCTGAGGGAAACGCATGACCCGACATCTGCTTTCGGCCGCCGCCGCGGCGGCGCTGCTCGTTGTGGCTTCCGCGCGCGGCGAGGAGCTGCCGCCGCTGCACACGGGGGTCGATGCCACCTTCGCGCCGCATGCCTTCCCGAACCTCGCCGGCGGCTACCAGGGTTTCAACATCGACCTCGCCAACGAGATCGCCCGGCGGCTCAAGCGCAAGATCATCATCGACTACGGACAGTATTCCGGGTTGCTGCCCGCGATGCAGGCCGGCACCTACGATTTCGTCGCCGCGCCGACGACCGTCACCAGGGAGCGTGCCGAGAACATGCTGTTCACGGAAGGCTATCTCAACACCGACTTCCAGTTCCTGATCAAGAAAGGCGCGCCCAAGATCGCAAAGCTCGAGGATCTCAAGGGCAAGGTCGTCGCCGTCAACAAGGGATCGGCCTACGAGTCATGGGGCCGCGACCTCGAAAGCAAGATCGGCTGGAAGATCGAGTCGTTCGGCACGCAGACCGACGCCGTGCAGGCGGTGCTGGCTGGGCGCGCCGACGCCAATGTCGCGGGCAACACGGCGATCGCCTGGGCGGCGAAGAACAGCCCGCAGCTCGAGCTGTCCTATCTCTATTCGACCGGCCTCGTGTGGGCGGCGCCGACGCGCAAGGATTCGGCCGCGTTTCGCAACACGCTCGACGTCGTCATCGAGTGCATGAAGCTCGACGGCACCATGGCCAAGATGCACGAGAAGTGGTTCGGCATTGCGCCGGCGCCCGGCTCCGCAGCCGTGACCGTATTCCCGGGCTACGGGGTACCCGGCATGCCCGGCTACGATCCGACGCCGCACACGCCGTCGTGCAGCTAAGGATTCCGTCATGCCCGCGAATGCGGGCATCCACGTCTTTGCGGCATACACAGTAAGACGTGGATGCCCGCATGCGCGGGCATGACGAGGAAAACTGCTGATGTCCTCCGACAAACCCCCGATCCTCGACATTCGCGGCCTGCGCAAGAAGTTCGGCGACGCCGAGGTGCTGCGCGGCATCGACCTCAGCGTTCAGGCGCAGGAGCTGGTGTTCGTGATCGGGCCGTCCGGATCGGGCAAAAGCACGCTGCTGCGCTGCTGCAATCGGCTGGAGGAGCCGTCGGACGGCTCGATCCGGATCGACGGCGCCGACATCATGGCGCGGTCGACCGACGTCAACGCCATGCGCCGGCAGATCGGCATGGTGTTCCAGTCGTTCAACCTCTATCCGCACCTGACCGCGCTGCGCAACGTCACGCTCGCGCTCGCAAAAGTGCTCGGCAAGCCGCGCGCCGAGGCGGAGCGCATCGGCATGGCGGCGCTTGATCGCGTCGGGCTCGCGGCGCGCGGCCGTGCCTATCCGGGCGAGCTCTCCGGCGGCCAGCAGCAGCGCGTGGCGATCGCCCGCGCGCTCGCCCTCGAGCCCAAGATCATGCTGTTCGACGAGCCGACCTCGGCGCTCGATCCGGAGCTGGTCGGCAGCGTGCTCGCCGTCATGCGCGACCTCAAGCGCGGCGGCATGACCATGCTGGTGGTGAGCCACGAGATGCGCTTTGCGCGCGATGCCGCCGACCGGGTGATCTTCATGGATCACGGGGCGATCGTCGAGGAGGGGCCGCCGCAGAGGATGTTTTCCGCGCCGAGCCAGGCGCGCACGCTCGCCTTCATCGCCGAGCTGACACGGTGAGGATGCGGTGTCGCGCTTTCTCGACACATTCTTCAACGGGACGGTGTTCGAGCGCTACCTGCCGGCCATCCTGAAAGGCATGGTGGTGACGATCGAGATCGCGGTGCTCGTCGTGATCACCGGCATCCTGCTCGGGCTCGCGCTTGCGGTCGTGCGCTCCTTTCGGGTGCTCGCAATCAATGCCGTGATCGTCGTCTTGGTCGACGTGCTTCGTGCTCTGCCGCCGATGGTGCTCCTGCTTCTGGTCTATTTCGGCCTGCCCAATGTCGGCATCGTCGTGCCTTCCTTTGCGGTGCTGTGGCTGGTTCTGGCGCTGGTGCTGGCGGCGTTCGCCGAGGAGATCTTCTGGGCCGGCATCCTGTCGATCCCGAAGGGGCAATGGGAGGCGGCGCGCTCCACCGGCCTGGGCTTTCTCGCCACGCTCGTGCATGTTGTCCTGCCGCAGGCCATTCGCCTGGCCGTCCCGCCGCTGACCAACCGCACCATCGCGATCACCAAGAATACCGCGCTCGGCACCGTGATCGGGGTCGGCGAAATCCTCAACCAGGCGACCGCCGCGCAGTCGTTTTCCGGCAACGCGACGCCGCTGATGATGGGGGCGATCGCCTACCTGATTCTCTTCGTTCCGGTGGTCGCGCTCGGTCGCTGGCTCGAGACGCGGTTTGCCTGGCGGAGGGCGTGATGCAGGCGCTCGCCGAGCAGTTCTTCAATCTCGACATCATGGCGCAGGCGCTGCCGCTGATCCTCGCGGGCCTGCGGCAGACTCTTCTCATCTGCCTCATCGTTGTTCCGCTCGGGCTCGCCGGGGGCCTCCTGGTGGCGCTGATCTCGCTATCGCGCCTGCGCGTCATGCGGTGGACGGCGATTGCGGCGATCGATTTCTTCCGCTCGATCCCGCCGCTGGTCCTGCTGATCTTCGTCTATTCCGGCTTGCCGTTCGCCGGCATCCGCATGTCGCCGCTGACGGCGGTCGCCGTTGCGTTCCTGCTCAACACCTCGAGCTACTACGGCGAGATCTATCGCGCCGGCATCGAGAGCGTCGGCGCGGGACAGTGGGATGCGGCGCGCTCGACCGGACTGCGCGCCTGGCAGGCGCTCGCCTATGTGGTGCTGCCGCAGGCGGTGCGAAACGTCCTGCCCGACCTCGTGTCGAACACCGTCGAGGTCGTGAAGCTCACCTCGATCGCGAGCGTGGTGGCGCTGCCGGAGCTGCTCTATTCGGCCGACATGGCGCGCTCGGTCACCTTCAATTCCTCGCCGATCGTGCTCGCCGCCGCAATCTACCTCGCAGCCCTGTGGCCGATCGTGCGGCTGATCAGCCGGCTGGAACGGCGCATCGCGGCGTGAAAGCGCCTGATCTCGGCCTTGCCAAGAAGGACTCCTCATGGTGAGGAGCGCGGGCGCAGCCCGCGCGTCTCGAACCATGGGCCCAGACGTAGGTGGCGCAGCACGCATGCGCAGCCCATCCTTCGAGACGCCCGCCTGCGCTACGCGACGGCGGGCTCCTCAGGATGAGGAGTCGTTTGTTGTGAGCACGGTCTGAAAACCGACATGGGACCGGCCGATGTCGCACTTGACCGTGCGCCTCATTCATCTTGAGATGCAGGGCATTCCGGCGCGCGGGGCGGCCGGTCACCAGGGCCGGGAGGTTGGCATGAGGCGTTTTGCGGCAGTATGCGCATTCGTGGGCACCGTCGTCGGCGTGGCAGCCGCAGCGTCGGCCGGCACCCTCGACATCGTGAAGCAGCGCGGCATTCTCAATTGCGGCGCGAACGGTGAGGCGCCGGGGTACGGCGTACCGGACGCGCAGGGCACCTGGAAGGGATTCGACGTCGATTACTGCCGGGCCATCGCGGCGGCGATCTTCAACGATCCCGCGAAGGTCAAGTTCGTCGCGCTCACCGCCAAGGACCGCTTCACGGCGCTGCAGACGGGAGACATCGACGTTCTGGTGCGCCAGGCCACCTGGACCTCCTCACGCGAGGCCCAGTTCGGGCTCAACGCGACCGCCGTGAACTACTTCGACGGCCAGGGCTTCATCGTGCGCAAGAGCCTCAACGTCAAGTCGGCGCTCGAGCTCGGTGATGCGACCGTGTGCGTCGGGCAGGGCACGACCACGGAGCTCAATCTCGCGGACTATTTCCGCACGCACAACATGCGGCTCAAGACCGTGACCTTCCTGACGATCAACGAAGCCGTCGGCGCCTATGACAGCGGTCGCTGCACCGCCTATACGACCGACGCGTCGGGGCTTTATGGGGCGCGGCTCAAGCTTGCCAAGCCCGATGACCACGTCGTGCTGCCGGAGATCATCTCCAAGGAGCCGCTCGCGCCGTTCGTGCGGCAGGGCGACTCGCAATGGTTCGACGTCGTGCGCTGGGTGCATTTCGCCCTGGTGATCGCCGAGGAGCAGGGGCTCACCCAGGCGAACGTCGACGAGCAGGCGAAGACGACGACCACCCCCGAGCTCAAGCGCATCCTCGGCCGCGAGGGCAATTTCGGCGAGCAGCTCGGCCTGACGAACGACTGGGTCGTGCGCATCGTCAAGGGTGTCGGCAACTACGGCGAGGTGTTCGATCGCAACCTCGGCGAGGGCTCGCCGCTCAAGATCAAGCGTGGACTGAACGCGCTGTGGACCAAAGGCGGCCTGCAATACGCGCCGCCGATCCGATGAGCGGGGCAGCGATTGAGAATTGGCGTCGCGGTCAGGCGTGCCGAAGCTGAGGGAACGGTTCCTTGGTCGACAAGTTCGATAGTGAATTCGACGTGGTGGTGGTTGGCGCCGGCTCGGCCGGATGCGTGCTCGCCGCGCGGCTCACGGAAAACCCGGGCGTCGCGCTGTGCCTGATCGAGGCCGGCGGGCGCGACCGCAATCCGTGGATCCACATTCCGCTGGGCTTCGGCAAGCTTGTGCCGAATCCCAAGGTCAACTGGGGCTACGCGACGGAGCCCGAGCCGCATCTCAACGGCCGGCGCCTGGGTTGGCCGCGCGGCAAGGTGCTCGGCGGTTCCGGCTCGATCAACGGTCTCGTCTTTCTGCGCGGCGCGCCGAGCGACTACGACGGCTGGGCGGCGCTCGGCGCCGCCGGGTGGGGCTACAAGGACGTGCTGCCCTATTTCAAGCGCATGGAGCACAACGTCCGCGGCGCCGATGCCTACCGCGGCCAGGGCGGGCCGATGACCATTTCCGACATCAAGAAGCCCTCGGTGACGTCGCAGGCGTTCGTCGAGGCGTGCAAGCGGCTGCAGCATCCGTTCAATCCCGATTTCAACGGCGAGCGCATCGACGGGGTGGGGACGGTTCAGCTCAACGTGCGCAACGGCTGGCGCTGCTCGACGGCCGCGGGCTATCTCAAGCCCAACCTGCGCCGCCGGAACCTCGAGCTGATGACGCGCGCGCATGTGCGGCGGATCCTGTTCGAAGGCCGGCGTGCCGTCGGCGTCGAGATGGAGCAGGGCGGCGCCGTCAAGCGCATTCGCGCGCGGCGCGAGGTGATCGTCGCAGCTGGCGCGATCAATTCGCCGGTGCTGCTGATGAGCTCAGGGATCGGACCGGCAGCCGAGCTCAAGCAAGCCGGGATTGACGTCCTCCACGACTTGCCGGGCGTCGGCAAGAACCTGCAGGACCACGTGCAGGCGCGGTTCACGTTCCTCACGCGGCAGCCGGGCACGCTCAACGAAATTCTGTCGTCGCCCCGCCAGCAGGCGCGCATGGCGCTGCAATGGCTCACGTCGGCGTCGGGTCAGCTGGCGGTGGGCGCGACCGAGGGCTGCCTGTTTGCCAGATCCGACCCCGCCGAGCCCGTGCCCGACCTCCAGTTCCAGGCGACCAACTTCTCGACCGAGCACCTGACCTTGGGGCTGGATCGCTGGCCCGGCTTTGGTTTCAACTTCAGCGTCTGCCGGCCGAAGAGCCGGGGCGAGATCAAGCTCGCCGACGGCTCCGGGCGTTCGCCGCGCATCTTCGCCAACTATTTCAGCGATCCCGACGACGACGACATGCGCCGCTCGGTCAAGGCGTTCCATATCGGCCGCCAGATCATCGCGACCGAGCCGTATCGCGCGCTGATCTTCTCCGAGGTGCGGCCCGGCGCGCACGTCGTCGCCGATGACGACATCAGAAGCTTCATCCGCCAGGTCGCCGGCACGGTCTATCATCCCTGCGGCACCTGCCGGATGGGCCAGGGGGACAACGACGACAAGGCCGTGGTCGATCCCGAGTTGCGGGTGCACGGCATCGAGGGCTTGCGCGTGGTCGATGCCTCGGTGATGCCGGCGATCCCGTCGCCCAATATTCATCCCGCCACCATCATGATCGCCGAGAAGGGATCGGACGCGATCGCGAAGTCGCTCGCGGGGAGGTGAGCATCGAAGAGCCTGTCAAGAAGGACTCCTCATGGTGAGGAGCGCGGGCACAGCCCGCGCGTCTCGAACCATGGGCCACAAGCGGCGCCGCACGCATGCGCGGCCCATCCATCCTTCGCCCTTCGGGCTACGGCGGACGGATCGAGACGCCCGCCTTCGCTACGCCACACCCGGTAGGGCGTGCGCTGCCCAAGCTCCGGAAGGCGCGATAGCCACTTTTCATCCCCCCGGCAGTGGACGCGCCGCCCGCAAAATCTGCGTGATCTCCGCCAACCGCCGGCCGATAATCGCCGGACCCTCCAGAAAGTAGAAGCGGCGGAGCAGAAGGCGCGCACCCGAGCGCATCTCGATGACAAGCGCGAACATGGTGACGTCGAAGGACGCGATCTCGTTCCACGCAAACGCGAAGACGTATCTGCCGCCGTCCCACCTCGCGCTGTTGCCCGGGAACCGGATCGGGAACGTATCAGGGCTCGCGGGCAGCGCGCGAATCTGTGGAATGCGGCCCATCAGCCGGGCATAAAGACTGCGTCCGCCGAGGCAAAGCTCGATCCCGGCGGTGCTCGCACGGAAATAGCCGCTCTCGCCCAGGGACTGGTGGAGCAAGGCGAGGCCGCGCAGCAGGATCGGGACGCCGAGCGGCCACAAGATCACGACGATTGCGACGACCCATGGGTCGGCCTTCTCGTCGCCAGTGTCCGCGACATATCCCAGGATCGGGCCGATCGACCAGGTCACGCCGATGAACAGGTGCATCAATCCGGCACGAAACATCCGCCCGGACGAGACGTGCGCGACCTCGGTGACTTCCATCCCGCATTCTCCCTGACCCGCCCGGCACGTCGACGCGCGCTCCGACAAGCACGAGCATACCCGACCGGGCGTTGATTACGTGCGATATGCGCGATTCCGCCAGCCGCGTCGGCGGCGACATGCGAACCTATGGTCGGCGGCGGCTTTCCATCGCCTGCCACACCCGGTACGGCGTGCATGGCGTGTCGATGTGCCGGACGCCGAGCACCGAGAGCGCGTCGACGATGGCGTTGACGCCGGCCGACAGCGAGCCGACGGTGCCGGCTTCGCCGGCGCCCTTGACGCCGAGCGGGTTGGTCGGCGTCGGCACCGGATTGTCCTCGATCGCGACGGCGCAGAAGTCGTCCGCCCGCGGCATGGCGTAATCCATGAACGAGCCGGCGAGCACCTGTCCCGCCGTGTCGTAGCACTTGTCCTCCATCAGCACCTGGCCCATGCCTTGGGCGATGCCGCCCATGATCTGGCCCTTGAGCAGCATCGGATTGATCACGGTGCCGACGTCGTCCACCACCCAGTAGCCGACCATCCGCGTGGTGCCGGTCGCGGGATCGATCTCGACCTCGCAGACGTGGCAGCCATTGGGATAGTTGCCGTTGGTGCGGGCCCGATAGGTGGCGGTCTCGTAGAGGCCGGGCTCCATGCCGGCCGGCAGCTTGTCGAGCTGGAACGCGGCCTTGGCGACGTCGTGGATGCCGAGCGCGCGGTCGGTGCCCGCGATGGTGAAGCGGCCGTCCTTGAACTCGACGTCGCCTTCCGCGGCTTCCAGCATGTGCGCGGCAAGCTTCCTGCCCTTGGCGATGATCTTGTCGCTGACCATCGCGATGGCGCTGCCGCTCATGGTGGTGGAGCGCGAGCCGCCGGTGCCCATGCCGAAGGCGACCGCGTCGGTGTCGCCCTGGATGATGTTCACGCGCTGCGGATCGATGCCGAGCCGGTCCGCCAGGATCTGGGTCTGGATGGTGGCATGGCCCTGGCCGTGCGAGATCGAGCCGGCGACCAGCGTCACCCCGCCGAGCGGATCGAAGCGGATTTCAGCGGTCTCGTAGGTCGGATCGCCGGCCTGCTCGATGGTGTTGGAGATGCCGATGCCGCGCAGCATGCCGCGGCGCGCCGCCTCCGTGCGCCGGACCGCAAAGCCGGCCCAATCCGCGAGCTTGATCGCGCGGTCGAGGTTCTCCTCGAATCTTCCGCTGTCGTACGTGAAGGTGAGCGGTGTCCGGTACGGCATCGCCTGCGCGGGAATCGTGTTGCGGCGGCGCAGCTCGGCCGGATCGACGTCCAGCTGATCGGCCGCGATGTCGATCAGCCGCTCGATCATGTAGGAGGCTTCCGGCCGGCCGGCGCCGCGATAAGGCGAGGTGCAATGCGTGTTGGTCAGCATGCCCGACACTTCCACATGCAGCGCCGGCGTCGTGTAGGTGCCGACCACCGTGCCAATATTGACCACCGGCGGCATGGCGCCGCGGAACGACACGAAGGCGCCGAGATTGCCGAAGCTGCGGATCTTCACCGCCAGGAACCCGCCGTCGCGGTCGAGCGCCAGCGCCGCATCGACGATGTTGTCGCGCGCGTCGTCATCGCTGATGTGCGCCTCGTTGCGGGTTTGCGTCCATTTCACCGGGCGGCCGATGCGGCGCGCGGCCCACAGCATCAGGATGATCTCCGGATAGACCGAGCCGCGCAGGCCGTACGACCCGCCGATATCGCCGGTGACCAGCCGCAGCTCGGCCTCCGGAATCTTGAGCGTCGTGCGGGCGATGTCGTTGCGAAACAGCCACGGCCGCTGGAAGCCGCAATGCAGCGTGTAGCGGCGGGTGCCGGCATCGTACGCGCCGATGACGCCGCGCGGCTCGATCGGATTGGCGGTCACCCGGTTGATGACCAGGCGCTGCTCGACGATGTGCGCCGCCGCCGCGAACGCGGCATCCACCTTGGCCTTGTCGCCGGCCTCATAGAAATAGGCCTCGTTCTTCGGGCACTGGTCGTAAAGCCGCGGCGCATCCGGCGCGAAGGCGTCGCGCGCCGACACGACGGCGGGCCGCGCCGCATAGTCGACGACCACGCGCTCGGCGGCGTCGCGCGCCTCATCGAGCGTGTCGGCGACCACAACGGCGACCGGATAGCCCACATGCATCACCCGCTCGCGCGCGATCGCCGGCCGCGGCGGCACGAACATCGGGCCGCCACCGCGCGTCTTGTAGGGCGCCATCGCGGGCAGCGGGCCGAGGCCATCGGTGCGATAATCCTCGCCGGTCAGCGCCGCGTGGACGCCCGGCATCTGCAGCGCCGCGCGCGTGTCGACCCCGGTGATGTCCGCATGGGCATGCGGCGAGCGCACGATCGCGGCATGCAGCTGATCGGCGAGTCGCAGGTCGTCGAAAAAGCGCCCCTGCCCGCGCAGCAGGCGCGGGTCCTCGCGCCGCAAAACCGATTGTCCGATGGCAAATTCGCCCATGATCTGTCCGAGCCCGATACGGTCGCTTGCAGAAATTACCCGTCATGGCCGGGCATAGCCGATTCGAAGAACGGCGTCGCTTCGCTCGCCTATGTCCCGGCCATCCACGCCTTTTTGCTCACATGATCTTCGCGCACCGCGGCGTTTTGTCTTGAACACCCTGCTGCCGCCCAATAAATATAGGATGACCGTCAGGCCACGTTTCGGAGCGGGCCCCCATGGCGTCGAATTTACTTCGTTCCGGATACGCGACTCTCGAATACGAGATCGCCCAGGAGAAGGCGTCAGCGCTCGGGCGCCTTGGACGGCGGCTCGAGGCCGCGCTGGCGGCGCTTGCCGCATGTCCGCGGACGGCCACGTCCGATCGAAAAATCCGCAACGGTCTGGTCGATCAGGCCGGCTATGCGCTCTGGCTCTTCGTCGTGCAGCGCGAGGCCTGCGGTCTCTACGACAGCGCGCGAGTGATGCGGGCCTACGGCGTACCGAGGGAGGTGTATGTCCGCATGGGGCCGTTGCCCATGCCGAGCATCCATCCGACGCAGATTGGGGCTTGAGGCCGCGCCGGCGCGGCTGAACCTTGCGCGATCACGCGGTGCGCTTGCCAGGAGAGTTCCTCATGGTGAGGAGCGCGGGCGCAGCCCGCGCGTCTCGAACCATGGGCAACGAATGCAAGCGGCGCCGCTTGCGCCTTCGGCCCATCCTTCGAGACGCCCGCCTCCGCTACGCTACGGCAGGCTCTCAGGATGAGGCATCGGTTGCTGCGAGCGTTGTGGCGCTGTCGCTCGTCGCCGCGGCTCAATGCGGCCATTCCGGCGGCGGGACCGGCGTCCACGGCCGCGCCAGCTTCAAGTCGTCGACGACGGCGTTGGCTGCGATGTAGCCCGGCGCGCCGTTGATCCCGCCGCCATTGCCGGTCGACGAGCCGCACAGGTAGAGGCCCTCGATCGGCGTGCGCGTGCCCGACAGCGCCGGGTGCGGGCGGTTGATCCCGAGTTGCGACGGGATATAGGCGCCCATGCGCACCGCGCCCCGCCGCATGTTGACGTTGAGCCGCTCGACGTCGAGCGGCGTGAACAGGAAGCGCGCGCGGATGTTCTCGTCGTCGAGGTTCTCGGCATACTCCCGCCATACGTCGAGGACGCGTTGGCAATAGTGGCCCTTGTCGCGATCCCAGTTGGCCGGGTCGCCCGCGACCGCGTAGGGCGCGAACGGCCACCAGAAGGCGGAATGGCCGTCGGCTGGCGCGTAGGTCGGGTCGACGTCGCTGTTGCAGGCGCCGTTGCCCATCAGCACGTCGGGAAACTTCTTGTCCGCGCACTGCCGAAAGCACGCCTCGACCTGGGCGATGTCGTCCATGCCGAAGAAGATGTTGAACGCACGATCGATGTCGGGATCGAACGCGCGCGACCGGTAGACGGGCTTGTGCCTGAGCGCGAGATGGAGCGTCACCAGGCTGTGGTTGCCCCAGTGCCAGGCATCGAGCTTCGCCCGCACGTCCTCGGGAAAAAGCGCGCGGCCGGCCATTGCCATGGTGGTGGGCGCGTCGATCGCGCTCGCGACCAGCCGCTTAGCCTCGATCGTCTCGCCGCTCGCAAGCCGCACGCCGCTGGCGCGGCCGTTCGCAACCACGATCTCCTTCACCTCGGAATTCACCATGACGGTGCCGCCGGCGGCCGTGACGATCCGGGCGAGCGCGAGCGGCAGGCTGTTCGCGCCGCCGACCGGAAGCGTGAATTCCATCACGTTGGAGAAGATCGCCGGGAATACGATTCCGGCGCCCGGGACGCTCTCGGTCGTGATCACGTGCATGTAGGACGTGAACAGGGTGCGGATGCGATCGTCGTCGAAATGCTTGCGCACCACGCTGAACAGGTCGTGCTGCGCATGCGAGAGAAACTCCTTGCCTTGCGGCCCCGACAGGCGGTCGCGCAGCTCGCCGATCGGCAGCGGCGCGTTGTAGAGCAGCGAGCGCAGGAGCGGCCGCATCTTCCGGCCGTACAGCTCGTGCAGGTCGCGGAAGGTCTCGGCGTCGCGACGCGAGAAGCGCGCGAGCGAGCGGCAGGTGGCGTCGAGGTCCTTGTGGATGACGACGCAGGTGCCGTCGCGAAACGCCGCCGCCTGCTGCACCGGCGGCTCGACATAGGCGTAGCCGAACCGATAGAGCTCGAGATCGTGCATCAGCGGCGCGTGGCGAAAGCCCATGAAGAAATTGGAGTGGAGATTGAAGCGATAGCCGGGCAGCGTCGGCTCCTCGGTGCTGGTGCCGCCGCCGAGCTTGCGGTTGCGCTCGATCACGCCGACGGTGAGGCCCGCGCGCGAGAGATAGGCCGCAAGCGTCAGGCCGTTGTGGCCGGCGCCGATCACCACGCAATCGTAGTCCGCCACGCTCGCTCCTCCCGCGACAACTGCCGTCACTTTCCCCGCTCGAACCGCACGAACCCATCGCGGTTGGGCATCTTCACCTGCGGCAGCGTCTTCGCGTCCATCACATCGTCCTCGCCGATGATCTTGTTCTGCGCCAGGATGAAGGCGGCGAGCGCGTAGACCTCGTCGGGCGTGAGCGACTTCGACTGCGGCAGCGGCATGGCGCGGCGGATGTAGTCGAACAGCGTGGTGGCGTAGGGCCAGTAGCTGCCGACCGTCTTGAGCGGCTTGTCGGTCGCGAGCGTGCCTTGCCCGCCGACCAGCGCGTCGTTCGGCCTGCCGGCGGCG
>DATBZM010000423.1:0-7832 GCA_036513175.1 Xanthobacteraceae bacterium | reverse complement strand
GACCTCTGCTTGCCATCGTCCGCCATGTGACAATCCCCTTGAGCGCGCGGGAGCATCATATCCCGGTCGCGCAGAGACAACGAGAGCGCATCATCGCCGCGCGGGCGCCGAAACATGCACAAAGTTGTTCCCCGCCGCCATGATCGATCATGATAGGCTGGCGGCACGGATCGCACTTTGCGATCCCCCAGTCCGAGGGAGGCGACGATGACGCGGAAAATCGGACGACGCGATTTTCTCAAGAGCACCGCGGCGCTCGCCAGCGCGGCCGCGGCCAACGGCTTCGTCTGCGTCGAGCTCGCCGACGCGGCGCCGATCCAGGCGCCGGTCGTCGATAAGCTGTCGGTGCAGGTGATGGTCGACCTCACCCACAACATCTTCCTGCGCCCCACGACATTCAATGGCATGACGGTCACGCCGGCGCCGCGCGCCAAGGACTATACCCGCGAGCTGCACACCCAGTGGGGCCTGTCGTATCTCGTGCATTCCGCGAAGGCCGGCGAGACGCGCGGCTTCATGCTCGACTACGGCTACACGCCGGACGCGATCCTCAACAATTTCGAGCTGCTCGGCGCCGACGCCAAGCAGATCGACGCGCTGATCGTGAGCCACGGCCATTTCGATCATTACGGCGGTCTGATCGGTTTCCTTGACAAGTACCGGGATTCGCTGCCCGCGGACGTCAAGCTCTATGCGGGTGGCGAGGACAATTTCTGCCACCGGCTCCAGCCGAGCGGGACGCCGGGCGTATTCAGCGACTTCGGCTATCTCGACCGGCGCGCGCTCGCGGCGCGCAAGATCGGCGTCGTGCTGTGCGAGAGCCCGACGGTCATAGGCGGTCATGCCTTCACGACCGGACAGATCAAGCGGCGGACGGACGAGAAGATCCTGCCTAACACGTTCGAGCAGTTCGGCATGACGGATGGGCTCGGCTGCAATGCGTCGCACTACACGCCGGCGGAGCTTGCGGGAAAAACCGTGCCGGACGAGCACTACCACGAGCATGCGACCGTCTTTCACGTGAAGGATCGCGGCCTCGTGGTGCTCTCCTCCTGCAGCCATCGCGGCATCGTCAACGCCGTGAAGCAGGCGCAGGAAGTCTCCGGCGTGGACAAGATCCACGCGGTGCTCGGCGGCTTCCATCTCGGGCCGGCGCCGATGGACTACACCCGGCATGTCGTCTCCGAGATCGTCGAGCTCAAGCCGGACATCGTGGTGCCGATGCATTGCAGCGGCGAGAACTTCGTCGAGGCGATGCGCAGCATCGCGCCGGACCGGCTCTTCCTCGGATCGACCGGCGCAACGCTGACGTTCGGAGCGTAATGCCGCGGGTGGTAGGCGCGTTCGGCGCGGCTGCCGCGATGCTGATCGCGGCGGCGGTTTCGCTGCGCGCGCAGGAGCCGGATCCGGCGCGCGCGGCCCGCCTCATGGACGACCTGATGTGGGGTCGCGGTCATGTCGGCGGCGCCTTCGAGCTGATCGATCAATCCGGCCACCAGCGGACCGACCGGGACTTCCGCGGCAAGCTGCTGCTCGTCTACTTCGGCTACACGACGTGCCCCGACGTCTGTCCGACCGACCTGATGCAGATCGGGCTCACGATCGATAGGCTGGGCGCTGCCGGCAACGAGGTGCAGCCGATCTTCATCTCGGTCGATCCACAGCGCGACACCGTCAAGGTGCTCGCCGACTACGTGCCGATGTTCCATCCGCGCCTGATCGGGCTCACCGGAACGCCTGCGCAAATCCGCGCCGTCGCCGATGCCTACAAGGCGTATTACGCCAGGTATCAGCCCGAAGGCGGCGGTCTCTACCTGATCGACCACACTGGCTTCATCTACCTGATGGGCCGATCCGGCGAGTTTCTCGGCTTCTTTCCGCCCGGTACGTCCGCCGATCGCATGGTCGAGATCGTGCGGCAGCATCTGGCCGCGCACTGAGCGCCGCAGCCCGGATGACCCTCGCGAAGCGAGGGGAAATCCGGGGCATTACGCTTCGTGGGAGGCCGCCCCCGGATGTCGCTTCGCTCATCCGGGCTACAAGCCTACGCCATTACGCCGGCAGCCCGCGCACCACGAGCCGGTTTAGCCGCGCCGCGAACGCGGCGGGATCGGGCGGCACCTCGCCGTCGAGGATCTGCGCCTGGTCGAGCAGGATCGCGGCGAGGTCGGCGACGTCGTCCTCGCGCGCCGCGGTCTTGGCGCCCGCGAGCGCGCGCACCAGCGGATGGCGCATGTTGAGCTCGAGGATGGGCTTCGTGCCGGCGCCGCGCGCCTGGCGAGCGAGCAGGCGCTCCAATTCGCGGTCGGGCCCCTTGCCGCCGGCGACCAGGCAGGCGGCGCTGTCGGTCAGGCGCTGCGAGGCGCGCACGTCGGAAACGTTGTCTCCCAGCGCCGCCTTCACGGCCGCGATGACGACAGCGTCGTCGACCGCCGCCGAGGCCGGCGTCTCCTCCGCCTTCGCGGGCTGCTCCAGGAGCGGGATCAGGTCGAAATTCACCTCGCCCTGGCTCAACGACTTGAGCGGCTTGCCCTCGAAATCGAGCGGCATGGTGGTCCAGAAGGAGTCGACCGGATCGGTCAGCAGCAGCACCTCGATGCCGCGGGCGCGCGCCGCCTCGAGCTTCGGGTTCGACTTGAGGCGATCGAGGCTCTCGCCCGCGAGGTAATAGATCTCGGTCTGGTTGGGCTTGAGATCGGCGACGTATTGCTTGAGCGAGCGCAGCGTGCCGGTCGTGGTGGTGAAGCGTGCGAGCGCGAGCAGCGCCTCGCGCCGCTCGAAATCCTCGTACAGCCCCTCCTTGATGACCGCGCCGAACGCCTCCCAGATCTTGCCGAAGGCTTCCGGCTTCTCCTCCTTGGCGAGGTTCTCCAGCTCGGTGATGACGCGGCCGGTGAGTGCCTTGCGCATCTGCACGACCTGCGGATTGTTCTGCAGCATCTCGCGCGAGATGTTGAGCGGCAGATCCTCGGAGTCGACGACGCCGCGCATGAAGCGCAGGTAGGAGGGCAGCAGCCCGGCATCGTCGGTGATGAAGACGCGCCGCACATAGAGCTTGACGTGCCCTTTGCGCGACGGATCGAACAGGTCGTACGGCGCGCGCGAGGGCGCAAACAGCAGCACCGCGTAGGACAGCCGGCCCTCGGCGCGGTAGTGGATCGTCAGCGCCGGATCGTCGAACGCGCTCGCGATCGAATGATAGGCCTGGGTATAGTCCTCCGGCTTGAGCTCGGATTTCGGCCGCTGCCAGATCGCGCTCGCCTTGTTGATCTGGCGCGGCTCGGCCGGCTTGCCGTCGTCCTCCGACTCTTTGGCGCCTTCGGCGCGTTGGCCGACGAGCTCGATCGGAAACAGGATGTGGTCCGAATAGGTGTGCACGATGCGCTCGATCTCGTGCGCCTCGAGGTATTTCTTGGCGTCCTCCTTGAGGTGCAGCACGATCTCGGTGCCGCGGGGAACGCGCGCGGCCTGCTCCGGGCTGGCCGGCGCGACCTCGAAGCCGGCGCCGCCCTCTGAGCGCCAGGCCCAGGTTTCGGCCGATCCGGCGCGCCGGCTCGTCACCTCGATGCGGTCGGCCACCATGAAGGCTGAATAAAAGCCGACGCCGAACTGGCCGATCAGCGCATTGCCGTCCTCGGCCTTGGCGAGCTTGCCGATGAAGGCGCGGGTGCCGGAGCGCGCGACCGTTCCGAGATTGTCGATCAGCTCCTGGCGGTCCATGCCGATGCCGTTGTCGGCGATGGTGAGCGTGCCGGCCGCGGCATCGGGCCGGATGCGGATGGCGAGCCGCGGGTCGGCGGCGAGCAGGTCGGGCTGGGCGATCGCCTCGTAGCGCAGGCGGTCGCAGGCGTCGGAAGCGTTGGAGATGAGCTCGCGCAGGAAGATGTCGGTCTCGGAATAGACCGAATGCACCATCAGGCGCAAAAGCTCGGCCACTTCGGCCTGAAACGGATGGGTCTGGGCAACAGTGTCGGTATCGGTGCTCATTGCTGGTCGCTCGACTCACGCGCTGAAGGTCGGAAACGTCGGATATATGTTGCAGGAGCGCGCCGGGTTCAACTGGTCCGCGCTCCCTCGCACGCTTGCGGGCAGGGCTGTCGCATGTGAGGTGAGCGCGACGTCTGTGCTTGGGCTGGTCTCACCTTCCTTCGCCCTCAGCCGGTCGGTAGGTGAGACACTTGCCGACGATATCATTGGCGAGCTTGCGAGCGTCTTCGCTTTCTTTACCCAGTTGCCGCCGTGCCGGTCGCAGCAAGGACGTGAATTCGTTGTTGCGCGTGTTCCCTATTTGTGCTAATGGCATAAATAGGAGTGTGGGAATTGCGCCCACGCCCAACTATGAATCCTGCCATCAGACTCGGTCCGCTTGGCAGCGTCTCGCGGGCAGACGCTGTCGCCTGTCTTCCGGCATCGCAACCGGACGTAAAGCACTCGCCCGGATTTCCGACTGTTTCCATTGCTCTGCGCATTGTTTTTTCCATTGCTCGCCATTGTTCCTGCGCCGGCGGCTTTTCTCTCGCTCTTGCAATGGGTTGCATTGTAATTGGCGGCGCATTTTCATTGCAGATCGATTGTATTTTGCCTGACCGAGCATCGGGCAGGCAACGGTGGCTTGACGCCGAGCCGCCCCGGATGCCATCGCGACAGCGCCGGGCTCGCCGGCGCCCGAGGAGACGACCTGATGGCCAATACCGAGCCGGCGCGCGTGCCGGCGCCAACGCTGAGTGCCTTCATTGCCCGCGCGTTTCGGGCGGCCGGGCTGCCGGACGCCGATGCCGAGACGCTGGGCGATCTCATCACCGAGGCCGATCTGCGCGGCTCCGATACGCACGGCGTCTTCCGGATGCCTGCCTACTGCAAGCGGATCAAGGCGGGCGGCGTCAATGCGCATCCGCACATCCGTCTGGTCGAGGAGCGTGCCTCGACGGGGCTGGTCGACGGCGACAATGCCATGGGCCACCTGGTGATGAAGTTCGCCGCCGAGAGCGCGATCGCCAAGGCGAGAGCGACCGGGATCGGCTGGGTCGGCGCGCGCATGAGCAACCATGCGGGGCCGGCCGCGCTCTACGCCATGATGCCGCTCGCCCACGACATGATCGGCCTCTATTTCGCGGTCGGCAGCAACAACCACCTGCCGCCCTGGGGCGGGCTCGAATCGCTGCTCGGCACCAATCCGATCGCGATCGCGGTGCCGGCGATGGACGAGCCGCCGGTGGTGATGGACATGGCGCCGACCGTCACGGCCTACGGCAAGGTGCGGCTCAAGGCCTCGCGCGGCGAGGAGATGCCGGTCGGCTGGATGATCGACAAGCAAGGCAAGCCGCTGACCGATCCCAGGCGCGCCGACGAAGGGCATCTGCTGCCGATCGGCGACTACAAGGGCTATGCGCTGTCGCTGATGATCGCGCTGCTCGCCGGCTCGCTCAACCGCGCGGCCATAGGCCGCGACATCTTCGACTTCAACAAGGAGCTCGGCCGCGCGACCAATACGGGACAGTCGATCGTGGCGCTCTCGGTCGAGGCATTCGCGCCGGTCGCCGAATTCAAGCGCGGCGTCGACGCGATGGTGCGCACGCTGCGCGAATCACAGCGTTTGCCCGGCGTCGAGCGCATCTGGCTGCCGGGCGAGCAGAGCCACGTGAAGCGGCTCGACCGGGTGAAGAACGGAATCCCGCTGCCGCCGTCGCTGCGCAAGAGTCTCGATGAGCTGGCGACGGACCTCGGAATCGAACCGGTGCTTTGACCACAAATGACGACGCCATCGCCCGCGAAAAGCGGGCGATCCAGTAGGCTATCTTTCACCGAGACGACACAGCGTACTGGATGCCCCGCATTCGCGGGGCATGACGAACGAGCAGTTGGCTAGCGACTCTTCTCCGGCGGATCGACCCAGCCGATATTCCCGTCGGCGCGGCGATAGATCATGTTGACCCGACCATTCACCGAGTGCCGGAAGACGACGACCGGCGCGCCGGTCATGTCGAGCTCCATCACTGCTTCGCTTACCGACAGCTGCTCGAGCGTGGTGGTCGATTCGGCGATGATCACCGGATTGAAATCGGTGATCTCCTCCTCGGACTCGTGGTCAGGCGCCGCAATGACGTAGCTCTGCGCATCGGCGCCGTCCGCCCCATCATCGGCGCCCGGCGCGGCGCGCCCCTTGAGCCGGCGCTTGTAGCGGCGCAGCCGCTTCTCGATGCGCAGCGCCGCCTGATCGGTGCTCGAATAGGCGTCGGCCGCCATGCCCTCGGTGTGCAGGGTCACGCCCGAATCGAGATGGATCGCGCATTCGGTGCGAAATCCGAAGCCGTCCTTGCCGACCGTGACATGCCCCGAGTAGCCGCCGTCGAAATACTTCGCCATGGCCTCGACGACCCGCGCGCTGACACGCGTGCGGAGAGCTTCACCGATATCGAGATTCCTGCCCGAGACACGAAACGGCATCATCACCTCCGGCGCCGGCGGGGGCACGACCGGCGCGATGTCTTGTTACGGCCCGACGTATGTTCGCAGCGACGCGCTGTCAACGCGGCCCGGAAAGAACGGTTTCAACCGACGCCCACCGGCGTCTGCTTTTCACGGCGTCGCTGTACCGAGGAGGGGATCTTCATCGCCTCGCGGTATTTCGCGACGGTACGGCGCGCGATGTCGATGCCGGCCGAGCGCAGCATGTCGACGATCGTGTCGTCGGAGAGCACGCCGTCGGCGTTCTCGGCGTCGATCAGGTGGCGGATACGATGACGCACGGCCTCCGCCGAATGCGCCTCCCCGCCATCCGACGCGGCGATCGACGAGGTGAAGAAATACTTGAGCTCGAAGATGCCGCGGCTGGTCGCCATGTATTTGTTGGCGGTGACGCGCGAGACGGTCGATTCGTGCATGCCGATCGCGTCAGCCACGGTCTTGAGGTTGAGCGGGCGCAGGTGCTGGACGCCGTGCGCGAAGAAGCCGTCCTGCTGGCGCACGATCTCGGTGGAAACCTTGAGGATGGTCTTGGCGCGCTGGTCGAGCGCGCGCACGAGCCAGGTCGCGGTCTGCAGGCACTCATTTAGATAGGATTTTTCGCCGTCCTTCATGGCAGTCTTCGAGACCACCGCGTAGTAGCTCTGGTCGACCAGCACCTTCGGCAGTGTCTCGGCGTTGAGCTCCACCGCATAGGTGCCGTCGGCGGCCTCGCGCACGAACACATCGGGCACCATCGGCTGCACCATGGTCGAGCCGAAGGCGAGGCCGGGCTTGGGATTGAGCGCGCGGATTTCCGCGATCATGTCGGCGAGGTCGGCGTCGTCGACGCCGCAGATCTTCTTGAGCGCCGCGAGATCGCGCCGCGCCAGGAGATCGAGATGCGCGACCAGCGTCTGCATCACGGGATCGAAGCGGTCGAGCTCCTTGAGCTGGATCGCCAGGCATTCCGCGAGATTGCGCGCCGCGACGCCGGACGGCTCGAACGTCTGCACGATTGCGAGCACCGCCTCGACCTCGGCGAGCGGCGCGCCGAGCTCTTCGGCGACCGCGGCGAGATCGCCCGCGAGATAGCCGGCCTCGTCGACAAGATCGATCAGCTGCCGGCCGATGAGGCGCCGGGCCGGGTCGGCGATCGCCAGCAGGAGCTGATCGGCGAGGTGGCTTGCGAGCGTGGTCTCGGCGGAGACGAAGGCCTCGAGATTGTATTCGCCCGCATCACGCCCGCCCGAACCGACCCCCGACCATTCCGAATACCCCGCCGGTTCGATGGCGCGCGGTGCAGGTTCGGCGGGCGAGCCGGCATCGTCGGGAAAAACGTTGTCGAGGCCGGTGTCGAGCCGGTCCTCGATGGCCGAGCGGCTCGTTTC
>DATBZM010000422.1:0-4458 GCA_036513175.1 Xanthobacteraceae bacterium | reverse complement strand
AGCCCCGTCTCCTCCGCGACCCAGTCGCCGGCCGCGGTGCCGAGCGTGCCGGCCGCCAGCATGGTGATCCAGTAGCTCATGTCGGTCGCCGGCAGCGTCTGCCGGCGACCGTCCAGCCCGGCGATGCTGACGGGCGCAACGCCGCGCATCCGGTCGATCAGCAGCATCAGCACCATGAAGGCCGCGAGCGCCACCATGCATGGGACATAGCCGAGCTTGAGGTCGTGCGTGCCGAGGTCCGCGAGATTGGTCGCGCCGGTGCGCAGCACGATGATGGCGAGCCAGTAGTAGGCTTCGGTCGGGACCTTGCTGCGCCGTTCGGCCCAGACGATGGCGAGGAAGATCAGCCCAAGGGGAAGGAGCCCGCGCGTGTGCCCGAGGCCGAGATAGCGCGCCGCGAAGTCGCCCGTGTTCGCCCCGCACATGCTGGCCGCGAGAATCGCGGTCCAGTAGCGGGCGTTGATGACGGGAAGATTTTTTGGCGACATGCCGCGGCTCCTGCGATGGCGCCGGCTGTATAGCCCGCAATGGCATCGCGCGCACCGACGCCGCACTCGCGGCGAGGAGCCGAATGACGGCAACGAGAGGCCGGCACCGGCGGGTCGAAAGGCCGCACCGCGCGACATCGCATCTTCGGGTCGCGATACTCGGACGCTGGTGTAGGCTCGCGCGCGCATCGGGGGGCAGCGGGACAATGCGAACAAGACCATCACGCCGACACGTCCTTCGCGTCGCGGCCGCCGCCGCGGCGCTGCCGGCGCTGCCGCGGCTCGGCCGCGCCGCGGCCTATCCGACCCGGCCGGTGCGCATCATCTGCGGCTTCGCGGCGGGCGGCGCGCCCGACATCCTGGCGCGGCTGTTCGCGCAATGGCTCGCGCAGCGGCTCGGGCAATCGTTCATCGTGGAGGACCGCACCGGCGCCGGCGGCAACGTCGCGACCGAGACGGTGGTTCAGGCGGCCCCGGATGGCCACACGCTGCTGCTCACCTCGATGGGCAACGCCGTCAACGCGACGCTCTACGAGAAGCTCAACTACGATTTCCTGCACGACATCGCGCCGGTCGCCGGCATCAGCCGCGAGCCGCTCGGCATGGAGGTGCAGCCGTCGTTTCCCGGCGGCACGGTGCCGGAGCTCATCGCCTACGCGAAAGCCAATCCGGGCAAGATCAACTACGGCTCGGCCGGCATCGGCAGCTCGCTGCACATGGCGGGCGAGCTGTTCAACCTGATGGCCGGCGTCGAGCTCGTGCATGTCGCCTATCGCGGCTCGCCGCCGGCGCTGAACGACCTCCTCGCCGGGCAGATCCAGCTCATGTTCTGCCCGCTGCCGCCCTCGCTCGGCTACGTCAAATCCGGCCGGCTGCGCGCGCTCGCGGTGACCAGCGCTGCGCGCTCGACGGTGCTGCCGGACGTGCCGGTAATCGGCGACTTCGTGCCGGGCTACGAGGCGAGCGCGTGGTACGGCATTGGCGCGCCCGCGGGCACGCCGGCCGACATCGTCGACAAGCTCAACGCGGAGATCAATGCGGGCCTCGCCGATCCCAAGCTCAAGGCACGGCTCATCGACCTCGGCTCGGTGCCGTTCCCGACGTCGCGCGCCGAGTTCGGCCAGCATCTGGCGGCCGAGACCGAGAAATGGGCCAAGGTGGTGCGCGCCGCGAAGATCAAGCCGCAGTGAGAATTGCGGGAGCTCGTGCGCATCGCCCGCCCGGGACTGTTCAAATCTCGACTGCGATGTGGCGGCCGCACCGGGTTTAATGTTATGGTTGCAGTGCCCAGGGTCATCCGCGGGTAGGTCTAACCTCGGACGTGGTCAAGTCTTGATGCACGGGGTCGCACCCCACAAGTGCGGTCGAGCAGCCCGTCCATTGTTAGGCGGAGGAGCCGGGGGTCGCACCCCCGGCTTCCTTGGGCTTCGCGGTGATTAGGTACCGCCTACGCGTTTTGGCCGAACGAACCTAGCCGGGATTTAGCAATAAAATAAATACTTTAGAGATAAGCGTTCAGAGTTCCATCCAACCCGCAGCCTTGGTCTCCGCCAGCACCCGGTCGACGATCTCAGGTGCGAGCCCCACATAGGTCGTCGGATCGAGCAGGGCGCGCAGCTCGTCGCGCCCGAGCGCGCCCTTGACCTGCCCGTCGGCCATCAGCGCCTGCTCGAACGTGACGCCCTGCTCGATGCCGCGCATCGCGATCTCGTAGACGAGCTCGTGTGCGCTCTGCTTGCCGACCTTGTCGCCGAGCGCGAACATCACCCGCTCGGACATCAGGAAGCCGCCGAGCGTGTCGAGATTCCGGCGCATCTTGTCGGGATGCACCTCGAGGCCGCCGAGCACGTGCTTCATCTGCGCCAGCATCGCGCCGGTCATCAGGCAGCATTCCGGCAGCGCCTTCCATTCGAGCCGCCAGGCCGCGGCGTCGCGCTCGTGCTCGACGATCAGCGCCTGCTGCATCAGCCCGACCGAGGCGCGCAGCGCATGGCCGACCGCGCCCACGCCCTCGCAGATCACCGGGTTGCGCTTGTGCGGCATGGTCGAGGAGCCGACCTTGCCGTGCGCGAAGGGCTCGGCGACCTCGTCGATCTCGTTGTGGCTCAGGATGATGATCTCGTGCGCGATCTTGGCGAGGCCGCCGCCGATCAGGCCGAGCACGTTGGCGTAGTCGGCGAGCCGGTCGCGCGCGGTCTGCCAGCCGATCTCGGCGACACCGAGCCCCAGGCGCGCCATCAGCATCGCGTCGAGCTCGAAGGCGCGCGGGCCGAACGAGGCCTGCGTGCCGACCGCGCCCGTCATGCCGCCGACGAAGTTGCGCTCCGCCGCTTGCGTCAGGCGCGCGAAGTTGCGGCCGGTCTCGGCAAGCCAGATCGCGCATTTGTGGCCGAAGGTGATCGGCAGCGCCTGCACGCCGTGGGTGCGCCCGACCATCGGCGTGCCTTTGTGGGTTTCGGCGAGGCGATAGAGCTCGCGGCCGATCGCCTTGAGGTCGCGCGTCAGCAATGCATGCGCGTCCTTGAGCTGCAGCATCATGCCGGTGTCGAGCACGTCCTGGGTGGTGGGGCCGAAATGCAGATACTCGCCGTGGCCGTGCGCGCAAACCGCCTGCAGCGCGCGCAGCGCCGGCACCAGCGGATGCTTGATGCGGCGGATTTCTGCGCCGATCGCCAAGAGGTCGACATTGCCGACCTTGGCCTTGGCGGCGATTTCCTGCGCTGCCGCCGGCGGGATGATGCCGAGCTCGGCCTGCGCGAGCGCCAGCGCCGCCTCGTAGTCGAACCATTTCTGCACCCGCGTCTCGTCGGAAAAGATCGCGCGCAGCTCGTCGGTGCCCCACACATGCCCGAGCAGGTGCGAGTCGAAGACGCTGGTCGGCATGGGAGGACTCCGTAGGGTGGGCAAAATCGCGTTCATTTTCGTCGCCGCGTGGGCACGGCGCTTCCGCGATTTTGCCCACGCGGATAGCATGTGCTTCGCGCCGTGCCCACCCTACGTGCTACAATCGCGCAAACAACATCAGGGAGGCACGACCATGGATCGACGCAGCTTCATCGCTTCGGCGGCAGGCGCTAGCGCAGCGCTCGCGACGGGGGCGGCATTCGCGGGAGAGCCGGGGGCCGCGATGACGCGGCGCTTCGCCGAGCAGCGCTGGGCGCTCGACAACATCATTCGCGCCAACGGCATCGACTGGGACCAGCCGCGCTCGCTCTATCTCTCGGCGCCGTGCGGCGTCGAGGCGGGCGCCGATTTCGCCGCGGTCCGCGCGCGGGTGCAGAAGATGGCCGACATCGGCCCGGCCTTCGAGAGCACGGCGAAGCGCCGCGAGGGAAAGGCGCGGGCGGCCGAGGCCGATGGCGATAAGATCACGGCGCGCGACAACTGGTTCATGGCCGCGATCCACTATGGCGCCGCCGAATGGCCGTATGACGATTCGGGCGCGAAGCACATCGAGCTGCACCAGAAGAAACGCGCGTGCTACGCCAACTATGCGAGGCTCGCCGATCATAAGGTCGAAGCGGTCGCGGTGCCGTTGCGGGACAAGTCGATCCCGGCCTGGTTCCACCTTCCGCCCGGATACGCCGGCGGCAAGCTGCCGGTGGTGATCTCGATCCCCGGCATGGACAGCTTCAAGGAGGCGGGCGTCGCGCTCGGCAACGACCGCTGGCTCGCGCGCGGCGCCGCGGTGCTCGCCATCGACGGCCCAGGGCAATACGAGAGCCCGCTGCTCGGCGTGTACGTCTCGATGCAGAACTGGATCGATGCCGGCCCGGCGCTGGTCGACTGGCTGGGCAGCCGGCCGGAGATCGACGCCAAGCGCATCGGCGTCACCGGCACGAGCTTCGGCTCGTTCTTCGGCACCATCATGGCGGCGCACGAGCCGCGCATCGCGGCAACCGCCGTTGCGTCGACCTGCCTCGAGCCCGGCTGCCACACGATCTTCGAGGAGGCCTCGCCGACCTTCAAG
>DATBZM010000421.1:0-7459 GCA_036513175.1 Xanthobacteraceae bacterium | reverse complement strand
ACGCACGAAGATCGTCCACGATGACCGCCGCCAGGCTCGTTCCATTGGGTGTCCGCCACGACCATTCGGTGGTGCGCCATGGCACGCGTTGCGCCGGCGTGCACCTCATCATCGACCTGTTCGAGGCAAAGCACCTCGACGACGTCGGCCACGTCGAAGCGACGCTGCGCCGCTGCGTCGATGCGTCCCGCGCGACGCTGTTGCATCTGCATGTGCACCGCTTCCAGCCGAACGGCGTATCCGGCGTTGCGGTGCTGGCCGAGAGCCACATATCAATCCATACATGGCCTTATTCGGGCTATGCGGCGGTCGACGTCTTCATGTGCGGCGATGCCGATCCGGATCAATGCGTTCCGGTGCTGCGCGAGGCGTTCGCGGCGAAGCGCGTCGAGGTCAACGAATTGCGGCGCGGCGAGGCGGCAGCCAGGTAGGGCCGTAAGACGGTTAAGCAGGTCTTAACAGGCAAGGCGCAGAGTTTGGCCCTCATGGTCGGGGTTCTGCTTGATCCGCTCGCGGCAAAAGAAGCTCATCGCGGCGGTGATCGGCGTCTTGCTTGCAGGACTGCCGCTCGCCGGCTTCGACATCTGGCTCGAGCAGCTCATCGACCGGCAAAGCAGCGAAGACATTTTCGGCAGCGCCCGGCGCACCATCGCGGTGGTCGACGCGCGGCTGACCGAGGTGACGGCCGCCCTCGACAGCCTTGCGGCGCAGGGCGCCGGATCGTGCGATCCGGCTGACCTGGAAAGGCTTCGCCGCGTGTCGTTTGCGACCTCGGCCGCCAAGGAGCTCGGCATCATCGGTCCCAACGGGCAGACGCTGTGCAGCGATCTCGGCATACCGCTCAGCGCACGCGTCGTGGCGGGTCCGGTGAAGACCGCACCGCCCGCCCAGATGCTGATCGACGTGATCCCGCTCGGCGAGCGGCCCGCCAGCTATCTGCGCGTGCGCCGGTTCGGCGCGGGCGGCAGCAGTCTCGCGGCGCTGGTGGCGCCCGACATGCTCTTCCCGCTCACCTCCGCGCGCGGCGGGCCATTCGCGGCACATGCCCGCATCCTGACCCGCGAGGGCGTGGCGATCGGCGAGGGCGGAACGCCGCTGCCGCCCGATATCACGCCCGACCAGGTCGTGCGGGCGAGCATGCGCTCGGAGCGGTTCGGCATCTCGGTCGAGACCGCGATGCTGCGCGAGGCGAGCGAGCCGCACGACTTGCGCGCCATCGGGCTGATCGTCAATCTCGTGGTGCTGTTCGCCGTGCTCACGGTCGCCTGGCTGATCGTGCGGCGGCGCGGCGGCGATCCGGTCGCGGAGATCCGCCGCGCCCTCGATGCGCGCGAGTTCGTGCCCTACTTCCAGCCGATCGTCGATATTGCGTCCGGGAAGCTCCTGGGCGCCGAGGTGCTGGCGCGCTGGCGCAAGGGCGACGGCAGCCTCGTCCTGCCCGGCGCCTTCATCGCGATCGCCGAGCGCGGCGGCCTCATGATCGAGTTGACCGAAGGATTGATGCGCCGGGCCTGTCGGGAGATCGGCGAGGCCTATGCGCGCCGGCCGCAGCTCAAGATCGCGTTCAACCTCACGGCGCGCCATTTTGCCGACGACGCGATCATCGCGGACCTGCGCGCGATCTTCGACCGCTCGCCGATCCGTCTCTCCCAGGTCACTCTCGAGTTGACCGAACGCGAGCCGATCGAGGACATCACCACCACGCGCCGCGTCATTGCGGCGCTGCAGGGCCTCGGCTGCCAGGTCGCGCTCGACGATGTCGGCACCGGGCACAGCGGCCTGTCGTCGATCCTCAAGCTCGGCGTCGATGTGATCAAGATCGACAAGATGTTCATCGATTCGCTCGGCAGCGAGCGCAATTCGGCGACCATCGTCACCACGCTGGTCGAGCTTGCCCGCAATATGCGGATGGAGATCGTCGCCGAGGGCGTGGAGAAATTCGACCAGGTCGCCGACCTGCGCGAGCGCGGCATCCGCGCGGCGCAGGGCTACGTGTTTTCGCCGCCGTTGCCGGCCTCGTCGTACCAGACGCTGCTCGACAAGCTCGACCCCGTGGCGCCGCCGGCGGCGCGCGGCGGCTTGCGCGCGCTGCGGCGGGCGTCCTAGCGGATCGGCCTGCTCGCTTCAGGCCAAAGCGGAAAACATTCATTCAATCGGAGCATTATCGGGTTTGACCCGCAGCGGAAGCGGCCCGCGGCCCGGAGCTTTGCAGGTCATGACTCCGGCAGAGGGTGCTATAACGTAGAGGTTCGGAAACATCTGCCTCGGCTGTTTCACGATGTAGGCATGGCAAGCGAAATTCTCTCGTCCGGACTGGGGGTGCTGACGCGTCGCCGCCTCGTGTGCATCGGTGCCGCGGCCGGAATGGCGACGTTTGCGCGACAGCCTGCGTGCGCCATTCAGGGTGAGAGATCAGCGGTGCCGATCGCGTTGCCGGATTTTCTCGCCGGCACGCCAGCCGATGCCGGGCCGGCGCGTGTCATTTCGGCGATCATCGGCATCAACCTCGCGCGCAGCGGGCGGTTCGTGTTGATCGACCAAGCGGCATTCCCCGACCATGTCCCGACCATTGATGAGTGGCCCCGGTTTGCGGATTGGCGCGCGATCAAGGCCGTGGCGCTTCTCGTGGGGCGCGTCGCCCGCCTACTTGATGGCCGCATCAACACGGCGTTCCGGCTTTGGGATGTGTCCTTCGACGTGTCCGGCCCCACGCCGCTCATCGGCAGGCGATATGCCGCCACGCCGGCCAATTTCCCTCGCATCGGCAATATCATCTCCGACGAGGTTTATGAGGCGCTGCTGGGCGTACCGGGACATTTTGATGCAAACGCTTCGCCGCGATAATCAGAACCGTGCCCGGCACCGCGTTTCGTCTGCCATCACCCTAACGTTGGTTTGCGCGCGGGACCGCTTTGCCAGCAGCGCCTGCACGCGCTCGCGGTCCCGGCGCGCGTCGACAAGCGACGGATTGAGCTTTAAGGCTTGGTCGAAGTCAGCGATCGCGTGGTCTGGATCGTTCTTGGCTTCGTAGGCTTCGCCCCGGTGGCAGTAAGCGAGAGCAAATGTCGGGTCGAGTCGGATCGTCTCGTTGGCGGCGGCGATAGCGCGATCACGATCACGATCACCCTTGCGGTTGTAGGCCTCGCTGAGGACGTCATACGCCGGGGCAAGTTTCGGCCTGAGCTGGATCGCCTGAACGTAGTCGGAGATCGCCCGATCGTATTCACCCTTGCCGAAGTACGCGAGGCCACGGAGAACGTAGAAGAAAGGCGCGCCCTCTTTCGCATTGAGCCGGATCGCCTCGTTGGCGTCGGCGATCGCATGGTCGTAATCGTCCTTGTCGTAGTAGGCGCGGCCGCGGAACGCGTAGAGGAAGGCGTCATTCGGAAAGAGCGCGACCATACGACCGCACGCGGCGACCGCTTCGTCGCCCCTCCCAAACTCGCACAAGTGGCGGAGATTGGCGGTGGCGCGATCCATCGCGGCGGCGGATTGAACGGCTGTGGCGACTAGCAGCGCGGCGGCACACAAAGTCACCCGGTACATGGCCGATTTCCCCTGAACTTCGGTCACAACGACGACAGCAAACTCCCGGGCCCACATCGGGATCGGACCGAACGCTAGCAGCGATGCAGAATTGACGCCACGGAGCGGCTACAACCCCACGGCACGATTCTCCAGGCGATTGGAGGCTTTGCCACGGCATCCTATGCGCGCCGGAGAGCTTCGATCAGGTCGCCGATCTGCGCGAGCGCGGCATCCGCGCCGCGCAGGGCTTCGTGTTTTCGCCGCCGTTGCCGGCCTCGTCGTACCAGACGCTGCTCGATAAGCTCGATCCGGTCGCGGCGCAACCGGTCGAGCGTCGCCGCCTGGGCGTGCTGCGGGCGCGAGCCTGACCCATGCCTGGAGTAGGACCGTCATCCTGAGGTGCGACCCCGGACTTGATCCGGGGGAGCCTCGAAGGATGATCGGCCGAGGCCGTGCAGCAAGCGAGCAGGTGGAATCGCACAGTCCCTTCGAGGCTCGGCGCTTCGCGCCGAGCGCCTCAGAGGCTGTGAATCTTTCGATCTCGGCGATTTTCGACATGAGTCAAATCAAGGACTTAGCACCACCGGAATTTGCGAAAATCGAAAAGATTCGCAGCCTCTCAGGGTGACGATCACTCCGCGGCTTCGGTCGGCGGCGCCGGCTTGCGGCGGGTCCGGTAGAAGCCGAGCACGCGGCGGGCGGTCTCGGGCTGCAGGCGGGAGAAATTCGACATCGCCTGGTCGAGATCCTGGGCGGAGAGGCCGCGTTCCGACGTCTGCAGCAGCAGGATCGCCTTGGCGGTGGTCCACGACAGGTTGGCGTATTTTGCCAGGATGAGCGCAACTTCGGCGCCGGGATCGAGCATCGCGCGTTCGACCACGTCGATCTCGACGTCGCACAGGAGCGACAGGGCGATCACCACCTGCTCGAAGTTGCGCTCGCGCGCGGACTGGTAGATCGCCTGCTCGTTGAGCTGCTTGTTGCGAAAAAGGCCCTCGATCTGGACTTTCGCCTCGGCATAGTTGACCGAGGCCTCGCGGGTCTCGCTGCGGATGCCGCCGGTGACCTCGGCGACCGCGGTCTTGACCGCGAGCGCGGCTTGCGGATTGAGCGCGGTGAGCTTCTCGCGCACGCTCGTCGAGGCGCGCTCGATCAGCTTGAGATAGTGCGCGCGCGGGATGTCGCGGCGCGATCCGACCGTGGTGGCGAGGATGTCGTCGCCGGTCGAGCGGGTGACAAGGCGGCGAAAGCCCGCATTGGAAAAGCGCGCACCGGTGTTGCCGGCGACCGAGCGCACGACGTCGCGGTCGCCGCGCTCGACCAGCACGTCGGTGATCGCCTCGCTCAGCGACTTGCGCTCCGCGATTGCCAGCAGATGATCCTGGCTCTGGGTGCGGGCATTGTCGACCAGGTCCGCTTCGTCGAGCCGTTCGGAGCCGAGCAGGACCGGCCGCGCGACCGAGATGTCGGCATTGAACGCGAGTTCCTTGACGGTGCGCTTGGGCGCGTTCGGCAGCAGCGCGAGCCGGCTGGACAGGCGCGTGAGCGATTTCGCCTCGATCCGCGCCGCGATCTTGACCAGCACGTCGTCGAAGACATCGATCTGGTCGTCCGAATAGCTCTCGGCGCCGATCACGAACAGATCGGTGATCCGGGCAAGCGTGTGAATACGCTGGTCGCTCGTGCCGGAGGCGAGCGCCGTTTCCAGCTCGTCGATCAAGGAGGCTCGGTTTGCCATCAGAAGTCGCGTCCGTCGACGCTCACCACCGGAGCGCGCGTATTCGTTTCGTTGGTTAAATATGGCGCAGGAACCGTGAACAAACGATTGCCGAACGAAGCGATAATTTAACTCGTTGGATTCCCCTGGATTTTTCGGGAAATTGACACCTCCTGGAGGTGTCCGGTGGCGCCGCGAGCGGACCCCTCATTCGGCATGTCAACGGCGCGGCGCAATAGCTCCCATCCGGTCGCGCACCTCGCGCGGCACTCTATACATATGCACCACCATGACGGTGTCGCGCAGGCCGCACGCTTCCCGTTGCACGATGAATCGCAGCGCGTCGGCGGCGGTCGCGACCGTGGCGGTGCGCGCTCCGCCTGATTGTGTTCGCGCACATCACTATCGAGGGCGGGTTTCAGCGCGCGGCCCAACGCGGCCGCGGTTTCCTGCGCAATCACATAGTCGAGGACGCCGGCCGGGCTCTTGCGCCATAGGTCGGCGGCCCGTTTGCCGGGAATCGAGGCCGTCCGGCGCGCTCGTCTAGAAGCCTCCCCTGAGATATCCCAGCAGCGACAGGATGCCGATAATGATGACGATGACGCGGACTATCTGTCTTGCCCGCGCGTCGAGCGGCAGCATGTTGACGAGATAGAGCACCAGAATGATGACGACGAAGGTGATGAGAATACTGATGAGCATGGCACGAATCCCCAGCCTCGTTGATGGGCAGGATCAAGAACGCGCCGGAATGGAACCGGTTCCATCAGACGGAACCGAGGCGGGTGCGCCCGAAACGGGGTGCAAGCCGATCGAAAACGAAAGGTCACGCCGCCTGGACCAACCAGGCGTCGCGCACTGGCCACTCATGGGTCTCGCCGCAGGCAGAGCAGTGCGCCCGTACCGTCTGCGAACGGATACGCAACAGCGTAATGATCTCGGTCGAGATGCCGATATCGATTTGTTGTCCGGTCTTCGGGCAAGCGAACAGGAGCTTTTCCATGAGCAATGCGCTCCCCTTGTTCTCCTTGACCAAGTCCGCAAGGGGCGATTTGTTCCGCCGAGGCAGCGCTGAGCCGGCCTGGACGCGTAACGCTACCCCGGTTGCCCGGCGAAACGGCCGTCTGCTATAGGGGCGACTATCGCCATTTGCTCGAGGCCCCATGCCCGTCGATGCCAAAACCGTCCGGCGCATTGCGCATCTTGCGCGTATTGCGGTGGCCGACGCGGAGGTCGAGCACCTTCGGGGTGAGCTCAACGCCATTTTGGCCTTCGTCGAACAGTTGTCCGAGGTCGATGTCGAGGGCGTCGAGCCGATGACATCGGTGACGCCGATGGCGATGAAGGAGCGCGCCGACGAGGTCACCGACGGCGAGATTGCTGACGACATCGTCAAGAACGCGCCGGTGCGCGAAGACCATTTTTTTGTCGTGCCTAGAGTGGTTGAATGAATGACGCGCGGGGCGCGTCATTCAACCATCCCGGGCGCGCGTGGCGCGATCCGGAATTCAGAGCAGGGACAACGAGCTGGCCAATGTGCGATGAATGCGAAGAGATCGAGCCGCTGACCGTCGCATATTACGGCAAGATCGAGCGCAAGGGGTGGCGCCCGCCTGCGTCGGCCAACACCGAGCCGATCCTGGACGACCGGCTGGTCACCGGGCGCCCCTATGCGATCGCGGCGCCGCGCTTCGTATGCGAGCCGCAGGGCGCACATGAGGTCGATTGATGTGCATGGCTTGCCAGATGGAAGACGAGCTATGGCTCGCCTATCTCGACCAGGTGGCGCGGCAGGAGAAGGCTGCGGCGGCGGCTGATCTGGGGCCGGCGAAGAAGGCCGAGCGTGCATCGCCCTTCGTGTGCGACGAGCCGCCGTCCGAATGACCGACCCGACCGCGCTGACGCTCGCACAAGCGCGCGATCTGCTGCGTCAGAAGAAGATTTCCGCGCTCGAGCTCGCCGACGCCCATATCGCGGCCATCGAGCAGGCGCGCGCGCTCAATGCCTTTGTGGTGGAAACGCCGGATGCGGCGCGCGCCATGGCGCGCCGCGCCGACGCGGCGCTCGGGCGCCGGGAGGGCGGGCCGCTCGCCGGCGTTCCGCTCGGCATCAAGGACCTGTTCGCCACCAAGGGCGTGCGCACCAGCGCGGGCTCGCACATCCTCGACAACTTCATTCCGACCTATGAGTCGACCGTCACGGCCAATCTGTGGC
>DATBZM010000420.1:0-18048 GCA_036513175.1 Xanthobacteraceae bacterium | reverse complement strand
GGCATGGATCGTGCACATTCGCCATGCGCGCCGACGACCGTGGAAAGGCGTCGACGATTGAGTCACCGCCTCAACGCCCCCACGATCATCACCGCCCCACCCAGGATCACCACCGCATCCAGCATTGCCGCATGGATATGGATCGGCAGCCGCGCCACCAGCGCGCGGGCGAAGAACGCGCCCGGAAACGCCACGCAACCGATCAGCACCGCGACCGCGACCACCTGACCCGTGATCGCCCCCGCGAACCAGAACACCGCGATCTTCATCACGCCGAGCAGGACTGAGACCAGCGCGTCGGTGCCGATCACGGCGGCGCCGTCGAGGCCGGCGGCCATCAGCATCGCCAGCAGGATGATGCCGGCGCCGCTGGTGCCGCCCATCAGCACGCCCCAGGCGACCGCGGCGACGGCGAGCCGCCGGTCGTCGAGACGAAAGCCGCGCGCGCGCAGAAATCGCCGCAGCGGCACCGAGAGCGCGAGCATGCTGCCGATCAGGATCATCACGCCGACGCTGGTGAGCAGGGTGTAACCGTAGGCGCCGAGCGCGCAACCCGGAAACGCCGACACGAGCACGATCATGGCGCGCCGGGGGTCGATCGACTTGCGGAACGCGGCCGCGCGGCTCGTATTCGTCATCATGGCGGAGATCGCGATGATCGGCACGATCGGCGCGGCGCCGACGATCGGCACCAGCACGAGCGGCATGAGCGCACCGGTGCCGTAGCCCGCAACCCCGCCGATCAGCGAGGTGAGCACGCCCATGGCGGCGATGAGGAGAAGCTGGGGCAGCGAGATGCCGGCGAACGCCGCGAGCACCGCGGCCGATGTCACGAGGGTGCTCCGGGTGTCGCCGCCACCGCCGCGTCGGCGAGCGCGGCGAGCGCCGCCTGATCGACCGGAAAGCTGGCCGCGATCCACGCCTCCTCGGCGGCGGCGATCACCGCGCCGAGGCGCGGGCCCTTCTCGATGCCGCGCCTGGTGAAATCCTTCGCCTTGAGCGGGAAGGTCGGCGCGGTCCATCGCGCCGGCAAGGTGGCGAGATTTTTCCACATCTCGTCCGCGGCGCCGTCGGGCGAGCGCGCCCAGGCCACCAGCACGCGGTCGAGGTAGCGATCGGGTCCGAGCCGGTAGATCAATTCGCGCGCCGCCGCCTCGCCTTGCGCGGGATCGATCTCTTTCCAGCCCTCGCCGATCGAGGCGAGCCGCGCATGCTCCGAATTGGTGAGCCGCAGCCGCTGCCACAGCCGCTCGGCATCCTCGACCACCGCGACGCCGAGCGCGCCGAGCCGGCGCACCGGATCGCCCACGATCCCGATCGCCTTCTCGACCTTGCAGGTGTTCTCGAAGCTCGCGAGCAGCGGCACGCCGCCGAGCACCATCTCGAGCAGGCCGGCCTCCGTCATCACGGCGAGCGTCGGCGTCGCATGGGCGGCGCGCAACAGCTTGATCAGCTCCATGCGCACGCGCTCGCGCGACAGCTGGGCGAGGCCCTCGCGCCCATCGATGCAGGCCTTGAGCCCGTCTGGATCCGGCGCGCCTTGCCCATAGGTCGCGTGGAAGCGAAAGAAGCGCAGGATGCGCAGATAATCCTCGGCGATGCGCTTTTCCGCCTTGCCGATGAAGCGCACCCGGCGCGCGTCGATGTCGGCGAGCCCGCCCACATAGTCGAAGATCTCGCCGGCGCGATCGACCGACAGCGCGTTCATGGTGAAGTCGCGCCGCTCGGCGTCGACCTTCCAGTCGCGGCCGAACGCGACCTTGGCCTTGCGCCCGTAGGTCTCGACGTCGGCGCGCAGCGTCGTCACCTCGAACGGCTCACCATCGACGATCACCGTGACGGTGCCGTGGTCGATGCCGGTCGGCACCGCCTTGAAGCCGGCGGCGCGCGCGCGCTCGATCACGGTGTCGGGCACCGCCGTGGTCGCGATGTCGACCTCGCCGGACGTCTGCCCGAGCAGGGCGTCGCGCACCGCGCCGCCGACGACGCGCGCCTCCTCGCCCGCATGGTCGAGCACGGCGAGCACATGCGCGAGCGCGCCCGCGGCGAGCCAGGTCGAATCCGGCAGGCGGCGGTTCACTGCATTGTCCCCGGCACGAGCCGACCGTTCTCGAGATGCGCCGGAACATAGTTCGAGTGCGCCGGCGCACCGCTGTATTGCGCGATCACGACGAAGCCGACGGCGGTGAGCAGAACCGCCGCGATGGTAAGCGACGCCAGCACCCGCACCGACCATTCCTCGGGATGCAGGATGCCTTCGCGCACCGCCCACAGGAACAACGCATAGGCGACGAACGGCGCGACAAAGAGCGCGACTTCGACCGAAAAGAGGCGGATCACGTCAGAACCTCCATTCCGCCCGCGGCGCGCGACGGAACCGGAAACGCATGTTCTTGTCAGCGAACCGGCGTCCGCCCCCGATCGAGTCGGGGGCAGGCTTTCGCCGGAACATGCGCTGGCGGCCGGGACTCATACATCAGGCGCCGTAAATGCGCTCATATAAATTGCGCAGGATGCCGGCGGTGACGCCCCAGATGTAGCGCTCCTGGTAGGGCATCGCGTAGTACTGCCGCTGGATGCCTTTCCAGTCGCGCGAATGGCGCTGGTGGTTTTCCGGACGCATGAGAAAATCGAGCGGCACCTCGAAGGCGTCGGCGACCTCGGACGCATTGAGGGTAAGCGCGTAGGTGGGCGCGACTCGCGCGACCAGCGGCAGGATGCGAAAGCCCGAGAAGGTGAGATAGAGATCGAGATAGCCGATCGGCTCGATCAGCGCGGCGTCGAGACCGATTTCCTCCTTCGCCTCGCGCAGGGCCGCGGCGAGCGGACCGGCATCCGTCCTGTCGATCTTGCCGCCCGGAAACGCGATCTGTCCGGCGTGGCTCGAGAGCTCCGAGGTGCGCATCGTGAGGATGACGGCGGGCTGCGCGCGGGCGACCACCGGCACCAGGACCGCGGCAGGCTTCGTCGCCGTGACGCCGGCGCGCTCCCACATCGAGGGATCGAGATCGAGGTCGCCGCGCGTCACCGGCACGCTCGGGTCGGCGAGCCCGGCCGGCACGTCGAGGGTCAGCCGCGCACGCGCACGTTCGAAGAACGCATGCGTGACGACCGGGGCGGTGGCGGCGTCGATCGGCTGATCGGTCATGTCAGTCCCGCAATCCCGCGATGCTGTCCGCCGGCGCCATGATGAAGAAGGCGGGGCCGGACGCGACCCCGAACATGCGCTCGCCCCCGACGTCGCGCTCCTCGCCGAGCTCGACGAGATCATAGAACAGCGCGCGCGTCACCTTGGCCCACAGGTCGCGCCGCACGTGTAGGAATGGTTTCAGGCCGCCGGTCGCCGGCTCGGGCTCGAAGCGCAGCGGATTGTCGCGGCCGGCGGTGACCCAATCGTCCACGTTGGTGCGAAACCGGAGCACCCGGCCCGCTCCCGGACCTGCCGTTGCGTCAGCGTCATCGACCGCCAGCTCGACCGCGAGAAACGGCGCCTCGTCGACCGTGATGCCGCATTTTTCCACAGGCGTGACAAGGAAATAATGGTCACCTTCGCGCTTGAGCACCGAGGCAAACAGCTTCACCAGGGCGGGCCGGCCGATCGGCGTTTTCTGATAGAACCAGGTACCATCGGCAGCAATCCGCATGTCGATCTCGCCGCAATAGGGCGGATTCCACAGGTGCACCGGCGGGGGGCCGCGCACGCCCGCCTGTTTGAGCGCGCCGGCTATGCCTTCCAATTGGGCGCTCTGCCCTTCCTTCGCCATTGTTGGCCTCAAACTTGCGTCCCTGACATCCGCTCGCGTGATCGTGAGGGCGCTTGCCCGCCGCGTCGGGCGCGAAAATAGCGTAGACTCTTCGCGGATGCGGAAGACCCAGGGCGATGGGACGGGGCGGAAGGCCCGAAGGCGGGCACGGTTGTGATCAGTCGCAGCCGGCGCATGAAGGCTTATGTGTATGAAACGTGACAGGAATTCAACGAGGAGCAAGTGATGGCAGCGGCCGGGAGCGAGAGCACCGAGAAGCTTGAAGACATGATCGTCCGCGCGGCCGAATCAACCGCCGTGCACGTGCAGGCCGCCCGCAGCGCAATCGGCGCGGTGATCTTCGGCCAGCAGAAGGTGGTCGAGCACGCGCTGATCACGGTGCTCTCCGGCGGGCATGGGCTCCTGGTCGGCGTGCCTGGCCTCGCCAAGACCAAGCTCGTCGACACCATGGGCACGGTGCTCGGGCTCGAAGCGCGCCGCGTGCAGTTCACCCCCGACCTCATGCCGCCGGACATTCTTGGCACCGAGGTATTGGAGGACAATCCGGGCGGCAAGCGCAGCTTCCGCTTCATCTCCGGGCCGATCTTCGCCCAGCTCTTGATGGCGGACGAGATCAACCGTGCGAGCCCGCGCACCCAGTCGGCCCTGCTGCAGGCGATGCAGGAGCAGCATGTCACGGTCGCGGGCGCGCGCTACGACCTGCCGAAGCCGTTCCACGTGCTCGCGACGCAGAACCCGATCGAGCAGGAAGGCACCTACCCGCTGCCCGAGGCGCAACTCGACCGCTTCCTGATGGAGATCGACGTCGACTATCCGGATCGCGACGCCGAGCGCCGCATCCTGTTCGACACCACCGGGGCGGAGGAAACCAAGCCGAAGGCGGCGATGACCGCCGACGAATTGATGGCGGCGCAACGCCTGGTGCGGCGCCTGCCGGTCGGCGAGTCGGTCGTCAATGCGATCCTCGCGCTGGTGCGCTCGGCGCGCCCGGGCCCGGAATCGGGCGAGCTCGGCAAGCTGATCGCCTGGGGCCCCTCGCCGCGCGCGAGCCAGGCGCTGATGCTCGCGGTGCGCGCCCGCGCGCTCATCGAAGGCCGCTACGCCCCCTCGGTCGACGACGTGATGGCGCTCGCCGAGCCGGTGCTCAAGCATCGCATGGCCTTGACCTTCGCGGCGCGCGCCGACGGCGAGACGATCCCCGCCGTGATCGGCCGGCTAAAGGCGAAGGCCGGCTAGGAATGGCAAAGACCGCCGCTGCCCCCGACGAAGCCCAGGCGATCGCGCATGCGGTCGGCGGCAGCCGCACGCTCGCCGCCACCATGCCGCGGCTGATCCTGGAGGCGCGCCGGGTGGCGGCGACCATCATCCACGGCCTGCACGGCCGCCGCCGCGCCGGGCCGGGCGAGAACTTCTGGCAATACCGCCGCTTCATGTCGGGCGAGCCGGCCGGGCGCGTCGACTGGCGCCGCTCGGCGCGCGACGATCATCTCTATGTGCGCGAGCAGGAATGGGAAGCCGCGCATACGGTGTGGATCTGGCCCGACCGCTCGGCCTCGATGTCGTTCAAGTCGGCGCTCGCGCTCGACGGCAAGCTCGAGCGCACGCTGGTGATCGCCTTTGCGCTCGCCGAGGTGCTGATCGAGGGCGGCGAGCGCGTCGGCATCCCGGGACTGATGCGCCCGACCGCCAGCCGCAACGTGATCGAGCGCATGGCCGAGGCGATGCTGCACGACCCGACCGCGCGCACCAGCCTGCCGGCGTCGTTTGCGCCCTCGCCGCGCGCCGAAGTCGTGCTGCTGTCGGATCTGTGGAGCCCGATCGCCGACGTGCAGCGCACGATCGCGCAGTTCTCCGCGACCCACGCGCACGGCCACGTGGTGCAGATCGTCGATCCGGCGGAGGAGACGTTTCCGTTCGCCGGCCGCGTCGAGTTCGTCGAGCCGGAAGGCGCCGGCGCGATCACGGCCGGCCGCGCCGAGACCTGGCGCGCGGATTACCAGGCGCGCATCGAGCGTCACCGCGCCGCCATCCGCGCCGAGACCGATCATCTCGGCTGGAGCTTCATCGTCCACCGCACCGACCGGCCGGCGAGCGATCTCCTGCTCGCGCTGCATGCGCGGCTCGGCGGCACCGGCGGCGGCTTCGACTTCGAGCGCTGGCGCGGCGCCGACGTGAGCGACGCCGCGGAGGCCCCGGCATGATCCCCGGCCTGCCGCTCGCCTTCGCCCAGCCGCTCGTCCTGTTCGCGCTCATCGGCCTGCCGGTGCTGTGGTGGCTGTTGCGGCTCGTGCCGCCGCGGCCGCGCCGCGTCGCCTTCCCGCCGACGCGCCTGCTGTTCGACATCGCACCGAAGGAGGAGACGCCGGCGCGCACGCCGTGGTGGCTCACCCTGCTGCGTCTCCTGCTTGCGACGCTGATCGTGCTGGCAGCCGCCGGGCCGCTGTGGAACCCGCCGGTTGCGAGCAGCAGCAACAACCTGCCCATGGCGCTCCTCATCGACGACACGTGGTCGGCGGCCGCGAGCTGGCCGGTGCGGCTCGGCACTGCCGAGGATCTGATCGCCCGCGCCGAGCAGGACAGTCGCCCGGTCGCGCTCATTCCGCTGTCGGAGACGCAGCGCGACGTCTCGCTCGAGACGCCGGCCGCCGCGCGCGTGCGGCTGCGCGAGCTTTCGCCCAAGCCCTATACGATCGATCGCACCGAGGCGCTGCCGGAGATCGAGCGGCTCATCGGCCGCGCCAAGGACATCGAGCTGGTCTGGCTCACCGACGGCATCGACATGGGCAAGGGCAAGGATTTCGTCGCCGCGCTGGCGCGGCTCGCCGGCAACCGGCCGGTGACCGTGGTGATCGGCGGCGTGCGCGGCGCGCACGCGCTCACCGCCGCCGACAACGCGGCCGGCGTGCTGAGCGTCAAGGTCCTGCGCGCCTATACGGGCACGCAGGATGACGGGATGGTGCGCGCACTCGACCTCAAGGGGCTGCCGCTCGGCGAGGCGCGCTACACCTTCAAGAGCGACGCGCGCGAGGCCGAGGCGCAGTTCGACCTGCCGGTCGAGATCCGCAACGACATCGCGCGGCTCGAGATCGACGGCGAGCGCTCGGCCGGCGCCGTGCAGCTGCTCGACAAGCGCTGGCGGCGGCGCACGATCGGCATCGTGTCGGGCTCGACGGCCGACACGGCCGAGCCCCTGCTCGCCTCGAACTACTATCTCACGCGCGCGCTCGGGCCGTTCGCCGACGTGCGCCTCGGCGAGCGCGGCTCGCCGTCGGTCGCGATCGCCCGCTTCGCCGAGCAGAAGATCCCGATGATCATCCTCGCCGACGTCGGCACCATCGCGCCCGACGAGCGCGCCAAGCTCGCCCAGTGGGTCGAGGATGGCGGCGTGCTGGTGCGCTTCGCCGGGCCGCGGCTTGCGGCCGCCGACGACGAGCTGGTGCCGGTGAAGCTGCGGCGCGGCGGCCGCATCCTCGGCGGAAGCCTCAGCTGGGAGAAGCCGCAACCGCTCGCCGGCTTCTCGCGCGAAAGCCCGTTCGCCGGCATGCCGGTGCCGAGCGACGTGACGGTCACGCGCCAGGTGCTCGCCGAGCCCGACATCGGCCTCGGCGATCACACCTGGGCGACGCTCGCCGACGGCACGCCGCTCGTCACCGCGGCGAAGCGCGGCAAGGGCCTGATCGTGCTGTTCCACGTCACCGCCGACACGCGCTGGTCCGACCTGCCGCTGTCCGGCACCTTCGTCGACATGCTGCGCAAGATCGTCAACCTCGCCGGCACCGTGGCGACGAACGAAACGGCCGCCGCCGAGGGCGCGCGCGAGGTGCTGCCGCCGAGCCGCGTGCTCGACGGGTTCGGCATTTTCGTCTCGCCGCCGCCGACCGCGCGGCCGGTGCCGGCGAACTACACGGGCCGCGCCAAGTCCGACAATCCGCCCGGTTTCTACGGCCCGCCCGAGGGGCTGCTCGCCGTGAACACGCTCACGCCGACCGAGCGCCTGGGGCCGATCGACGTTTCCCCGCTGCACGCGCGCATGGAGAGCTACCGCATGGCCGAGCCGCAGGACCTGCGCGGGCCGATCTTCACCACCGCGCTCGCGCTGCTGCTCGTCGACGCCATGGTGGTGTTCTGGCTCGCCGGCGGCATCTACCGCCTGCTGCGGCGCCATCGCGTCGCCGCCGTGCTGGTGCTCGGCATCATGCTCGCGGCGTTCGCGCGCATCGGCCCCTCCGCCGCCGACGAGGCGGCCGACAAGTTCGCCATGAAGGCGACGCTCGAGACGCATCTCGCCTATGTCGTCACCGGCGACAGCGAAGCCGACAATATCAGCCGCTCCGGGCTCGAGGGCCTCACCCTCTATCTGGCGCAGCGCACCGCGCTCGAGGCGGGCCAGCCCATGGGGCTCGACCTCGACCGCGACGAGCTCGCTTTCTTCCCGCTGATCTACTGGCCGATCTCGCCCAATGCGCCGAAGCCGACCGCCAAGGCGCTCGCCCGCATCGACGCCTACATGAAACAGGGCGGCACCGTGCTGTTCGACACGCGCGACGCCGTGCTGGCACCCCCCGGGGAGGGCGGCGAGAACCGCAGCCCCGGCATGATCGCGCTGCGGGCGATCATCGGCTCGCTCGATATTCCCGAGCTCGAGCCGGTGCCGAAGGATCACGTGCTCACCAAGACGTTCTATCTGCTGCGCGACTTCCCCGGGCGCTTCACCACCGGCCAGCTCTGGGTCGAGGCGCTGCCGAATGTCGATCAGAATGCGGACGACGACACCAAGCATCCGGCGCGCGGCGGCGACGGTGTCTCGTCGATCATCATCACGTCGAACGACCTCGCCGGCGCCTGGGCGCTGCGGCCCGACGGCCAGCCCATGCTGCCGCTGGTGCCGGGCGAGCCGCGCCAGCGCGACTTCGCGTTCCGCGCCGGGGTGAACATCGTGATGTACACGCTCACCGGCAACTACAAGGCCGATCAGGTGCACGTCCCCGCCCTGCTCGAGCGCCTCGGCCAATAGGAGCGCGGGTTGGAATACGGTATCGCCTTCTCGCCACTCGTGCCCGACGCGGTGCTATGGGCCGCCATCGCGGTCACGGCCGCCATCGCGCTCTTGCTGTTCGTCAGCCGCACGCGCGGCGCGCTGCTGCGCGCGGGCGCGCTCGCGCTCATGGTGCTGGCGCTCGCCAACCCGTCGGTGACGCGCGAGGACCGCGACCCGCTAACCTCGGTCGCGGTCATCGTCGTCGACAAGAGCCCGAGCCAGAGCTTCGGCGACCGCACCCGGCAGACCGAGGAGGCGCGCGACGCGCTGGTCAAGCGCCTGCAGGGCATCAAGGGACTCGAGCTGCGCGTGGTCGAGGCCGGCCAGGCGGACGGCGAGACCGACGGCACGCGGCTCTTCCACGCGCTCGCGACGACGCTCGCCGACGTGCCGCCCGAGCGCATCGCCGGCGCCTTCATGATCACCGACGGCCGCGTGCACGACGTCCCGGCCGATGCCGCCGCGCTCGGCTTTGCGGCGCCGCTGCACGCGCTCATCACCGGCGTGCCGAACGAGCACGACCGCCGCGTCGTGCTGGTGTCGGCGCCGCGCTTCGGCATCGTCGGGCAGCAGCAGACGGTCACGTTCCGGGTGGAGGATTCGGGCGTGCCGGCGGGCGGCAGCGCCACGGTCAGGATCAGCCGCGACGGCGAGCTCGTCGACCAGCGCGACGTGCGCGCGGGCGAGAATTCCGAGGTGCAGATACAAATCCCGCATTCGGGCCAGAACATCGTCGAGATCGAGGCCTCGGCCCTGCCGGGCGGCGAGCTCACCACGGTCAACAACCGCGCCGTGGTGTCGATCGACGGCGTGCGCGACAAGCTGCGCGTGCTGCTCGTGTCCGGCGAGCCGCATGCGGGCGAGCGCACCTGGCGCAACCTGCTCAAGTCCGACCCCAATATCGACCTCGTGCATTTCACCATCCTGCGGCCGCCCGAGAAGCAGGACGGCACGCCGATCAACGAGCTCTCCCTGATCGCGTTTCCGACGCGCGAGCTGTTCACCAACCATCCGACCGGCAAGCTCGACGACTTCCAGCTCATCATCTTCGACCGCTATGCGCGCCAGGGCGTGCTGCCGGTCATCTATTTCGAGAACATCGCCAGATACGTGCGCGACGGCGGCGCCGTGCTGGTGGCGGCCGGGCCCGACTATGCGAGCCAGACCAGCATCTGGCGCACGCCGCTCAACCAGATCCTCCCCGCCGAGCCGACCGGAAACCTCACCGAGCAGCCGTACCACGCGCGGCTGACCGACGCCGGCCGCCGCCACCCGGTGACGCGCGGGCTCGAAGGGGCGGGCGACAACCCGCCGCACTGGAGCCGCTGGTTCCGGCTGGTCGATACGCGCAGCCCGAACGGCACCGCCGTGATGAGCGGTCCCGACGACAAGCCGCTGCTGCTGCTCTCGCGCGAGGGCAAAGGCCGCGTCGCGCTGCTCTTGTCCGACCACATCTGGCTGTGGGCACGCGGCTACGAGGGCGGCGGCCCGCATCTCGACCTGCTGCGCCGCCTGTCGCACTGGCTGATGGCGCAGCCCGACCTCGAGGAGGAAGCGCTGCGCCTCGTCGTGCACGGCAAGGATCTCACCGTCGAGCGCCAGACCATGGCCGACACGGTCGACCCGGTGACGCTGACGTCGCCGTCGGGCGCGACGCGCACGCTCACGCTCGATGCCGGCGAGCCCGGGCTGTGGCACACGACCGTGCAGGCAAACGAGCTCGGCCTGTGGCGCGCGACCGACGGCAAGCTCACCGCGCTCACCAATGTCGGTCCCGCCAATCCGCGCGAGTTCGCCGAGGTGACCTCGACGACCGACGTGCTCGGCCCCATCGCCAACGCGACCGGCGGCGACGCGCGCCGCATCGCCGACGCCACCGGCGCCCTCGACATGCCGCGCATCCTCGCGGTGCGCTCGAGCGACACCTTCAAGGGCGACGACTGGCTCGGCGTGAAGATGCGCGACGCCAGCATCGTGCGCGGCATCGGCGTGCTGCCGATGTTCGCCGGCCTGCTCGGCCTGCTGCTGCTGATCGGCAGCATGGCGGCGACCTGGGCAAGAGAGGGACGGTGACCGACCGCGGGAGCGCAGCGTTGCCCGTCAGCGCCGTTGCCACGCTGTTGGCACGTAGATTGCCGGACCGTCCCGCCAGAGAAGCGCAAGTGTGACCGCAAAGCCGGCGAGAAAGCTCGCCAGGTGAACCGCGTAGCTGACGCCGAGCACGTTGATTTCGAACGCCAAGTCGGCACTTAAAAAGAAGGCGATGCAGATCGCGAGCAGGATTTGCCGGACAAGCGAAGCCGATCCGCGTCTGCCCGAGGGTTCATACGAACGCAGGCGTGCCAGAAGGCCAGCCGCCGCGAGGCCGCCGGCCGACGCGAACACCGATCCGGACGCCCCGATGAACATCGCCGTCTCGCTGCCGGGCGCAAGCGTGAACAGGGCCGTCGTTACGGAGACGAGTGTGCCGATGGCGTAGACCAACGCTATCTGTCCGGGGCTCAATTTTCTCTCGCAGTGGACGCCGAACATCAGCAGCAGATAGAGCGAGAGCCCGCCGTGCACCCATCCGTCGTGCAGCAGCGGCGCGGTCGCGAGGCGCCACCATTGATGATCCTGCAGAACAAGCGGCGCCGTGAGCGCGCCGAGCTCGACGAGCGCCTTCGGATCGTACGCCGCCCCGTGCAGTTGCACGACGATGCAGCCGAGGAGACCGAGGCACAATGCGATCAGCGTGATCGGATACTCGGGACCCTTGCGCCGGCGAAACGGAAGCACGTTCTGCTCGACCGCGGCAATCAATCCGAGCGTCTCCGCCGACACCGCCGCTTCGACCCGAGACGCCGCCAAGTGGCGCTGCGCCGCCCGGCGCGCGGTTTCATCCGTCGTCGTCGCGGCAAATTCCGCGAGCGCGCGGCGTCCGTCTTCCACCCCGGCAGGCGAATATCGCAGCGCTATTGCGCTCCAATAGGCCTTGCGATCCGGCGCCATGTCGGCCAGCTCTTGCGCGAGCAGGCTCGTGACCGCCGCCGGACGCCCTACGAAGGCAAGCGCATATAATCGGCACATCGTCAGGTCGAGGCCGATGAGCGCGGCGCCGGCCGTCGCGAGGACCCGCAGCATCTCGTCGAGCCGACCGAGCTCGCCGAACGACCTCACCTCCAGCGCCTTGAGGCTCACGCCCGTGTCCGCCTGTGCGCATGCAAGGGCGCGTTCCCACTCGTCCTCGACCACGAACCCGGTCGCATCGAGGCGCGCGACCTCGTCCGGCGGCGCATCGAGCCGCTGCCGGCGCAACGCGTCGATCTTGGCCACGACGGTGCCGTGCAAATTTGCCCGCTGGTACGCCACCCAAGAACGCAATCGCCGCGACGGCTGCAACAGGCCGGCAAGCCGGCCATAGAAAATCGCGGCCTCGTGACGCCTCATCTGCGCGCGGCGTCGCGCAACCGCGAGCAGCTCGTAGGGCAAAGCGACGAGGATCGCATAAGCACCGGCAACCACGAGACCCGCGGTGGATGCGAACCACTGCAGCGCGATCCCGCCAATCGCGAGCACCGCGATGTTGGCGGCGAGCGTGGCCGGCGGATCCGACATTCGCTTCGTCCGCGCCAGCGCCACGACGAACTGCGTGCACCACGCCGCCGCGATCAGCATCACACCAGCCGCGGTGGCGCGCTGCGCGAGAATGCGCGCGTGCTCGGCAGCAAGCCACGGCGCCAGCGTCAGGATGAGAGCAAGTGAAAAGAGGAATATTGCCAGCAGGACGAGCAGACCAAGGCTGACCAGGCCGATGTGCCGCAGGGATCGCCGATCGCGCATGCGCCGCCCCGATGATGCGCCGTCACCACTCGGATTCATTCTCCCGCAAACCGGCGGGCCAAAGTCATCACGCTCTACGTACGGCTCTCGTAATCCGGCCGGATGACACCCGAGACGCTCTCGAATGCGCCCGCCGCCAGTTCGGCGACCAACAACCGCGCGGGGTCGACCGGTCCCGGCATCTTTGCGCGGCCTTTCGGCACGCGCGTGAAGCCGGCGCGGCCGTAGTAGGGCTCGTCGCCGACCAGCATGACCAGCCGGTGGCCCTTCGCGCGCGCCTCGTCGAGCGCGCGCTTGATCAGCGCAAGCCCGATGCCGCGCGCGCGGAACGGCGGCTCGACCGTGAGCGGCCCGAGCAGCAGCGCCGGCGTCTCGCCGATGCGGATCGGGGTGAGGCGCACCGAGCCGACCAGCAGCGTGCCGACGCGCGCCGTGAACGAGAGCGCGAGCGAATGCGGCCCGCCTTCGCGCAAGCGGTAGGCGGTCTTGGCGTAGCGCCCGGGACCGAAGGTGCGCTCGTTCAGCCGCTCGATCGCGTCGGCGTCGCGGGCGGTCTCGTGCCGGATGGTGAAGGAAAGATCGTTCATGCCCGGGTGCCGATTACCATTTGGGCGGCAAGAGGTCCATCGGGCCCCCTCACCACCGCTCGCTCGCCGGCGCGCCGAGCAGCACCTCGGCGATGCGCGCGCGGGTGCCCGCGGTGGTGTCGCCGGGCAGCTCGTCGAGGGCGAAGAAGCGCGCCGCCGCGATCTCGCGGTTGGGCGTGGGGGGCGCGCTCTGGCGGAAGGCCTCGACCACGAAGCAGGCGACGTGGTCGCGTTGCGACACGCGCGCGTTGAAGAACATGCCGTGCAGCAGCGGCGGCGCGGTCAGCTCGATATTGCCCTCCTCGGCAAGCTCGCGCCCGAGCGCCGTCTGCAGCGTCTCGCCCGGCTCGACGCCGCCGCCGGGCAGATGCCATCCCCTCACATAAGTGTGATTGACGAGAAAGATCCGCCGCGTCTCGTCGATCACCAGCGCGCGCACGCCGAGGGTCAGGCCGCGCGCGAATCGCCAATAGACGTGCAAGCCGCGCCGCATCGCGGTTTCCAGGGCCTCGCGCATGGTTGCTCCTCGCACCTCGATGATTGTGGCAATCGACAACGCGCGCGATTGTCGCACCCGCGATGATCGCATGGCTGGCTTGCCGCCATGGGTTTTGTCATCGCGTCGGGTCTGCGTTATCAGCCTCGTCACGTCGTCGTAACACAAGACGCCGCGCGCGGATTTTTCGCAAAGCGGCCGGGGTGCATCCCCCCACAAATGTCCCCGGCGCTTACGGCGCCCCCGGCTTGCCGGGGGCGCCGTTGTTTTATGTCGGCACCGGGCCCCCGGCTTGCCGGGGGCGCCGTTGTTTTATGTCGGCACTGGCCCCCGGCTTGCCGGGAGCGCCGTTGTTTTATGTCGGCACTGGCCCCCGGCTCACCGGGAGCGCCGTTGTTTTTGGCGGCGCGGATCGGTACTGCAAATCCTTGCGTCATGCCTCGCATTTTAGCGCGCGGCGCTGCAATATGGCGCGGACAAGCCATTGGGATACCGCGATGAAGCGCTTTGCCGACCTGAGCGAGCAGGAAGTCCTCGCCCTTGCGATCACCAACGAGGAGGAGGATTCGCGCATCTACCAGGGCTTCGCCGACGGCCTGCGCGCGCAGTATCCGAGCTCGGCGAAGATGTTCGAGGAGATGGCGCAGGAGGAGGTCAAGCACCGCGGCATGCTCTACGACCTCTATCGCGAAAAATTCGGCGAATATATGCCGCTGATCCGCCGCCAGGACGTCAAGGGCTTCGTGCGGCACCGGCCGCTGTGGCTGGTGCGCCCGCTCGGCCTCGACGAAGTGCGCAAGTACGCCGCCGCGATGGAATACGAGACCGCGCGCTTCTATCGCAAGGCCGCCGAAGCGGCGCGCGACGCCTCGGTGCGCGAGCTCTTGATCCAGCTCGCCGAGGCGGAGGACAAGCACGAGACGCTGGCCGAGCAGCTCGACCAGACGATTCTCACGCCGAGCGCGCGCGCGAAGGAGGACGCGACCGCTCGGCGCATGTTCGTGCTGCAATACGTGCAGCCGGGTCTCGCCGGGCTGATGGACGGCTCGGTGTCGACGCTCGCGCCGCTGTTCGCCGCCGCCTTCGCGACGCACCAGACCTCGCAGACATTTCTGGTCGGCCTCGCCGCCGCGGTCGGCGCCGGCATCTCGATGGGATTTGCCGAGGCGCTGTCCGACGACGGCTCGCTCACCGGCCGCGGCTCGCCCTGGCTGCGCGGCGCCGTGTGCGGCTCGATGACGGGGCTCGGCGGCCTCGGCCACACCCTGCCCTATCTCATTCCGAACTTCCTCACCGCGACCATATTCTCCTTCGTCGTCGTCGCGATCGAGCTCGCAGTGATCTCCTACATCCGCTTCCGCTACATGGATACGCCGTTCCTGCAGGCGGCGTTCCAGGTGGTGGTCGGCGGCGTGCTGGTGTTCGCGGCGGGCATTCTGATCGGAAGCTCTTGATCGTGGTCGTCGAGATTACATGCCGTCATGCCCCGCGAAAGCGGGGCATCCAGTACTCCGTGTCGCTGCGGCGTGACGTCCAGTTGCCGATGATTACTGGATTGCCCGCTTTTCGCGGGCAATGACGGCGGAGTGATTGATGTTCACCCTCGCCCATCTCTCCGACCCGCATCTGCCGCCGCTGCCGCGGCCGCGGCTGCGCGAGCTCGCCAACAAGCGCATGCTCGGCTATCTGCATTGGCGGCACACCCGGCACAGGATCCACCGCGCCGAGCGGGTCGAGCTCCTGGTGCGCGACCTGCACGCGCAGGCGCCCGATCACATCGCGGTCACCGGCGACCTCGTCAACATCGGGCTCGCCGCGGAATTCGCCCCGGCGCGCGCGTGGCTGCACACGCTCGGCGCGCCGCACGACGTGACCCTGGTGCCGGGCAATCACGACGCCTATGTGCGTCAGTCGCTCGCCGCGCACGCGACCTGGCGGGAGTTCATGCGCGACGACGCGGCGAATTCATCGGAGCTCCGCTTTCCCTTCGTGCGCCGGCGCGGGCCGCTGGCGCTAATCGGCCTCTCCAGCGCGGTGCCGACCGCGCCGTTTCTCGCCACCGGCCGGCTCGGCGCCGAGCAGATCGCGCGCCTCGACGCGCTGCTCGCGGGCCTCGCCGATTGCTGCCGCGTCGTCCTGATCCACCATCCGCCCGGCCGCGCGCGCGGCGGCCAGTTCAAGCATTTGACCGATGCGCCGGCGTTGCGCGCCGTGCTCGCGCGGCGCGGCGCCGAGCTGGTGCTGCACGGCCACGATCACGTCCAGGCACTCGATTGGCTCGTCGGACCGACCGGCCCGATCCCGGCGGTCGGCGTGCCGTCGGCATCGGCCGCGCCGCTCGACGGGCAACATGTCGAGCCGGCCGCCTACAATCTCTACCGGATCGACGGCAAGCCGGGCGCCTGGCGCCGCGAGGCGGTGTCGCGCGGTTTGCGCACCGGCGCCGGGCACGTGGTCGAGCTCGCGCGGCGCGAGCTTTAGGCTTGGCGCATGTTCTTGTCGGCGAACCGGCGTCCACCCCGCATCAAGCGCGGGGCAGGCTTTCGCCGGAACATGCGCTAGTCCTTGAGCACCGTCGTCACGATCAGCGTGATGGTGCCGATCACCGCCGCGACCCCGAGCAGCAGCCCGTAGACGAAGGCGCGGATCGCGCGCCAGCGCGCGCGCCGGCGCGAGCGTGCATCGCGCACCGGGTCGAGCAGCAGCGGCCGTTCGTCGGCGGCGAGCGCGCGCTCGCGCTCGATGATGCGGCGGGCGACGTATTTGGTCACCCCCTCGACCACCTCGCCGATGTCGGACGACTCGGCGAGGATTTTTCGCCCATAGCGGCTGTCCTGCACGAAGCGATAGGTGCGCTTGTCGCGGCCCATGTCGACATGCGCGACCACGTCGATCCACAGCCGCGGCGGGTCGCCGCGCGCGACGCCGCGGTCGAACAGCTCGACATTGCCGGGGATTTCCGCAAACAGCGGATCGAGCGCCTCGTTGAGGATCTCCAGCCGCGCGATCTCCGCATCGCGCAGATCGACGATGACGCCGGTGCGCTCGGCCGATTCGAGCCGCGCCTGGCGCAACGCGTCGCGCAGCCGCTGCGGCGGCTTCTCATCCGTGTTCAGCGCCGGCGCCGGCGCCGGCTTTTTACGTCCCCACATCGATGACCCCACGCTGAGCCCCTGCGGGCGCTCCGTTACCACCGAGGCGTCCCACCGAGCCACGATACTACAATGGGCAGACGGGTATGCAATCGTTGCGGCGCGGGCGTACGGCGGCAATTGGGCGCCGGATCAGGCCGACGCGCCCGGCCGGCCGGACACATCCTTGTGCCAGCGCGCGAGGTTCCCGCGTAGCGGCGCAAAGATCGGATTGGTGTTCTGCATGATTGTAAAGCTTCATGCGGCGCGCACGTCGATTCGTCGAGCCCGGCGTCGGGCTCGCACGGACCGCGGCCATGCCACCGCGCCGCCGCTTGCGCCATCAAGCCGAACGAGCGCTCACTTCACCCACAACCACGGCGTCCACCCCGCCGGCTTCCAGCGCTTGCTGCTGATCGCCGGCTTATGCGTAAAGCGCATCGGCTGCTCCGGCGGAGGACGGCGACGCTTCACCAGCGCATGATAAAAGGAGAACTCGGAGAAGTCGGCGAACCGCTCCGACCGCGCCCAGACGAAACGCTTTTGTGGCGTCGTCAACATGCGCCGCTCCGCTGCACGCCAGCGGCCGATCCGCAAAGCCGCGGATGGGCCGAGGCCGCAACGATCATGGCGGACAGGCTTTAACGCTTGCTCAATGCTGTCGTTCGAATGCGAGCGGTCGCCTGGATGGCGCATCTTCTTATCGGCGACTTGTCGTCCCCCCCGCTCAGGGCGGACGCAGGCATTCGCCGAACATGCGCGGCCGGTAACATGATCCGCTGCATTTGCATGCCGGGCCGCAAGCGTGCTGACTGGTGCGGTCCCTGATTCGCCCGCACGGGCGGCGAGCACCGATGAGCGATCCGACCGTTTCGACCCAAGCGACCGGCCCGCGCGACTGGCTCGCCGCGCTCAATCCCGAGCAGCGGCGCGCCGCCGAGCATGACGGCGCGTTGCCCTTGCTCATCATCGCGGGCGCCGGGTCGGGCAAGACCAATACGCTCGCGCACCGCGTCGCGCACCTGATCGTGCGCGGCGTCGATCCACGGCGCATCCTGCTGCTGACCTTCTCGCGTCGCGCCGCCGCCGAGATGACGCGGCGGGTCGAGCGCATCACGGCGCAGGCGCTGCGCGAACGCGCCGCGCTCGCGCCCGGCGGGCTCGCCTGGTCGGGCACCTTCCACGCGATCGGCGCGCGGCTGCTGCGCGA
>DATBZM010000419.1:0-6669 GCA_036513175.1 Xanthobacteraceae bacterium | reverse complement strand
CCCCCTCTCCCACTCTCCCCCGCAAGCGGGGGAGAGGGTCCACCGTGCAAGAGGATCGGCCGAGCGCCCACATCTTGCTCACCTCAATTTCAGCGTCGACAGTCCGGCGAGCGCGAGCACGATCGAGATGATCCAGAAGCGGATCACGATCTGCGGCTCGGTCCAGCCGAGCTGCTCGAAATGATGATGCAGCGGGGCCATCTTGAACACCCGCTTGCCGGTGAGCTTGAACGAGACCACCTGGACGATGACCGACACGGCCTCGAGCACGAACAGCCCGCCGATGACGGCGAGCGCGATCTCCTGCTTGGTCGCGACCGCGACCGCGCCGATCAGCCCGCCGAGCGCGAGCGAGCCGGTGTCACCCATGAAGATCGAGGCGGGCGGCGCATTGAACCACAGGAAGCCGAGGCCGGCGCCGATCACGGCGCCGCACAGCACCGCCAGCTCGCCGGTGCCGGCGACGAAGTGAATCTGCAGGTATTCCGCATAGACGAAGTTGCCGATCAGGTAGGCGATGAAGCCGAAGCTCGCCGCCGCGATCATCACCGGGCCGATCGCGAGCCCGTCGAGGCCATCGGTCAGGTTCACGGCGTTGCCGGCGCCGACGATGATGAAGGCGCCGAACAGGATGAAGAACCAGCCAAGCTGCAGGAGCAGCTGCTTGAACAGCGGAAACGCTAGCGAGGTTGCAATGTCCGCCGGGGCGATCGTCGTGAAGGCGTAGCACGCGGCGAGCGCGATGATCGCTTCGATCAGCAGCCGGGCGCGGCCGCCAAAGCCGCGATGGGTCTGCTTGGTGACCTTGAGATAGTCGTCGTAGAAGCCGACGCCGCCGAAGCCGAGGGTGACGCCGAGCACGACCCACACATACGGATTGGCGAGATTGCCCCAGAGCAGCACGCCGACCAGCACGCCCGACAGGATCATCAGGCCGCCCATGGTGGGCGTGCCTATTTTGGTGATGAGATGCGAGGCCGGACCGTCGGCGCGGATCGGCTGGCCCTTGCCCTGCTTGAGGCGCAAGAGGTTGATGATCGCCGGGCCGAACCAGAACACGAAGATCAGCGCCGTCACGGTCGCACCGCCGGTGCGCACCGTGAGGTAGCGGAAGATGCGAAAGATCGAGACCGAGTCGGAGAACGACGAAATCCAATAGAGCATCAGGTCAACCTTGCGCTGAAATGCGATCGGGCGCGGCGTCGGCCGCGGCGGGCGCCGGGAAACGGCGCACGAGCGCCTTGACGATCGGCCCCATGCGCGAGCCGAACGACCCTTTGACCATCACGGCGTCCCCGCCGCGCACGGAGCTGAGCACCTCGGGCTCGAGCGCGGCCGAATCCTTCGCATAGCCGCCGCGGCGTTCGGAGGGAAGCGCCTGCCACAGCGCTTGCATCAGCGGACCGGCGCAGAAGACGAGGTCGATCGCATGCTCGCGGATCGCGCCGACGAGCTCGCGGTGCAAGTCCGCGCCGACTGCACCGAGCTCGAGCATGTCGCCGAGCACCGCGATGCGCCGCCCGCGCGCGCCGATCGGCGCCTGGCCGAGCAGCGCGAGCGCGGCGCGCATCGAGGCCGGATTGGCATTGTAGCTTTCGTCGATCAGCAGCGCGCTGCCGCCCGGCACCGTGAGCGCGATGCGCGTGCCGCGCCCGGCTGCCGGCGCCTGCTCGGCGAGCGCGAGCGCCGCCAGCGCGAGGTCGGCGCCGACGAGTTGCGCGGCGGCCAGCACCGCGAGCGAATTGACCACCAGATGCTTGCCGGGCGTGCCGATCTTGTAGGCGACGCGATGGCCGAGAATCTCGGCCTCGACCGTGGAAGCTTCGGGCAGCAGCGCGTAGCGGATGAGCCGGGCATCGGCCCGCTTGTGCTCGCCGAACGTGACGATGCGCGCAACACCCGCCTCTCCGGCATGCCGCTCGAGGCGGGCGAACTGCGCATTGTCGCGGTTGATCACCGCGGCGCCGCCCGGCGCGACCCCGAGAAAGATCTCCGCCTTGGCGTCGGCGATCGCGTCGAGCGACCCGAAGAACTCGAGATGCACCGGCGCGATCGTGGTGACGATGGCAACGTGCGGCCTGACCAGCCTGGTCAACGGCGTGATCTCGCCCGCGTGGTTCATGCCGATCTCGAACACGCCGTAGCGCGCCTGCTGCGGCAGGCGCGCGAGCGAGAGCGGCACGCCCCAGTGATTGTTGAACGAGGCGACCGAGGCATGCGTCTCGCCGTCGCGCGCGAGCGCGAGCCGCAGCGCCTCCTTGGTCGAGGTCTTGCCCACCGACCCCGTCACCGCGACGATCTTGCCCTGGCTGCGCGCGCGCGCCGCCGCCGCGAGATCGCCGAGCCCGGCCAGCACGTCGGGCACGACCAGCTGCGGCGCATCCGCCGGCATCTCGCCGCGCTTTGCCTGCGCCACCACCGCGAGCCCGGCGCCCTTCTGCAGCGCCGCGGCGACGAAGCCGTGCCCGTCGTGGGTGTCGCCCTTGATGGCAAAGAAGGCCTCGCCCGGCGCGAGCGAGCGGCTGTCGATCGAAATCCCGTCAATCGCCGCGGGCAGCGCGCCGCCGCGCTCCGCCCGCATGGCGGCGGCCATGGCGTCGACCGTCCACAGAGGCGCGCTCATGCGGCATTCTCCCCAAGCGCGGCCGCGACCGCCTCGTGATCGCTGAAAGGCAATGTCTGCTTGCCGATGATCTGGCCGGTTTCATGGCCTTTGCCGGCGATCAGCAGCACGTCGCCGGCGGCGAGCTCGGCGACTGCCCGACGGATCGCCTCGCGGCGGTCGCCGATCTCGATCGCGCCGGGCGCCGCCGCGAGAATCGCGGCACGGATTTTCGCCGGCTCCTCGCTGCGCGGATTGTCGTCGGTGACGATGACACGGTCGGCGTTTTCCACCGCGATCGCCCCCATCAGCGGCCGTTTGCCGTGATCGCGGTCGCCGCCGGCGCCGAACACGACCACGAGGCGCCCGCGCACATACGGGCGCAGCGCCGCGATCGCCTTGGCGAGCGCATCGGGCTTGTGCGCGTAGTCGACGAAGATCGGCGCGCCGTGCCGCCGTCCGACCAGCTCGAGCCGACCCTTGGCGCCTTCGAGATGCTCGAGCGCCGCGAAGGCCGCAGCCGGCTCGGCCCCGCTCGCGATCGCCTGGCCCGCCGCCACCAGCGCGTTCTCGACCTGGAAGCCGCCGACCAGCGGCAGGCGCACATTGTATGTCTTGCCCGCATGCGCGAGCCGCAGCGTCTGCGCAAAGCCCTCGATCGCCGCGTCGACGAGCCGGATGCCATCGCCCGCGCGGCCGACCGTCATCACGTCAAGGCCGCGCCGCCGCGCCGCGGCCGCGACCGTCGCGGCCTCGGGGGTGTCCGCCGCGATCACGGCGGCGCCGTCCCTCCGCACGATGCGCGCGAACAGGATCAGCTTGGCGGCGAGATAGGCCTCGAGGGTCGGATGATAGTCGAGATGATCGCGCGAGAGGTTGGTGAAGCTCGCCACCGTGACGCGCACGCCGTCGAGCCGGTGCTGATCGAGCCCATGCGAGGAGGCTTCGAGCGCAAGATGCGTGATGCCTGCGCCCGCCAGCGCATCGAGCGTGCGATGCAGCTCGACCGGGTCGGGCGTCGTCAGCGAGCCGTAGACCTCGCGGTCGGGCGTCACCAGCCCGACGGTGCCGATGCTCGCCGCCTTGTGTCCGAGCGCGCCCCAGATCTGGCGCGTGAAGGCCGCGACCGAGGTCTTGCCGCTGGTGCCGGTGACCGCGGCGATGACCTGCGGCTGGCGCGCGAAGAATTTTGCCGCCGCGAGCGCGAGCGCGCGCCGCACATCGGGCACCAGCACCAGCGCAATGCCCTCGGCGAGCTGCGCGGGCGGCCGCTCCGCCATGACGGCGACGGCGCCGGCGGCGATCGCCTGCGGAATGAAGGCTGCACCATCCGCTTTGGTGCCCGGGACGGCGACGAACAGGAATCCAGGCTTGACGCCGCGGCTGTCGGCGGAGAGGCCGGTGATCGCGAGCGCGTCGAAACGCGGCGCGCAGCGGGCGTCCTCGCACAACAGATCGCGCAGCTTCATTGCGGCTCGGTTCCCGGCCCGGACTCAAAGGCAGACCGCGCCGGTTTAGAGCATTTTCCGCCGCGATGGAATCGCAGTCTCGTGTCCCGGGCGCGGTGCAGCACGAAGTGATGCACCGCAGACCCGAGACCCATGCCGTCGCGGACGAAAGATGGGTCCCGGTTCAGCAGTGCACCACTCCGCACTGCGCGCGGAGCCTGCCCTTGGGCCGCGTCGAAGCGCGGACCCGAGGGTGCTGCGCTGCGCCCGGGACACGAGGGTGCCCTACTGCGTCGGCCGCGAAGCGGCCAGGATCAGCTTGTCCGGCGGCGGCAGGTCGAAACGCGGCTCGATGCCGAGCAGGGGGGCGGCGCGGGTGATCACCTTGGCGGCGGTCGGCACCGCGTTCATGCCGGCGGTCGCGAAGTAGCCGTCTTCCTTGAGCCCCTGCGGCTCGTCGAGCATGATGAAGACGAGGTAGCGCGGATCGTCGGCCGGGAGCACCGCCATCACGTCGGTCATCAGCCGCTTCTTGATGTAGTGTCCGCCGAAGACCTTCTCGGCGGTGCCCGTCTTGGCGCCCACATAGTAGCCCGGGACGTCGGCCTTGCTGGCCGTTCCGTGCCCGCCGGTCTCGGCGTTGAGCCGCATGAGGTAGCGCATCATGATGCTCGTCTCGGGCTTGATCACGCGCTTCGCCAACGCACGCGCCTGCTCCTCGGAGCGCTTGAGGAAGGTCGGCGGGATGAGCAGGCCGCCGTTCATCAGCGCGCCGACGCCCATCACGGCCTGCAGCGGCTCGACCGCAAGCCCGTGGCCGAACGCGATCGTCACCGTGTTCACCTCGGCCCAACGCGCCGGCAGCATCGGCTCACGGCTTTCCGGCAGCTCGGTCTGCAGGCGATCGAGCTGCCCCAGCTTGCGCAAGAACGCCTGATGCGCCGCGACCCCGAGCGAACGAGCCAGCATCCCGGCGCCGATATTGGAAGAAAAGATGAACACCTCCGAGAGGCTGATCGGGCGGTGCATCGCGTGATAGTCGTGGATGATTTGCCGCCCGTAGTGCAGCGGCGCGCGCACATCCACCATGGAATTGAGATTGTAGCGCCCGGAGTCGAGCGCCATCGCGATCGTGAAGGCCTTGAAGGTCGAGCCCATCTCGAACCGGCCGTTGGTCAGGCGATTGAAGGTCTCGCCCATGGTGCCCGGCCCGAGCTTGTGGGCGAGGACGAGATCGCGCTCCGCCGCCTCGTGCCCGAAATTCGGGTCGAAGTCGGGCTCGGACGCCATGGCGATCACTTCGCCGGTGCGCACCGCCATGATGATGCCCGCCGCCCAATTCGCCTTGAACTTCTCCTTCGCGGCGACCAGCTCGTCGCGCAGCACGTGCTGGACGCGCAGGTCGAGCGAGAGCACGACCGGCTCCTGCTGGCGGTCGGACGCGAAGCCGGCCTTGTGCAGCTCGGCGAGACCCTGGTCGTCGAGCCATTTCTCGAGGCCGGAAACGCCCTGGTTCTCCACGTTGACGTAGCCGAGCTCGTGCGAGACCTCGGCGCCGTTCGGATAGACGCGCTTGTTCTCGGTGAGGAAGCCGATCGCCGGGATGCCGACGCGCTTGATGTCCGCCTGCTGCTGCGGCGTGACATCGCGCTTGAGCCAGGTGAAGCCACGCTTGCTGGCGAGGCGCACCCGCAGATCCTTGGTGTCGAGGTCGGGGAAAATGGAGGTCAGGAGCTCGATGTCGACGTCCGCGTCATAGATGCGGCGCGGCTCGGCGAACAGCGAGGGCCGCCTCACGTCGGTGGCGAGGACTTCGCCATTGCGGTCGAGGATGTTCGGGCGGGCGGTCGCGACCGCGTCGCTGCTGCCGCGCCGCGCCACGTGGCTGTCGGGCGCGATCGCGAAGATCACCAGCTTGCCGGCGATGATCGCATAGACGAGCGCGAAGCCGACCACCGCGAGCCCGAGCCGCGCCCGCGCCTTGCGGTCGCGGTCGACGTTGCGCCCGTACAGCACCGCCTGCACGAAGCGGCGATGCCACGGCATCGCCGGTGCCGGACGCGGCGGCGCTTCGGTCGCAGGCTCGGCGGACGATATGTCATTCATGGATCACCTCGCCGCAACCGGCTTCTTGGTGCTGCCGGTCGGATAGTCCGGCGCCTTCATGTCGATGATGGCGCCGATTGGATCGGGCTCTTCCGCCGCCGACGGCGGCGCGCGATCGGGCAGATGATCGAGCTTGTCGAACTGCGCGGCCTCGACCGGCCGCAGCTTGAGATGCCGTGCGGCGAGGCCCTGGATGCGGCTCGGATTGTCGAGCTGCGACCACTCGGCGCGCAGCGAGGCGTTCGCGTCGTGCATGCGCCGCAGGTCGGTGGTGAGCTTGGCGATGCGCTCGGCCTGCAGCGTCGAGTCGAACTTGATCTTGTAGACGTAGACGGCGGCGCTCATGAGCGCCGCGACGACGATGAGATGCAGGAGCCGCATGCCCTCACCCCCTGCGCAGCACGTCGGCGAGCGCGGGCAGCCGCGGCAGGCTCGGCCGGTCGGCGGCGTCGGCCGGCGCCGTCGTGCGTTCAGCGGCGCGCAGCTTGGCGGAGCGCGCGCGCGGATTGGCCG
>DATBZM010000418.1:0-11314 GCA_036513175.1 Xanthobacteraceae bacterium | reverse complement strand
AGAAAACCCGGTTTATGAGCGCATTCGGATTGACCGCCTATGATGCCGGCGTCCTTGTCGCCGAGCGTGAGAGCGCCGACTTTTTCGAAGGCACGGTGCGGCGGCCGGACGGCACGACGCGCGATCCCAAACTCGCCGCCAACTGGGTGCTCAATGAGTTGTTCGGCCGCCTCAACAAAGACGGCAAGAGTATCGCCTCCTCGCCGATCTCGGCGGCGCAGCTTGGCGCGATCCTCGACCTCCTTGGCGACGGCACCGTCTCGGGCAAGATCGCCAAGGAGTTGTTCGAGATCGTCTGGGCCGAGGGCGGCGATCCGCAGGCGCTCGTCGAGGCGCGCGGCATGAAGCAGGTGACCGATCTCGGCGCGATCGAGGCGCTCGTCGCCGACATCGTCGCCAGGAACCCCGACAAGGTCGCCGACGCCAAGACCAATCCCAAGGCGATCGGCTGGTTCGTCGGGCAGGTCATGAAGGCTTCGGGCGGCAAGGCGAACCCGCAGGCGGTCAACGACATGCTCAAGCGCAAGCTCGGCATCGGCTGAGCGGTACGTCGGGAAGCAGTCCCTGGATCATCGCGACCGCTGCCGCGCGCGTGCCTGACGCAGAGACACGACGTCCATCTCTTTGGTCGGCAGTCGCGCCGCGCATTCCGTCGCGCGTGAGCCGCGATGCGCCCTCGAAGGTCGCATGCACGACGGGAATCGACGTCTTCGTCTCGTCGTGGGGACACTCTGCGTCGCCTTTTCGCCTCGTCACGCTCGCTGTGACGATGACGCGCGGAGGCTGATGAGCGAATCGCTCGAGGGTGATTCGCTCGATTCCGATCGCGAACCGCTCTCGCAGGCACCGATTCCATGATGCAGTGGAAAAAAATTTTGCATGCCGATTTTTTGCCGACGCAAGCGGACTTTGGCGCCGCTTTGCGCATTCGCGTGCGAGATCCGCGACGGTCGTGGCGCTCGCATGCGCGCGTGTCGCGCATGCGAGAAAGCCGCATGCCGCAAGGGTTTTTCGCATCGTCGAGAAACGCGTCGCGAAATCTTGCGCGACACTCAATAGATCGCGACGCTTGACAAGCAATGTCGTTGCTTCGCGCGCGACATCGAACGTGTTCGTTGCGCGCGTTGACGTTTCATTAAGGCGAGAGATGTTTTTTGATCGCGTTTGTAGTACAGCGGATGAAGTGCACGAGCGAATCGTGCACTTCATCGAAGACGCCACCACTCATAGCTAGGAGGGCAGCATGGCGAAGAAAGCGAAGAAAGCGAAGAAGGCGAAGAAGGCGAAGAAGAAGCTCTGATTCGTCTCTTGCGGAGTCTTCGACCTAGCGTCGAGGACTTCTTCGGCTGATCCGGCTTCGAGGCATCTTGATCGCGACGCGGTCGCGGTGCGGCGGAGGGATCGGATCGAACATCGAGGGCGTTGGCGAGACCGAGGTTTGAACATCCCGCGTGCCGCCCGTTCAACCGGGCGAGGCGGGAACCGAGGCGGGAGAGATTCCGCGCCTTGCCATTGGCGATCATTCGCCCGATGGGTTCACGCCTCGGACAGCTCGCCGACGCCCTCATCATGTTTGTAATGTTTGTATATCTGTCGCTGATTATATTCGTGTCGAAGCGGCGAACGTCGGTTTTTCTTTGACCGGGCGGCCGCGCGTGGCGAGAATCAAGAACCGCGGCCGGCGGCGCGGTTGGGTGTCTTGCGCGGCGAAATCAGTGTCCGGCGACCATCCTTGCGCCATTCGACCGCCGCACTGGCATGGAGCTCGAACGGCGAGGCGGGGCGCAGCTTGCGCAGGTTGCCTTTGGGAATGATCGGCGCATGCGCGGAAGCGTCGAGGGCGTCCACGAGCCAGTCGAGATCTTCCGACGCCGTGATCCATCTCGCGGGCGAATAGCGCGTCAGGTCGAACGGCCTGGAGAAGAAGCGCAGCGATTTGCGTCCGTCCCACATGTAGTATTCGTGAAAATAGGATGCCGCGACGCCGCGCGGTGAATCGTGGATCGGGTCGCGGTAGCGCAGCCCCGGGTGGTTGGTCTTGCTGATCGCGCCCCAGTGGCCGTTCTGGCAAAAAAGCGCGACCACGTGATCCTCGTCGTCATAGGCAGTCTGGAAGTCGAGCAGCAGCGGCCGCTCGCCGTGGAACGCGAGCGCCGCGGCCGCCAGCAGGGCTCCTTCGAAGCAATGCGCCCGGCCGGCGGCGAGCACGCGGCGCGGCGACATGTAGGTGCTCGCATCGAGCTCCATATTGACCGGAAGCGTGTCGATGAAATCCTGGATCTTCCGCGGCGACGTGAGCCTGCGGAAGATTTTCGCCTCGCTTGCGGTCAGCACCGCGCGCACTCGTTGGGCGTAGTTCGCGGACATCGGGGCGTCGCACCGGGAATCGACAGGCTGCGCGCGAATCGCGCGCCGCGCCGATGTTAGGGCAGATCGTCAACGGATTGAATCGCGCGCGGCCGGCGCCGGCGGGTTCCTCCCCATCTCCCGCGCAGCGGCGGCGCATCGGATATCGTTAGCGCGGATGTAATCGCGACGGTTAGCGCGCCCGTGATCGAGATGCGCAAGTCTGCCGACTGCCCCGGCACTTGCGTGCTTAACGCGAGCTTGCCGCGGCGACGCAAAGTCGATGCATTCAGATTCGATTCATCGCATCGCTTAAACCGAGATTCAAACTTTATGCGCACAAATACGCCGTCCGATCGCTGGTCGGGCAAGGGGAAGCAGCGCCGGATCGCGTCATCCGGTGGCAGCAACAGGGGAGGCCAGAATGGCGCGGTTTGAAGTGGCGGGGGTGGAGAGTGCCGTGCTCGGCGAGGCGAATGCCTCGGGCGACGTCTTGTTCCAGCTCGGCATGATGTATTCGACGGGGAGCAGCGTGCCGACCGACTATGTCACGGCACACAAGTGGTTCAACCTTGCGGCCATGCGCGGCAACAAGGATGCGAGCCGGCTGCGCCGCGAGATCGCCGAGCAGATGTCGGAAAACGAGATCGCGACGGCGCAGCGCGCGGCGCGCGACTGGCTCAGGCACTGACGCTGGCGGACGGAAGGTCGGCCAGCGCTTGGGCGATGCGACCGACGACGTCGGACCAGTCGCCGATGCGCGCCTGCCGTATCAGGCGCGCGGACGGGTACCACGGGCTGTCCGTGCGCCCGACCAGCCAGCGGAAATCGGCGGCGAAGATCAGCATCAGCCACAGCGGCTTGCCGAGCGCGCCGGCAAGATGCGCGACCGAGGTGTCGATGCTGACGATCGCGTCGACGCAGGCGATGATGGCGGCCGTGTCGGCGAAGTCCTCGATCGCTGCCCCGAAATGGTGCAGGTTTGGCAAGCCTGCAACCGCGTGTGCGTCCTCATCGGTCAAATCCTGCTGCAGGCTGACGAAATCGATGTTCGGCAGCGACAGGAGCGGCGTAAGCGCAGTGAACGGCACCGAGCGGTCGCGCGGGTAGGGGCGGCCGCGCCAGGCGAGCGCGATCTGCCGGCGCCCGGATGGCGGTAGCCGCGCACGCCACTTGGCGATCCGTTCCGGATCGGCCGCGAGATACGGCACCTCGGCCGGGATCCCGTCGAGCTGCGTCGCGAAAGCGAGCGGCAGGCTCGCGAGCGGGCAATGCATGTCGAACGGCGGCAGCGTATCATCGCGGCTCACGACCCTGGCGACCCCCGGCAGTGACTGGAAGAGATCGTGCAGCGCACGCGGCACCTCGACGACGACGGTTGCGCCGCGCCGCGCGAGCAGCGGCGCGTAGCGGCAGAACTGGACGGCGTCGCCGAATCCCTGTTCCGCATGGAGCAAGACCGTCTTGCCCTCGATCGGCGCGTCGCCGAGCCACAGCGGGCCGGGCAGCGTGCGGCGGAACGGTGCGAGGTCGACCTTGCTCCAGCGCGCCTCGTAGGCGCGCCAGCCTTCGTCGAATTCGCCGAGCGCGAGGAGGGCGGTCGCGGCGCCGTAGCGCGCCTCCGCGCTGTCCGGCCGCAGCGCCAGCGCGCGGCGGTGCGCGTCGAGCGCCTCGCGATGCCGGTTGAGGTCCTGCAGCGCAAGACCGCGATGGTTGACGGCCTCGGGATAGTCGGGCCGCAGCGCCAGGGCGCGCTCGAATTCGGCGAGCGCCGGCGCCGGCCGGTCGAGCCGCAAGAGAGCGCCGCCGCGGTTGTTGATGGCTTCGGCGAACGTCGGCTGCAACCGCAGCGCCTGGTCGTAGCTCGCGATCGCATCGTCGAACCGCACGAGCTCGGCGAGCGCGGTGCCGCGGTTGTTGTGCCACTGCGCCGAGCCGGGCTCGATCGCGATCGCCCGGTCATAGGACGCGATCGCGTCCTGCGGCCGCTGCAGCAGGCGAAGCGTATTGCCGCGGTCGTTCCAGGCGGCCGCGAGATTGGGCGCGATCGCAAGCGCGCGGTCGTAGCTCGCGAGCGCATCCTTGCGCCGTCCGAGCGCGTTGAGGATGGCGCCGGCGAGGCAATGGGCGGGGGCGGCGCGCGGCTCGCCCTTGATGGCCTTGTTGATCAGGCCGAGCGCATCCTGCGGCTCGCCCTGCTGCAGCTTCATCAGCGCGAAGGAATAGAGCGCATCGAAGTGGTCGGGCATCTTCTTGATCACCCGACGATAGAGTTCCGTGGCCTCGGCAAATCGGCCGGCACGGTGGAGGCCGATCGCTTCCTGGAGCACGGGCGCCAGGCGCAGGACACGCGGATCGGGCGGGGGCAGCTTGGCCATGGCGACGCCGTTCAGGCGCGATCGTGCCGCGGCGAGCCGCTGCAGGTAACGGGGCCGGGCGGCCTCGCTTTCCGGAGTTGACGCAGGTGCATGCGACTTATAAGGCTCTTCATATCCGGAGAGGTGGCCGAGTGGCTGAAGGCGGCGGTTTGCTAAACCGTTATACGCTCTAAAGGCGTATCATGGGTTCGAATCCCATCCTCTCCGCCACATCTATCGGCCCAAGCGCTTCGGGTCGGTGCTTTGGCCGAAGTGCTTCGGTGTAGGTCGGCATCATGCCGTCAGGTCCTTGCGTTGAGCCCGCTCACACCGCCACATAGGGGCCGAGGCGCGGGCGGTGCCCGCCGTTGAGCATGGCAAAATAATAGCGCGCCGGCTCGAAATGCTCCTCGGCGGTCGCCGGCTCGAGGAACGCGCCGACGCCTTGATCATTGCGCACGAAGAAGGCGTTGCCGCCCGAAATATTGCAGCCGACGACGCGATAGTCCTTGGCACGCGCGAGCCGCACCAGCGCCTCGAGGCTCGCGCCGAAATAGTTGGTGCCGTCCCATTGCGCATCCGGGCGATAGGGAACGACGAGCGAGAGCGGCGGACGCAGCGTCGGATTGTATTCGATCACGACCACGCGCGGCTTGACCGCATCGATCGCCTTCCACACCCAGTAGTCGTTGTTGTCGATGTCAATGCTGAGGAGATCGATCTCGCCGCCGAGCCCAGCGGAGGCGATCAGCTTGTTGATGCTTTCCGCCGTCACCAGGCTTTCGATCAGCTTCAATTGCCCGCCCTCGATATAGCTGCGCGCATTGTTGCGGATGGCAGCGGCGTATGGCGGCGCAGCCTCTATCCACAGCCCGTTCCAGCCGTCGAGCAGCAGCTTCGCGGTGTTGCATTCGACGCCTGCCTCGACGCCGAATTCGACGAATGTGCGATTGGTCGTGCCGATGCGACGAAAAATCTCCTGGATGATGCCGTCCTCGTCCGCCTGCGAGTAGACCTTGAAGCCGTAGCGCAGCAGCCGCTTGGGGTCGGCGTGGCGCGGTTTTGCCAGTTCGTCCGCCCATAGGCGCGCGAGCTCGATCTGGCGTGCCGCGAGCGACAGATTCCATGACGCCTGGCTGACCTGGACGAGCGGCTGGATCGCATTGGCGTCAATCATGGCGGCGCATTCCTCGGGATGGCGGTCGGAGACCGGTCGTGGCAAGGGCGGTTCGGCAACCCCGACGGTTGACGCCTGCACGGCGCCGTTCCATGAAGCGGACCTTGCGTTGAACAAGCGGTCAGATCGATTGGCCCCATCATTCCAGCGTGCGCTCGAGCTCCACCAGCGGGGAGATTTGCCCGGCGCCGAGCGCGCCTACCGCGCCATCCTGCAGGGCGCGCCGCGGCACTTTGCGGCACTGCATCTGCTTGGACTGATCAAGGCGCAACAGGGGCAATTTAGCGAGGCGCATCGGCTGTTGTCGAGGGCGCTCGAGGCCGAGCCGAATTCGCTCCCGTGCCTGTCGAGCCTCGCGGGCGTTCTCGCCGCGCTCGGTCGTGAGGAGGAAGCACTTGCGATCAGCGACAGGATCCTGCGCCTCGAGCCGGACGACGTCGATACGCTCTACAATCGCGGCCTGCTGCTGGGGCGGCTCGGCCGTTCGGCCGAGGCGCTCGACGCCTACGGCCGGGCGCTGCGATTGAAGCCGGATTTCGCGGCGGCGCTCGTCAATCGCGGCAACGCGCTCGCGCAACTCGGGCGCGCCGCCGAGGCGGTCGCCGATTTCGACCGGGTGATCACGCTCAATCCGCGCCACGCCGAGGCACACAGCAATCGCGGCCTTGCGCTCGCCGAGCTCGACCGCCGCGAGGATGCGCTCGCAAGCTACGATCGCGCGCTTGCGCTCAAGCCCGACTATGCCGAGGCGCACAACAACCGCGGCTTGCTGCTGCAATCCCTCAACCGGCACGCCGAAGCGCTCGCCGAATACGATCGCGCCCAGGCGCTCAAGCCCGATCATGCGGACGCCTGCAACAATCGCGGCCTCGCGCTGCACGATCTGCATCGCTACGAGGATGCGCTCGCGAGCTACCGCCAGGCGCTAACGCTGCGGGCGGGTTTCGCCGAGGCGCATTTCAATCAGAGCCTCACCCAACTTGCTGTCGGCGACTTGGCTGCCGGCTGGGTGAACTACGAATGGCGCTGGAAGACGCGCAAATCGACCGCCCCGTGGCGCGATTTTCCCCAACCGCTCTGGCTCGGCCGCGAGCCGCTCGCGGGAAAGACCATCCTGCTGCATGCGGAGCAGGGCTTTGGCGATACGATCCATTTCGCCCGCTACGTGCCGCTCGTCGCCGCACTCGGAGCCGTGGTCGTGGTGGAGACGCAGCCGGCGCTGAAAGGCTTGATGGCACGGCTCGACGGCGTGTCCGCCGTGGTCGAGCGTGGCGCCGCCTTGCCGGCCTTCGACTGTCACTGTCCGCTCGGCAGCCTTCCGCACGCCTTTGCGACCGAGCTCGCGACCATTCCGGCCAAGGCACCGTATCTTGCCGCCGAGCCGGCACGGGTTGCCCATTGGCGCGACCGCCTTGTGTCGTGCAAGCGTCCCGTTATCGGTATCGTCTGGTGCGGCAATCCGACATTTCGCGGCGACCACAATCGGTCGATGGCGTTTTCCCGGTTTGCGCCGATCGCCGCCGCAGTCGATGCGACGTATGTCACCCTCAACCCCGGCGGGACCGCGGCTGACGCGATCGACCTAGCGGCGCATGCGGGCGTCGTCGACCTCGCGTCGGAATTTCGCGATTTCGACGACACCGCCGCGGTGATCGCGGGCCTCGACCTCGTGATCACCACCGACACGGCGGTCGCGCATCTTGCCGGCGCGCTCGGCAAGCCGGCCTGGATTCTTCTGTCCGACAGCCCCGACTGGCGCTGGTTGCTCGATCGCGCGGACTGCCCCTGGTATCCGTCGGCGCGCCTATTTCGCCAGGCGGCGCTGGGCGACTGGGCGCCGGTCATTTCGCGCGTGCAGCAGGAGCTTGCGAATTTCGTCGCCACCGGAGCCCCATCGGGCTAGAACCGCGGCGACGTCGGGAAGGACATTGCGAGGACGCCGTGCGGCTCAATCTTGGATGCGGAAACCGAAAGCTGCCCGACTGGGTCAATGTCGACATGAGCCCGGGCTGCAATCCCGATCAGGTGGTGGACCTCGAGCAGATTCCCTGGCCGTGGCCGGACGATTCGGTCGAGGAGGTTCTGCTGTCGCACGTGCTGGAGCACCTCGGCCGCACCACCGAGCTCTACCTCGATATCTTTAAGGAGCTCTACCGCGTCTGCGCCGATGGCGCGAAGGTCACGATCGTCGTTCCGCATCCGCGGCACGATTTCTTTCTCAATGATCCGACCCATGTGCGTGCGATCACGCCCGAGGGCCTCGCGCTCTTCTCGCAGAAGATCAACCAGAAATGGATCAAGGACGGCGCCGCCAATACGCCCCTCGGGGTCTACCTGGGGATCGACTTCGACATCGTCGGCTCGAAATACGTGCTCGACGAGTTGTGGCTCGGCCGCGCGCAGCGCGGGCAGGTTTCCAAGGCCGAGATCGACCAGGCGGCGCGGCAGTTCAACAACGTGGTGATGCAGACGACCATCGAGCTGAAAGCCATCAAAGCGAAGAAATGACCGACCGGCCGATGATCCCCGCGCCATTTGACGACGGATTGCATGGCCGGCTTTCCTGACGCCGTCAACGAGATCATGCGGCTGCATGCGGCGGGCCGTTTCGCCGACATGGAGGCGCGCGTGCGCGCGTTGCGCAAGGGCGCCCGCGCAAGCCCGATCCTCGACGAGCTGCTCGGCATCGCGCTGTGCGCGCAGCAGCGCTTCGCCGACGCGCTCGCGCCGCTGCGGGCCGCGGTGAAAAGCGTTCCGAGCGACCCGCAATTCCTGGAAAATCTCGCCTTGTGCCAGCGCGCGCTTGGCGATCTCGCGGGTGCCGAGCAGAGCCTGCGCGCCTCGCTCGCGCTGCGCCCCAATTCAGCGCCGACGCGCAGCGCGCTCGCGAGCATCCTGCGTTCGCTCGGGCGCCTCGACGACGCCGAGGCGGAGTTGCGGCGCGCGCTCGCGCTCGAACCGCGCGTGGCGCATCTTCATTTCAATCTCGGCAATCTCCTGTCTGATGCGGGTCGCCACCAGGAGGCCGAGGAAAGCTTTCGCGCCGCGATCACGCTCGATCCGCGCGACCCGGCACCCCATGCCAATCTCGGCCTGCTGCTCGCCGATGTCGGGCGGTTCGACGAGGCGGCCATGAGCGCGCGTGCCGCGCTCGAACGCATCGGTCCGCTCGATGCCGGCGCCTCGGAGCTCGCGCGCGATCTCGCCGATGCTGCCGCCGGCGCGCTCGGCCGCGCCGGCCACTCCGGAGCGGCGGCGCAGATCTATCGGGCGACCGGCGGTTATCGCAAATCGGCTGCTCGGCTGCTCACCGCCTATTCGGCGGCGCGCCGTGCCTGCGACTGGGATCTCGCCGCGACCATCGAGGCGACGCTGCACGCCGCAGGGCCGGCGTTCTGGCGCGGCGAGCCTGGCTCGCCGTTTTCCCTGTTGATGATGGCGGACTTGCACGACGGCGAGCATCTCGCCTGCGCGCGCCGCTATGCGGAGCAGTTTCGTGCGATGCCGCGCGTCATGCCGGCGCGCCGCGCCGGCGCCGAGAGCCGGCTGCGCGTCGGCTATCTGTCCGGCGATTTCTGCGACCATGCCACCACCCATCTCCTGGTCGGCGTCATCGAGGCGCATGACCGCAGCCGCTTCGAGCTGATCGGCTACGATCACACGCCGCCCGCCGACGATCCCTACCGCGCGCGCATCGGCGCCGCCTTCGACGGGTTCGTGCCGATCCACGATCTTTCCAACCGCGCGGCCGCGGAGCGGATTGCCGCCGACGGCTGCGAGCTCGTGATCGATCTCAAAGGCTGGACGGCGGGCACCCGCGGCGCGCTGCTTGCCGCGCGTCCTGCGCCCGTGCAGGCGCAGTGGCTCGGCTATCCGGGGACACTTGGCGCGCCGTGGATCGACTACGTGATCGCCGATCGCATCGTGGTCGAACCCGGCGAGGACGGGCAGTATGTCGAAAAGATCGTGCGGCTGCCCGGTACCTATCAATGCACCGACAATCGCCGCGTGCTCGCGCCGGCCCGCCCGCGCCAGGACTACGGGCTGCCCGGGCGCGGCCTCGTGTTCTGCTCGTTCAACCAGCCATTCAAGATCATTCCCGGCCTTTTTGCCATTTGGCTGCGCTTGCTCGCCGCGGTCGACGGCTCGGTGCTCTGGCTGCTCGATCACAACGCCGACGCAACGGCGGCGCTACGCGCGTGCGCCGCAACGCGAGGGATCGGCCCCGAGCGGATCGTCTGGGCGCCGTGGACGAGCAATGCCGATCACCTGGCGCGAATCGGCTGCGCCGACCTCGCGCTCGACTGCTACCCCTATGGTTCGCATACGACCGCGAGCGATACGCTGTGGGCGGGTGTTCCTCTGCTGGCCCTCAAGGGCACGACCTTTGCGTCGCGTGTCTCGGCCAGCATCCTCACGGCCGCCGGGCTCGACGACCTGATCGCCACATCGTTCGATTCCTATTTTGATCGCGCGCTCGCATTGGCGCGCGATCCCGCGGCGCTCGCGCGCCTCAAGACGCGCGTGCTTGCGGTGCGCGCATCGGCCTTGTTCGACACCGCGCAATTCACGCGTGGGCTCGAAGCGGCATTCGCCGCGATGGTCGCGCGCCAGCGTGCCGGACTTGCGCCCGACCACATCATTCTCGCGCCGCCGTAAGTCTTTCGGACGAGCGATCGGCCGGCGCGGTCATTTGGCGCTGCGAATCGAATGCTCTTCCGGCTTCCAAGTCGGGTGGTGACGCGGCGAGCAGATGACGGAGGTCATATGGTCGTCATTCGAATGTGTCGCCCCCACGTGGGGGTATGTGGCTAATGCATTGCAAACATTACAGAATCTTCACAGGTCCGGGCGGGGGCGAAGCAGCTTTGGGCCAGGCGCAGCGCGTGATTTTTGTGCAACACCTGTCTGAAAACCGCGCTGTGCCCTTGTGTGAACGCTCCTTATTCATTGCTTGTGGAGCCGCTTGCACTAACCTGATCGCGAGCGACGGAGGGGGACTCCCCAGGTCGCCCTGTCCGGTGTGTAGCTTGATGAAGCGGCAGGCGCCGCAACTTCAAGTGAAGCGCCGGATAGTCACGGGGATCAAGGGGACCTTTCCGGGTGCGGGCGCACTCTCACGGAACCCCCCCAAGAGGAAAGCTAACTGGAGGTTGAGATGAAGATGGTGAAAAGCCTTCTCCTCGGCTCGGCGGCGGGTATCGTCGCTGTGGCTGGGGCGCAGGCCGCCGATCTTCCCGTAAAGGCCAAGCCGGTCGAATACGTGAGGGTCTGCAGCCTGTACGGGGCTGGCTTCTGGTACGTGCCGGGGACGGACACGTGCTTGAAGATCGGCTCCTATATCCGTGAGCAGGTCGAGTGGAACGCCGGCAACGGCGGCACACCGATCGGCCTCGGCGCCGGCGCCGGTGACGTCGTCGCGGGCCGGCTCGAC
>DATBZM010000417.1:0-16861 GCA_036513175.1 Xanthobacteraceae bacterium | reverse complement strand
GGGCGGGTGAGGGGATCTGGGACTATCGATAGACCTAGATCCCCTCACCCGGCTCGCTGGCGCTCGCCACCCTCTCCCACCCGAACTCGGGCCTGCCCGAGTTCGGCACTATTCGATGCGCAGGTCGGGCAGGCCCGACCTGCGTGGGGCGAGGGTTTTCCGCAGGGGCTGTCACGCAGAAACCACGCTGTTAACAAAATCTTATGGCTAACCGAAGATGAAATTGGCCGGACGCCCCCCGTGGCCCTAGTGTGCGCTCCCTCGCGACAAGGTGGTTTGGAAATGCGCGTTCGTGCCCTGTTCGGTCTTTTGCTCGTCTTCGGCCTCGCCGTCCCCGCGGCGGCTGCGACCGATTGTCCCGGCAATCCCGATGCGCTCGGGGTGAGCCGCGTGCTGGTGGTCGACCCGGTCGCGCACCCGAAGATCGGCACCATGCAGTACCACGAGAGCCTGCCGCTGCAGGACCACGAGGTGGTGCTCACCTTCGACGACGGCCCGTTGCCGCCTTACTCGACGCGCGTGCTCGAGATCCTCGCCTCGCAATGCACCAAGGCGACCTACTTCCTCATCGGCCGGATGGCGAGCGCCTATCCGGACATGGTCAAGAAGATCTACGAGGCGGGCCACACCATCGGCACGCACAGCCAGAACCATCCGCTGCGCTTCGAGCACATGTCGCTGCCGCAGGTGCAGAAGGAGGTCGACGACGGCATCGCGTCGGTCACCGCCGCGCTCGGCGATCCCGACAAGGTGGCGCCATTCTTCCGCATCCCCGGCCTGTTGCGCGCCGACACGGTGGAGAGCTACCTGGCGTCGCGCAAGATCATGGTGTGGAGCGCCGATTTTCCCGCCGACGACTGGACGCACATCAGCTCGGCCGAGGTGATGCGCCGCGCGCTGATGCGGCTCGAGCAGCACCACAAGGGCGTGCTGCTCCTGCACGACATGCAGCCACGCACCGTGCTGATGCTGCCGCAGTTGCTGCGCGAATTGAAGCGGCGCGGCTATCGCATCGTCCAGGTGGTGCCGGCGAGCCCGACGCGGCCGGCGACGCCGACGACGCCCGACCAGTGGGTGCCGAACGGCTCGTCGGTCACGAGCGAAAAGTGGCCGGGCGCCGACATGGATACGCAGGCCTTGAGCGGGCCGCCGGCGCTCGCGGCGCCGAGCCCGCAGAATTTCGGCGTCGCGCCGCTCGGCACCCAGTTCACGCTGGCGCGCCCGACCCTGCACGCGCGCACCCATCTCAAGCGCGGCGAGGTGCCGCTGCCGCCGCTCTCGGTGTGGCCGCATGGCGTCGGCCCGTCCTCCGGCGTCACCGACGGCGGCCTGCCCGCCCCGAGCCCGTCGAGCTTCGGCGCCGACGCGCCCGCCCCCGCCGCGCCCGCAGCCGACCTGCGCGGCCCGCGCGCCGACATCACGGGCTCGATCCCTGCCGGCCCCATCACCACGACGAACCTGCCGAAGTCGGGGGTTCCGTAGTTTTTCTTTCGTTACCTTCCCCTGCAGGGGGAGGGTCGACCGCCGTGCCTTCCTTACCTGCTGGGCGCGGCGCGCTCGACGATCGCACGCAGATCGACCCCGCGCGGCAGCACCCCGAAGAGTCCTCCGCCCTCGCCCGTGAGCCGCGACGCACAGAAGGCGTCCGCCACCGCCGGCGGCGCGTGGCGCAGCAGCAGCGCCGCCTGCAGGGCAAGCGCGAGATCGCGCGTCAGCGCGCGCGCCTGCGCTTCGTCGTTGCGCTCGCGTCTCGCGAGGCGGCGCGTCAACGCGTCGACAAAGACCTTCATCCGCGCATCCGCGGCAGCGCCGTCGGCGAGCTCCTGCGCCAGCACATCGGCGGCGGCGGGCGTGCGCTCGAGCGCGCGCAGCACGTCGAGGCACATCACGTTGCCGGACCCTTCCCAGATCGAGTTGACCGGCGTCTCGCGAAAAATCCGCGGCAGCACGCAGTCCTCGATGTAGCCGCTGCCGCCGAGCACCTCCATGGCCTCGCCGGCGAGCGCGGGCGCGCGTCTGCAGATCCAGAATTTCGCCGCTGGCGTGACGACGCGCCGCCACACCGCGGCGGCATCGCCGTCCTCGTCATAGGCGCGCGCAAGGCGCAGCGCGAGCGCGGTCGCGGCCTCGCTCTCGAGCGCGAGGTCGGCGAGCACGTTCGTCATCAGCGCGTGGTCGACGAGCTTCTTGCCGAACGCGACGCGGTGCATCGCGTGGTGGATCGCCTGCGCGGTCGCGGCGCGCGTCAGCGCGGCCGAGCCGATCGCGCAGTCGAGGCGCGTGTAGTTGCTCATCTCGATGATGGTCGGGATGCCGCGCCCTTCCTCGCCGATCAGCTCCGCAAAGGCGTCGACGAGCTCGACCTCGCTCGACGCGTTCGAGCGGTTGCCGAGCTTGTCCTTGAGGCGCACGAGATGGATGCCGTTGCGTTTCCCCTCGGGGGTCCAGCGCGGCACGAAGAAGCAGCCGAGCCCGGCGTCGCTGCGCGCCAGCACCAGGAAGGCGTCGCACATCGGCGCCGACATGAACCATTTCGCGCCGTTGAGCCGGAAGAAGCGCCGCGCCCCGTCGCCGCCCGCGGGCGCAGCGCGCGTCGTGTTGGTGCGCAGATCCGAGCCGCCCTGGTTCTCGGTCATCGCCATGCCGATCTGCGCCGAGCTCTTCTCGCCCGCCGGCACGCAGCGCGCGTCGTAGTCCTGTGCAAAGATGCGCGGCAGCCATTCGGCGGCGATCGCCGCGTTCTGCCGCAAGGTCGGCACCGCGCCGTACGTCATGGCGATCGGGCAGAATACGCCGGCCTCGACCTGCGCCAGCATGTAGGCACCCGCCGCGCGCGCCACGTGCGCGCCGGCGCGCGGGCGCGCCCACGGGCTCGCCGGCAGCCCGGCGCCGACCGCGATCGCCATCAGCGCATGCCAGGCGGGATGGAAATCGACCTCGTCGAGGCGATGGCCGTAGCGATCGAAGGCGCGCAGGACCGGCGGATTGCGGTTGGCCTCGAAGCCGAGCCGGACGGTCTCCGGCGCGCCGAGCTTTTGCCCGAGCGTCGCGAGCTCGGCATGCGCCCAGCCGGCCTGCTCGCGCTCGACCGCGTCGCGCAGCACGCGGTCGCTCGCGAACAGGTCATAGGGTTCGAGCGGCGGCGGCTGGTTGGTGATCTTGGGCATCGGCCTCACCTCGCGGGCTTCGGGTGCGCAGATTGATGCTTTCAAGCCGCTGCCAGCATATATGCTTGGCGCAAGAATGACTGCCGCAACCCGATCATCGAGGAGGCCCCGATGCCCACGACCGTCAAGCAGATGCTGGAAGCCGCCAACGCGGCGGTGCCGCGCGTCACGCCGGCGCAGGCGCGCGAGATGATGGCCAAGGGCAACGCGCTCGTGGTCGACGTGCGCGACGCATCCGAGGTGGCGGCGAGCGGCAAGGTCGCGGGCGCCGTGCACGTCTCGCGCGGCTTGCTCGAATTCCGCGCCGATCCCGAGCTGCCCTCGCACGACAAGAATTTCGCCAAGGACAAGACCGTCATCCTCTACTGCGGCTCGGGCGGGCGCTCGGCGCTCAGCGGCAAGCTGCTCAAGGATCTCGGCTACGAGCACGTCTACAATCTCGGCGCCTTCAAGGACTGGGCCGAGAGCGGCGGCGCGATCGACGAGTAGAGCCCCCTCACTCGGAGGGGTCGGGCTGCGGCTCGGCCAGCGACTGGCCCCCCGGCAGCGGCTTGGGCGGCAGCGGGGCTTCCCCAGCCGCCATATCCGGCGGCGGACCGGCGCTTGCCCCCTTGAGCCGCGCCACCAAGTCTTCGAGTTGCGGCGACAGGGGCTGCTTTAGCAGATCCTCATAGTGCGCGCGCAGCGCGTCGCCATAGGTTCGCGGCAGCCAGTGGATGTTGTCGACCATCGCGGGTCGTCTCGCCCAGCAGGTTGGCACCGCCGTTCGCCGGCATGGCGGCGGCGCAGCGGGTCGAGCCGACAGAAACGCGGCGCACCCGCGAGACCGAAACAGGAAAAGCCCGCCGCAGTGAATTTGTTCCCAGAATCCCGCGCCGGTGGCAAATATTTTTCGCGCAGGCGGGCGCAATGCCCTGCTGGGCCATGCGCAGCATCCTCGCAAGCGGTCGACCTCGTCGCGCGCCTCCGGGCCCGTGCTTCTGCGCCATCACGAAAGATGGGTCAGCGCCGCAGGAGGATCACCTTGGCCTGCTTGCCGTCGCGTCCCACGACCTTATCGAGCACATCGGCGAGGTCTTCCTGGCGAAACGGCTTCGACAATCGCGGCAGGCCGGGATCGTCCCCGTGCGGGAGCTCGGCATAGCCCGTGGCAAGGATCACCGGCAATCGCGGATATTTCCGCGCGAGCTCAGCGGCCAGCTCGGTGCCACGCATGCCGGGCATGGCTTGGTCCGTGATCACGACGTCGACGCTCGTGCGGCCGGCCTGCAGAATAGTCAGCGCCTCGGCGGCGGACCCCACTTCGGTCACCACGTGCCCGAGATCTTCCAGCATATCGACCGTTCCCATCCGTACCAACGCATCGTCGTCGATCAGCAGGATTTTCAAGCGGCGGCGAGACAATGCCGGAGCAGGCGCGGCGACCGGGACCTTGGGACGCGCCTCGCGCGATATCGGCAGCCAGAGGTCGACCGTGGTACCCTGCCCGGGCTTGCTGTGCAGCCGCAGGGCCCCACCGGATTGAACCGCCAGGCCCTGGACCATCGAAAGGCCGAGCCCAGTCCCCTTCCCGGGTCCCTTTGTCGTGAAGAACGGCTCGCGCGCCTGCGCCAGGATCGTCTCGTCCATTCCGACCCCGGTGTCGGACACGCTGATCCGGATGTAGTCGCCGGGCGACAAATCGGGAGCCGGCGCGGCGTCCGTGACCGACCCGGCGGCAGCCGAGATCGTGAGCCAGCCACCGAACGGCATCGCGTCGCGCGCATTGACGGCGAGGTTGAGCAGCGCGAGCTCGAGCTGGTTGAGATCCACATGCATCGCGGGCAGGTTGCCCGGGACGTCGGTCTTGACCTGGACGCTGGCGCCGAGCGAGCGCTCGAGCAGCTCGATCATGCCGGTCACCATGTCGGCGACGTCCACCGCTTCCGGCTTGAGCTCCTGCCGCCGCGCGAAGGCGAGAAGGCGGGCCGTGAGCGAGGCGCCGCGCTCCGCGCCGTGAATGGCGCCGTCAAGGAGCCGGCGGAATTTCGCATCCTCGGGGAGGCGCTTGCGCAGCAAGTCGAGGTTGCTGAGGACCGCAGACAAGAGGTTGTTGAAATCGTGCGCGAGCCCGCCGGTCAACTTGCCGATGGCCTCCATCTTCTGCGAGGCGAACAGCTTGGTGAGCGCCTCCTCGCGTTCGCGCGTGCGCTCCTCGACCTTGCGTTCGAGATCCTCGTTGAGGGCCTTGAGCGCCTCGGCGGCGCGCTTGCGCTCGGTGGAATCGCGCAGGATGCCGGTCACGAACACCTGCCCGCCGGTCGTCCAGCGCGACGTTGCGACGTCCAGGTGGAGGAGCGAGCCGTCCTTTCGGCATCCCGTCGTTTCGATCACCGGCCGTATCGCATCGACTTGCGCGCGGCCCGCCGGCCAGTCGGCCGGATGCGGGAGAAACAGGCCGATCCCCTGCCCCACCGCTTCATCGGCGGCGTATCCGAATTGGCGCACGGCCGCGTCATTCGTCCACTGGATGATCCCGGAGGAATCGGTCGTGACGATGGCATCCATGGCGGAATCGACGACAGCCCGGTAGCGCGCGTTCTGCCGATCGCGCAACACCGCCTCGCGCCGGATCGTTTCGGTGATGTCGTCGATCTGCACCAGGCAATAGGACCGGCCACCGCTGTCGAAGTGGCGCACGCGTATGTTGTGCGCCACGGGCCGGCCGTCGAGGCCACGCATCGGCAGCAGAGACGGATGCAGCGCATGGCTGAGAAAACCGGAATTGCCGAACTCGATCGCTTCCGTAACCGCCTGCGTGAGGCGGGCGGTGTTCGCCCCCGTAAAGACCTCCTCGATGGCGCGGCCCATGGCGGCGTCGGCGGCGATTTGCGTCCTGCGCTCGATCCAGGCGTTCCACAACACGATCCGCCGCGCGGAATCGACGGCGATCACGCCCATATCGACGACGGCGAGCGCGCTATCGAGGATCAGCGCCACGTCGGTTGCGGTCGGCTCCATGTTCGGGTCCTAGCGGGCCGCCTCGAGAAAATCGCGCACGAGGGAGCGCAATGTTTCCAGCGACGGAAGATCCATCACCAGCGCGAGGTATCCGCGGATCTCCTTCTGGCTGATCTCGAAATTGATATAGAGGAGAAGGACGAGATCATCTTCGCCTACCCGCCCCTCGAACAACTGGCGGCCCTCGCCACGCATCACGGTCGGCAACGACATGGTCAGCACCCGCTTGAACACGTTTGCCATCGTTGCAACGAAGCTGTTGAGGATAATGTTCCCGGTCTCGGCAAGCGCCTCATCCTCGATGTCCGCGACGTCATCGAGGGGCATGTCCCGGCCCAGGATCGCCCGCACCAGCGCCAGGCTGTTCGATTCGGGGAAGATCAAGAGCGCACGGCCGGAAAAAGGCCCCTCGAAGCTCTGGCAGACGGCAATGAAGGTCTTCGTTCCCGGCTTGGCCAGCGACCGGGCCGCCGCCTCCCGTGACATGACCTCGACCGACGGCACCGACATCAGGATTTCGTGGCCCACGATCTGTCGCAGGCTGGCGGCCGCGCGACCGACCGCGATATTGGCAATTTCCGCCATGGCGTCGCGTTCGATCTCGGAAAGTTGCATGGCCGATCAGCCGCCGCTCTGAGCCGCTTTGCGCAATCGCAAATTCGCGCCGGCCAGAAACGCCGAGAGCGCTTCCTCGGTCAACGGCTTCGCGACGAACGTCGCATCCAGCTCGCGCACGCGCGCGACTATTTCATCCTGGATGTTGGCGGTGACCACCGCGATCGGCATGTTGGGCCGCTGTCGGCGCAAATCGGCCGCCAACGCAAGGCCGCTCCCGCCGGGCATGTTCAGATCGATCAGCGAGATGTCCACCTTCTGCACACTCAACGCCTCCATCGCCTGCTTGGCATCGCCGGCTTCGACGCACGCCCATTCGGGGCGAAGCTTTGCCAGGGCCTTGCAGGCGACCATGCGGGCCAATTTGCTGTCGTCGACGATCAGAACCGTGTGCGTCATGGATGCTTTCCGAAGCTTTATTTTAAGTGAAAAATCGCCAATGAGTCTCGCCAATAATTCGCCGCCGCCGGTGGAACCGCCGCGGCGCCGCGACGTTACTTTCAATTCCCATGGGGAGGCGAAGGCGTGACAGGCGGTTTGAGGGTGCCCCACTTCAACACGAAGGCATCCGCGCATTCTCCCCGCATCGGCGGCGCCGCTGCCATGAGCACCTGCAGGACCGCGGTGTGAAGCCGGGTGCAGCCTGACCAGTCGACCGGGCTGTCGGGCTGCGCCTGCAGGAGTTGGAGCAGGGTCTCGGCGTCATCGACCGGGCATTCGCCGGCGAGCACGATCACGCCCGCGTTGTCGCGCTTGACCGTCATTGCAATACGGCTCCCAGGTTGAGGACGAGCAGCACGCGTCCGTTTCCCAGAAGCGTGGTTCCGGCATAGTCCGAGGCGTCCGCGAGCAAGCCCTGCATGGGCTTCACCACCACCTCGAGCCGCTCGCCGATGCCGTCGACCTCGATGCCGGCGGTCTGGCCGCCCGCATCGGTTACGAGGATGAGCGCATCGTCGCTGCCGTCGAAACGTCTCGATCCGGACGAACCGAAGCCGCGGACTTCTCCCGTGCCTGGCCCCGCTCCCGGAAGCTCGAGCAGCCGGTCCAGCCGGCAGGTGGGCACGATCTTGTCGCGCAGGACGAAGGCTTCGCCATTCCTGACCTGCACGATGTGCGCCCGCGGCAGGCGGACGGTCTCGGCGATCGCCTCGATCGGGACGCCGAACACTTCGCCGCCCGCCTGAACGGTCATGATTCGCATGAGCGCCATGCTCAATGGCAGCGCCAGCCGGACGGTCGTGCCTTGGCCGCGCCGGCTCTCGACCCCGGCGGAGCCGCCGAACCGCTCGACCGCGCCACGCACGGCGGCAAGCCCGACCCCGCGCCCAGACATTTGCGATATCCGCGCGCTGGTCGACAGGCCGGCGGAGAACACCAGCTGGATGATCTGCTCGTCCGCCAGCTCCCGCGCCTCCTCGTCGCTGATCAGCGACTGCTCGCGCGCCCTGCGCCGCACTGCCGCCGGGTCGATCCCGCGGCCGTCATCGCCGATCTCGATCACGACCTGCTCGCCGTGATGGAGCGCCGTCATGGTTATTTGCGCCTGCTCGGGCTTGCCGGCGGCGCGCCGCTCCGGCGGCGTCTCGATGCCGTGATCGAGCGCGTTGCGCACCACGTGGAGCAGCGGCTCGAACATTGCGTCGACGATCGCCTTGTCGACTTCGGTGTCCTCGCCGCGCAAGGCCAACGCGGCAAGCTTGCCGAGCTCATGGGCGCCGTCGCGCACCACGCGGGTAAATCGCCGAAACACCTGAGCGACCGACACCATGCGCAGCCGGACCGCCGCGTGATGCGACTGTCCAACCAGGCGGTCGATGGCGGCAGCCTGGATCCTGATCGCGCGCGCGATTTCGCTCGCACCAAGCTCGGCGCCGGCGCGGCTCGCGAGGTCGTTCAAGCTGTTCTTGGCCACGATCAACTCACCCGCCACGTCGATCAGCCGGTCGACCTTGGCCTCTTCGATCCGCAGGCTGCGGACCGCGACGGAAGGGGGGGCCTCGATCCCTACCCTCCCCTCGGACGAATCGGCCGGCGGCCCAGCCGAGGGCTCGGCCAGCAGGCGATCGAGCGCCTGCAGCATCGCGTCGGGTGCGCGCGCCGTCATCGCCTCGTTGCGCGCGGCCTCGACGAGGCTCGCGTCGGCGTCCGCGCCGGCAAAGCGCGACGCGTTGGCCGCAGCGCGCGCCGCGGCATCGAGACGCCCGGCGAATTCCTTGGCCACGCACGGCGCGAGCAGCAACCGCCGCTGCGCCGCGAGTATCTTGCGCACGAGGTCATTGCGAATGTCATTGCGTTCGCCGGCGACCTGCGCGCCAACCGGCGCGAGCGCAATCTCGGCGATGCGGACCTGATCGGGGATGAGACGAAACAGCTGGGCGATCTCGGCGCGCGGCGCGAGGGAGAGCGCGCGGAACGTGAGATTGCATTCGAACGGGTTCATCTGCGCGAGCGGTTGCCACGGTGCGCGGGGCACGACCGTGACCGCGACGAGCTGCGGAACCTTCGCGATCAGCCCGATCGGGTCGTCGCCGTTGAAGAAGCAACTCGGATGCGCGTCATAGGCGATCGCGACCGCCGTGCTCGCGCCGCCGCGCGCCGCGGCGCCGAGCGTCGGCGTTTGCGCGATCATGCCGGCGGCCCAGGCGAGCGCTTGGTCCGGCGGCACGGCCGCGGCCTTGGACCGGTGCGGCAAGTGCCGGCGCAACCCGTCCGCAAGCGCCGTCGCGCGTTCCGGCGCGAGCTCGGGAAGCGTGCCGCCGTGTGCGAGCACGTCGGTCCATTTGCCGATCTGATCGATGCAGCCGAGCAAGGCGTTCACCAGCGACGACGCGAAGACGATCTCGCCTTTGCGCAAGGCGTCGAGCAGGTCCTCGCCGGCGTGCAGGATGAGGCTCATGTCCGGCAAGCCGGCGATCGCGGCACCACCTTTCAGGGTATGAAAAGCGCGGAAGACGCGCTCCAGCCTGCTGCGATCGTCGGGGGCGCGCTCGTACGCGAGCAGGTCGTCGGAGGCTTCGGTGACAAGCTCGCGCGCCTCGATGATGAACTGTTCGATCAAGTCGTTCATGCCGACCGTCCGGTTGGCGACCGTCCGGCCAGGATTTTGGCGTGCATGACCAGGTCGTCCTGGCTCACGGGTTTCACCAGATAGTAGTTTGCGCCCGCGGCTTCCGCTGCCCCGACGTCCTGCGGTCCGGCCTCCGTGCTGGTCATCAGCGCCGGTATCCCGGCATGCGTGTCGGCGCGTCCGCGCAACGCACGCAGGAAGGTGTAGCCGTCCATCTTCGGCATGTTGACGTCAACGACCAGCAGGTCGAACGAATGGGCAAGGATCTTTTCCAGCGCCTCGACGCCATTGAATGCCTCGTCCACGGCGAAGTCTGCGCGTTCGAGCGCGTCGCGAAAGTAGCGCCGCACGATGGTCGAGTCGTCGACCACCAGCACGCGGGTGCGCGGCGCGATGTCGCTCATCGGATCCCCTCAAGCGGTCGCCGATAGACCATCGCGTCGGCGAATTGGCAGGCGTCGAACAGCGCCGAAATCCGGCTCATCGATTCGGTATGGCCAAGGCAGATGAAACCGCCCGGCACCAGGCTGTCGAACAGATTCTCGGCCGCCAGCCGGCGCGACGTCTCGTCGAAATACATCAGGATATTACGGCAGAAGATGACGTCGAAATTCCGATGCAGCGCGGTCTGGGCCGGATCGACGATGTTGGCGCGCGTGAACTGGAGGCTGCGGCTGATCTCTGGAAGAAGGCGATAGTGTTCTTCGTCGTGTTTCTCGAAATAGCGCGCGATCAGGTCCTTCGGCAGCCGGTGCAACGCTCGCTCGCCATAGATGCCGGCTTCGGCGGTCCGCAGCACGCTGGTGTCGATATCCGAGCCGATGATCTCGATCTCGTATTTGTCCACTCTTTCCCAATTCTCCAGCAGCCAGATCGCAATCGAATACGGCTCCTCGCCCGTCGAGCACGGCACCGACCAGATGCGGATCGGTTCGCCCGGCTTCTTCTTCGGCGCGATCACCTCCAGCAGCGTCGAGGTGAGGCAGCGGAACTGGTGATGCTCGCGATAGAAATAGGTCTCGTTGATCGTGAAGCTGTTGATCAGGTGCTCGATCTCGTTCTCGGCGTTCGTGCGCAGGACCGCGAAGTAGGCCGAGAACGACGGGGACGCGGTCGCGGCCATCCGCTCCGCCAGCCGGCGGTCGATGTAATAGCGCTTGTCCTGGGCGAACATCATGCCGGTCTGGCGGTAGACGAAATCGCACAGGCGGCGCACCTCGTCGTCCGTCACGACGAGCAAGTCACGTCTCGGGTCCCACCGATTCATCAGGGGGGTCAATGCGCACCCTGGGAAAGAGTTGCGATCGCGGTCGCGATCGCAAACGGAAGGAAGGGCTGGCCGGCGAAACGCTCGCGGCAGCTCTCGAGATGCGCAATGGCGTCGCGCGAGCCGATCTCGGCCAGCACGTCGACCACCGCCGCGCAGACGTTCGGATGCGTCTCGCGATCGAGCAGCCGGCACAGCGACGCGGCCGCGGATGGCGCCGGCACCTTGCGCGTCAGCTCGACCGCGAAGATGCGAACGTCGGAGTCGAGGTCGTGCAGCAGCTCCTCGAGGTGCCCGGCGAGCGCGTCCGGCATCGTCCCCAATGCCTCGATCGCGCCATTGCGCAGTGCCGCATCCTCCGAGCGCAGCAGGGGAAACAGATGCGCCGCGCTCTCCTTCCCGCCGCGGCGCGCAAGGCTGGTGAAGATCGCCCTGACGACGCGCGGCTCGGTCTCCCCGGACAGGGCGGCGGCGAGATGCTCGGCCGCGCCCGGGCGGTCGCCCAGGCGGCGCGCCGCCGACCACCGGCGCTCCGGATCGGGATGGCGCAGCTCGCCCACCAGAGCGTCGGTCGATTCGACCGGCGGCGGCGATGCTTCGTCGGGCTTGCCTCGTTTCACCAGCGGCATGTCACATCACCATCTCCACGAGCGTCGTGGCGATCTGTCCGAGCGGCGCCACGACGCCGGCGCCGCCGTTCTTCACCAGTTCCCCCGGCATCCCCCACACCACCGCGGTCGCCTGGGATTCCGCGATCGTGCGTCCGCCCCCGGCCTTGAGCCGCGCCATCGCGGCGGCGCCGTCCGAGCCCATGCCGCTGAGCATGACGCCGAGCAGACGGGCGGCGGGAAACAGCTCGAGCGCGCTCGTGACCAGCCGGTCCACGCTCGGATGCCATGGATAGTCGCGGTGTGCGGGCGCGCTGAGCGCGATCGGACCGGACGTGCGTGACGCCACGACGATGTCGGCATCGCCGCGGCCAATATAGGCCTTTCCGCGCTGCAGCGGCGTCGGGCTCGAGAGCTCGACCACCCGGATGGCGCAAAGCGCGTCGAGCCGCTTCGCGAATGTGCCGGTGAAGGACGCCGGAAGATGCTGCGCGACCAGTAACGGCCAGGGAAAGTCGGCCGGCAGGCTCGACAAGATGGCCTCGATCGCCGGCGGTCCGCCGGTCGAGGCCCCGATCAGGACGAGGCCTGGGATGTCGGTCGGGGCTTCGGTCGCGCTCGTCAGCGGCGACACCTGCGGGCGCGGCGGCATCGCGGCGGCGCCGGCATGGTCCATGCGCTGGCCCATGCGGTGGCGCACCCGGTCGCGCAGGCGCAGGCTGCGCCGCAGCTTCGTGCCGGCGGCTGTCCGGATCTTGTCGACCAATGCCGGCCGCATCCCCTCGATCTCGAGCGAGACCGGCCCGTCCGGCTTGGCCATGAAATCGATCGCGCCAAGCTCGAGCGCCTGCAACGTTTCCTCCGCGCCCTCCTCGGTCAGCGCCGAGAGCATGACGACGGGGCGCGGCGTCTCCACCATGATGCGGTCGAGGCAATCGAGTCCATTCATCTCGGGCATGTGAACATCGAGCGTGACGACGTCGGGCTGAAACGACTTGGCGAGCTCGAGCGCCTCCCTTCCGTTGCGGGCGAAGCGGATGTCGAAGTCGCCTTCGGCGGAAAAAATCCCGCCCAGCAGCTTTCGCATCAGCGCGGAGTCGTCCGCGATCAGGAGCTTGATCATGAACTACGCGGGCGCCGACCCGGCGCGCTCCATCTGCCGCAACAGGCCGAGCTCGCGGCGGTTCAGAAGCTCCGGCGCATCCACGATCAGGATCATCCGGTCGCCGAGATTGGCGACTCGCGAGATCAGTCGCACCTGCTCGTCCGACAGCTCGGGCGCCGGCCCGATCGCCGAACCGGCGATCTTGAGGAGCTCGGACGCACTGTCCACCAGGAAGCCGGCGCGCAAGCCATCGAACGTGATCACGATGACGCGCTGGCGATCGGTGCTCTCGGCCGCCGGCAGGTCGAACCGGCGCCGCTGATCGACCACCGGGATGACGGCGCCGCGCAGGTTCATCACGCCGTCGATGAATTCCGGCGACTTCGGGACACGGGTCAGTGCATCGGGGCGGCGCGTGACCTCATCCACGGCGTCGATCGGAACCGCATACTCCTCGCGATCGAGCCGAAAGACGATGAATTGCTGCTCATCGCTCGCGGCCTGCCGCTCGCCCGCCATGTTGGCCTCCCTTGCGCGCTCGCCTTCGGCGACGGCGCCGGTCACAACGTCGTGGCGGAAGAGCCGATCGGGCGACAGCACGGACACCAGCCGGCGGCCGCCGTCCAATCGACAAATCGCCTGGAGCTCGGCGGTTCCCTGCCCGCGGCTCAGCATCGTCGGCACTGGATCGACGAAATTCTGATCGATGCGCAGAATGTCCCTGGTGCGGTCCGCCACCAGCCCGACGGAGGTGCGTCCATAGGACACGACGATGACGTGCGGCCCCTCCTCGTGCCGATCGGGGAGCGGAAACCCGAGCAGCGCATGCAGCGACAGCAGCGGGACGAGCTCGTCGCGAATGGTCGTCACCCCGAGCACGGCGGTTTCGGCGCGCGGGACCGCCGAGACGGAATCGGGAAGCGGCACGATCTCGCTGACTCGCGCGAGCGGAAGCGCATATTCCTGCCGGCCGAGCTGGAAGCTCACCAGGACGAGTGCGTCCGCGCTCGCGGCGGATGCTTCCTGATACGCCCCCGGGCCCACGGCGGGCCCCGCCTGTCGTCGCGCCAAGGCGCCGTCCTGTGTCCGGCGCGGGCCGAAATCGCGCCGCAGCAGGGCGTCGGGATCGAGGATGCGCGTCGTGCCCGCCCCGCCGGCATCCCGAAAGAGGCCGCGCAACATCGCGGAATCGATGCCCGATCCCACCTGATCGGGCGGCTCGATCCGGCTCGCCGGCACATTCACCAGCGACGCCATTCCGTCGACCTTGAAGCCGATCGGAAATGCCCGATCGAGCACGACGACCCGCGCGTCATCGCTTGGCGGCGCATCCGCGAACCGCATGAGCCTGCGCAGGTCGGCGACCGGCAGCACGGTGCCGCGCAGGTTGGCGAGGCCGGCGAGGCTCTTCGGGCTGCGCGGCACGCGCACAACGTCCGGCATGCGGGTGATCTCCGCCACCTCGGCGAGCGGGACGCCCCAGGTCGCGTCGTCGACGCGAAACGTCACGTACGCACGCATGTCGTCGATCGCGGGCGCGGCCGGGAGCGCAGCCGCGGCCGCGATCGGCGCCGCCGCCGCTAGCGCGTCCTTGCCGCGGTGATCCGATCGGGCCCCTTTTGCCATGCGGTCTTGTGTCAGCCGGCGCTGTCTTGCAGGTCGTCGGCGAGCGAGGCGATTTCCTCGGTCGCGGCCGCGAGATCGTCGGCGCCGCGCGCCTGCTGGCGCGCCGCCGTCGCGGCTTCGGTGGCGGCGCTGCTCGTCTCCCCCGCCGCCGCCGCGATGCCGCGGGCGCCCTGCGAGGCCTGGCCGACGGCCACCAGCACCGCTTCGGCGCCGCGCCCGATCTCCTCGCCGTCGCCGCGCACGCCGGCGATGTCGGTCTCGATCACATCGAGCGCCGCAACGATCGCCCTGCTCTTCTGCATCTCGATGTCCGCCCCCATGAGCAGCTGCTCGAGATCGCGGCGCACGGTCGAGATCTGGTCGTGGATCGTCCTCACCCGGTCCTTGATGCGCTCGGCATTCGCGGTCGACTCGCGCGCGAGGTTGCGGATGTCGGTGGACACGACCGCAAAGCCCCGGCCGTAGTCGCCGGCGCGAGCGGCCTCCACCGAGCCGCTGACCGCCAGCATGTTGGTCTGCACCGAAACCATGCTGATGCCGTCGACGATCTTGTCGATGCGGCGGTTGACCTGGTCGAGCAACGCAATGCGGCCGAGGCTCGCTCGCGTATCCGCGAAAGCGCGCTCGACGCCGCGGACCAGCGTCGCGACGGCAGCCTTGTTCGCACGCAGCAGCTCGATTGCGGCGGCGGTGCCCCTGGTCGCGCGTTCCGCGGCCTCGCGCGCGACCCGGGCGCCCTTCTCGATCTGCGTCATGGCCGTGCTGAGCTCGTGCGTGGCGGCGGCCTGCTCCTGGGCGCTCTGGTCGATCTGCTCGATCGCCTGCAGGATCTGCGCGGCGGCGTTCGAGAGCTCCTGCGTGGTTGCCGAGAGCTCCTCGGCCGCCGACCCGACCTCCGCGGCGCTGCCCGCAAGCGTCGCACTCGAACGCAGCTTCTGGGCAATGGCGGTCAGGCTCTGCGCCGTCTTCTGGCTCTGCGCGAGCGCCGTGCTCTGCTGCTCGGCGCTGCGCATCGCCTCGCCGGCGGCAGCCGACTGCTCCTCGGCGGCGCCGGCCACGCTTTCGGAGCCCTTCTGCGCGTCCTTGCCGGCCGCTTCTGCTTCGATGGCCGCCGTCAGCACCGCCTGATTGTCTTGCGCAAGCGCCGCCATGTCGAGGCGGATCTTGTCGAGGCTCTGCGAGATCGCGCTCCCGCTCCTGGTCTCCTGCAGCGCTCGCTCCGACGCCGCCTTGATCGCCGCGACGACGGACACGACCTCGGCTTGCATCTGCGACGTCAGCGCCTGGATTTCCTGCGCGCTCTTTTCCGATGTCTCGGCCAGCGCTCGCACCTCGTCGGCCACGACCGCGAAACCTCTGCCGTGATCGCCGGCGCGCGCGGCCTCGATTGCGGCGTTGAGTGCGAGCAGGTTGGTCTGGTCCGCCACATGGCTGACCGTGCGCGTGACCTCCCCGATATTGGCGGCCTGTGCCTCCAATTCGGCGACGGTCGCGACCGACGCGGTTTGCCGTTCCGCGCTCGCGACGACGCTCGCAACCGCATCCGCGATCCGATTGCCGGTGTCGCCCACGATTGCCTGCAATGCCTCGGTCTTCTTGCGCAGCGTCTCGGCCTTGCCGCGCGCCTGAACGAATGCGACCGAGATCTGCGAAACCGCCGCCAGCGACTCCTGCGCCGCGCCGGCGGACTCCTCGGCTCCGGCCGAGATCTGCTCCATCGCCTTGCGCAATTGTCCGGCCGCGGCCGCGGCCTGCGATATGCCGCTCGCAAGCTCTTCGGTCGCCGAGGCAATGCGCTCGGCGATGCGCGGGTGTCGCTCGCCGGCCTTCGCGCGCCGGCGCGGCGGTCGAGTGACGGCCCTCGCGCCTGCCGCTGCGCCGCCGTTGGTCCGGGCGGGCGCCGCCAAGGGACGGCCGGCGAGCATGCCCCGCTTGACCAGTGCGATCGACGGCCCGGGGCGCGTCTTCTGCGGCGCAGCTCGCTCATGCTCAACCGCAGCCGGGGCAGCTTCGACGGATCGCGCACCCGCGCCGGCTGACCGGCCCGAGAGGGAGCTCCGCTTCGAAGTTTTGGCCATGGTCTCACCCCGCGAGGACGCAACTAGCGCAGTCGACGTGCCTGAAATTCGGGCGAGTTCACACGCATGGGCAAGACAGCGCAAGGACTTAAAGTGCGAAAGACTGATATTGCGATTGGAACAAATTGTATTGAAATGCGTTTGCGCCGGCCGATGCTGCATTGAACCGGATCACCGCGCGTCGGGGGCTCGCTGTATTTCTTTCGCGGGGTCGATCGATGGTCTCGCATCTTCTGCACGGCCGCCGAATGGGATAGCTTGCGCGTGCTGGCGCCGGGAAATCTGGAAGCCCTTCATCGCAACGGCTGCCATCGCGGGTCGCGAT
>DATBZM010000416.1:0-6769 GCA_036513175.1 Xanthobacteraceae bacterium | reverse complement strand
CGCGCTGCTGCTCGACGCCGGCGCGACCGCGACGCCGCGGGTGGTTTTGGTCGCGCTCGCGCACGGCTGCCTCGCGCCGGTGCGCACGCTGCTCGAGCGCGGGCACGCGATGACGGCGCCGATCGCGGCGGCGCTCGGCCGCGACGAGGATCTCGCCCGGCTGCTGGCGCATGCGCGGGCGCCGGAGCGCCAGGAGGCGTTCGCGCTCGCGGTGATCAACCGGAGGGTTGCCGCCGCGCGGCTCGGTCTCGACGCCGGCGCCGACGTGAACGCCTTCCTGCCCGTGCACAAGCATTCGACGCCGCTGCACCAGGCGGCGGTGAACGACGACGTCGCGATGCTCGAGCTGCTCGTCGCGCGCGGCGCGAGCCTTGCGACACGCGATACGCTGTGGAACGGCACGCCGCTCGGCTGGGCCGAGCACACGAGGAAGCGTGCGGCCGAGCGCTTCCTGCGCGCGCTCACGCCGGACGCAGCGGGCGCGCATGCGTGAAACGCCCTTGGATTATCGGAACTCTCGCCGCTCGGGGCGGCGGTTATCCAGGATACAAAGACGGAGAAAACCGGCAGGCGGCGCCTTACGCCTGACTCACTCTGACCTTTACGGCAACCCGCCGATAATACTCTATGTGTAAAGCTTGGCTCTTGATGAGGCCGTCGAGCAAATCCTTCGCGCGCGCGAGACTGTTGCTTCCGTCTCGCTCGAAGGCGGCAACCAGCGCCGTTTGCGTCTTGATCAGCGCGTCGAACCCGGCGATCGCCTGCTCCATCTCGGCGATCAGCTCCGTATCGCGCCCGAGCTTGTTCTCTTCTTCCAGCAACTGGTTCTGCAGGCGCCGACGCTCGGTCCGATCGATCTCGGCCCTGAGCCGCCGGCTCAAGTGTCTGATGTTCTCCCGCGCGACGATGCGATCCATTGCGGATGTTACCTATTATCGATGGCACTCGATATCATTGTTCGTTCCGCGCGTCTACTAACGTGCGAGCAATGTTGGTGCCGTCGCTTGCGGTAAATGCGTATCGCGCCGACGGCGATGCGAGGGGCGTCGTCTTGTAAGCCAATTTACGGCCGCATTCCGTGAAACTGGGCGGCCGCCGCCGGTTACCCCCGACGAAGTCGAGACGCTGCTCGCGCCCGACACCGACAGGGGTGCGGCCGAATCAATTCAGGCGGTCCGTGGCTTGGCGGCGTCGACCAGCATTTGCAGACGCTCCTCCATCAGCTTGCGTTCGGTCACGTCGATGAAGGTGATCACCACGCCATCGATCTTGTCTTCGTACGTGCGATAGGGACGCATGCGCATGTCGTACCAGCGCCATTGCCGGCTGCGAACCTCGCGGCGGATGGGCGTGAGATTGGCGATGACCGCGCGCGCATCCTTGGTCAGACCGTCGTATTCGAGCTGATGGGCAAAATCGGTGATCGGCCGGCCTTCGTCGCTCGTCGTGATGCTGAACAGTTCCTTCACCTGGTCGGTGAAGCGCTTGATGTTGAGGCCCGAGTCGAGGAAAAGCGTACCGAAGTCGGTCGCCGCCAGCAGGTTCTGCAGGTCGCTGTGGGCGCGCGAAATCAGCTCGAGCTTCGTCTTCAGCTCGCTGTTGACCGTCTGCAGCTCCTCGTTGATCGACTGCAGCTCCTCCTTGCTCGTTTCAAGCTCTTCCGAGGTCGAGCGGTATTCCTCGTTGATCGATTGCAGCTCCTCGTTGGAGGCGCGCAGCTCCTCGTTGGCGGCGTCCGATTCTTCCCGCATCGTCCGCAGCCGCTGCTGCGTGATCTCCAGCTCCTCCTTGAGCCGGCGCACCGTATCGTCGGTGACTTGTTGTCCATTCGTCAGCATTGCATGGACGGCGTCTCCCTCGATGAAGATGGCCACCGCGCGGCGCCATTCGCCGCCTTCCTGCAGCGGCTTGACCTGGATCTGCACGGGATGGATTTCGCCGTCCAGAGACACCCGAACCGGCACGCTCAGCGTCGGCCGCTGCTGGTCGAAGGCGCGATTGAGCGCCGAGCGCATCTCGAAACGCAATTCGGGCCGCACCAATTCCGTCACGTCGGCGCTCAATGGGCCGCCGGAGGGAAGCAGATAGCGGCCGGCATTGTCGGACAGGTGGAGGACGCGATGCGTATCGTCGACCATGATGCTCGGAGGCGCGATCAGCTCGATGGCGCGCCGGTGCGCGGAAGCCTCGCTCAAGGCGGCGATCGGACCGACATTCTGCGAAATCATCGGCAGCATCTGCTCGCGCGCGCGCACCGGTCCGAGCAGGCGCGGCAGCAACGGCGCCTTGGCGCCCAGCGCCAGCGTCGATTGATAGATGTGGGCCTGGCGATCGAGGGTACGGAAATATCCCGGTGGGTGGTCGGCCGTCTCGGCGGCGCCGAGAAACAACAATCCGCCCGGGGCGAGCGCATAGTGGAAGGTGCCGCAGACCTGCTCCTGCAGCTCGCGGTCGAGATAGATCATCACGTTGCGGCAGGCGACGACGTCGACGTGGGAAAACGGCGGATCTTTCAGCAGGTCGTGCAGCGCAAACAGGATGATGTCGCGCAACTCGTCGCGCACCCGGTAGTAGTCGCCCTCATGCGTGAAATAGCGGCCCAGGCGCGCTTCGCTCACGTCGGCCTCGATCGCCGCCGGATAGCGTCCGTCGCGCGCCGCCGCCAATGCCCGCACGTCGAGATCGGTGGCGAAGATCTGGATGTGCGGATGCGCCTCATGCCGCGCCGCCTCCTCGAGCAGGAGCATCGCGATCGAGTAGGCTTCCTCACCGGTGGCACAGCCCGAAACCCAAACGCGGAGCTGCTGGCCCGCCTGCTTGCGCTTGAAAATGTCGGGCAACATCCCGGCAAGGACCTCGAAGGCATCCTTGTCGCGGAAGAAGCTGGTGACCGAGATCAACAGGTCGCCGAGCAGCGCCCGCACTTCGTCCGCGTTCTCGCCGACCAGGTCGCAATAGTCGCTCAGCGCGATGGTGCGGTTGACCTGCATCCGGCGGGCAATCCGCCGAACCACCGTCGATCGCTTGTATTTGGAGAAGTCGTGCCCGGTGCGGATGCGGAGATGGGCTAGGACGCGGCGCAACGCCTCCTCGTCGACATCGCCGATCTCCGGCGGCCACACGGCTTCCTTGATGCGGATGAGATCGCCTAGTCGCTTGGCGAGCTCGCGCACCGGCAGCACGAAATCGACCGCGCCGGTCTCGATCGCGCTGCGCGGCATCGACGAGAAGCCGGCTTCGCTCGGATCCTGGACCAGGATGATGCCGCCGGCCTCCTTGACGGCGCGCACGCCGAGCGCGCCGTCCGAGCCGGCGCCGCTGAGAATAACGGCGAACCCGTCGCCCAGCCGCTCGGCGACCGAGCGAAAAAGATAATCGATCGGCAGCCGGTGCCCGCGCGGCTCGTCGAATTCGGTCGCCAAGAGCTCGTGATCGACGACCTGCAAGCGGCGATCGGGCGGGATGACGTAGACGCAATTGGCCTCGAGGGACATTCTGGCGTCGACCTGCATGACGGGCATCGATGTGCGTGCCGCGACGATCGTCGACAGCTCGCTGCGGTGCTGCGGATCGAGATGCAAGACCACGATGAACGCTGCGCCGGTGTTCGGCGGAAGCGCACTGAAGAAACTCTGCAACGCCTGGACGCCTCCGGCGGAGGCTCCGATCGCGACGATGACCAGGGCTCTCGCGTCGGCGTTCCCGGTTGCGGGTGCCTCTTCGTCTGCCATGACGTACCCCTCGCGCGCTCGGGCATCCGGACGGGGCTGTCAATTCGACCGTGCGACACGCACAACATTATATAGCATGGCCGGGACGCGGATGTGGTGCGATCCGTTGGCGCGACAACTGCATGGTGGCGCTGGCTGCCGGGTGCAGCCAGATACCCCCTTCGCCGCGTTCAGGCTAGACTGGCGAGGCACGGCCCACCGCACATGATCTGGGCCGGCCGGAGTAAGAGAGGGCCCACGCCGTGAATGTCCACGCCCAGGCTGCGGCCGCAAAGCCCGTCGCGGCGCCGCCGTTTCGCGCCGAGCACATCGGCAGCCTGTTGCGGCCGGCCGAATTGCTGCGCGCGCGCGCCCGCTTCGCGCGCCGCGAGATCGACCAGGCGGCCCTCACCGCCGCCGAGGATACGGCCATTCGCGGCGCGATCGCGCTGCAGCAGCGGCTCGGCTTCAAGTTCGTCACCGACGGCGAATTCCGCCGCCGCTCCTACCACAGCTTCTTCTACGGTGAGCTCGGCAAGCTCTCGATCGATACCATCGAGGGCGCGGCCGCGAAGGGCGGGCAGGGCGAAGGCCGGCGCGGCACGCAGCCGGTCGCGGCGATCGGCAGCCGCGTGCAATGGACGCACCCGATCAACGCCGCCGATGTGGCGTTCCTCAAGGCGAATTCGGACCGGGCGCCGAAGATCACGATTCCCGGGCCCTGCGCACTGCATTTCCGCGGCGGCGACAAGGCGGTGCTTGCCGGCCCCTACCGGGACGTCGAGAGCTTCTGGTCGGACACGGTCGAGGCCTTTACGCGCGAGCTGCGCGCGCTCGTCGATGCCGGCTGCCGCTATGTGCAGATCGACGAGACGGCGTTCGCCAAATTCGGCGATCCCGACGTGCAGGCCGCGCTCGCGGCGCGCGGCGATCACTGGAGCGCGCTGATCGACACCTATATCGCGGTCACCAACCGGGTGCTGCGCGCGGCGCCGGCGGAGCTGGCGATCGGCATGCATCTGTGCCGCGGCAATCGCGGCGGACATTGGCACGCGGAAGGCAGCTACGAGGAGGTCGCCGAGCGGCTGTTCAACGCGCTCGATATCCGCTTCTATTTTCTCGAATACGACACGCCGCGCGCCGGCACGTTTACCCCGCTGCGCCACGTGCCGGCGCACAAGTCGATCGTGCTCGGCCTCGTCTCGACCAAGGTGCCCGAGATCGAGGACAAGGGGGCGCTGCGCCGCCGGCTCGACGCGGCGGCGCAATTCGTCGCCCTCGATCGTCTCGCGGTGAGCCCACAATGCGGCTTCGCCAGCGTCGATACCGGCAATCCGATCACGCCCGAGGCGCAGGCGGAGAAGCTCGAGCTCGTGTGCGATCTCGCCCGCGAGGTGTGGGGGGATACGTAGGGACGTTCCACCCGTCATGGCCGGGCATAGCCGTTCGAAGAACGGCGTCGCTTCGCTCGCCTATGTCCCGGCCATCCACGTCTTTCTTTGCCGACATGCCGCAAGCAAGACGTGGATGCCCGCATTCGCGGGCATGACGTAGAAAAAGGCGAGGGGAGCGAAATGCAAATCAGGATCATCGCGAAAATCCTAGCCACGGCATTCTTGCTGACCGCGTCGCACGCGATCGCCGCCGACACCGACTATCCCAACCATCCGGTGCGCCTGCTCGCCGCCTCCGCCGCGGGCGGTAACCCGGACGTGATGGCGCGTCTCCTCTCGGCGCGGCTCACCGAGATGTTCGGCAACCCGTTCGTGGTCGAGGACGTGCCCGGCGTCGGCGGCGTGATCGCCGCCAACCAGACCGCGGCGGCGCCGGCGGACGGCTACACGCTCTCGCTCAACGATTCGGGTGCGCTCGCCATCAACATTGCGATGAATCCGGCGGTGAAATACCGCCTCAAGGATTTCACCCCGATCACGGCGCTGGCGACGCTGCCGACCGTGCTGGTGATCAAGCCGTCGCTGCCGGCACAGACGCTCGCCGAATTCGTCGCGCTGGCGAAAACCCAGCCGAACCGGATGAGCTTCGGCTCCGCCGGCATCGGCTCGATCCATCAACTCACCATGGTGATCTTCGCGCAGCAGGCCGGCATCCAGCTGCTGCACGTGCCGTATCGCGGCGGCACCGGCCTCGTGAATGCGCTCCTGACCGGCGAGGTCGACGCCGGCTGGTCGGGCATCGCCAACGTGCTCGCGCTGGTCCGCACCGGCAAGCTGCGCGCGCTGTGTCTCAGCGTGCGCGAGCGCGACGTGTCGCTGCCCGACGTGCCCACCTGCGCCGAAGAGGGCTACCGGGATTTCGACGTCGCCACCATGCTGGGCCTGCAGTCGTCGGCCGGTGTCCCGGCCCCGGTCGTCGCGCGGCTCCAGCATGCCGTCGCCAACATCCTGCGCGAGCCCGCCATGGCCGAACGAATGAAAACGCTCGGCATCCACATGGCCGAGGACGGCACCGCGGCCTATGCCAGGTTCATGGCCGAGGACCTCGAGCGCTACACCAAGGTGGTCGACGCGTTTCACCTGCAGATCAAGCCGTGAGGCGTGGTCGGATGCGCGTCACGCCTCGCGCGGGCGCGCCGTGCTGCGACGGCGCCACAGGATGATGATGCCGACGAGCAACAGGCTGGTGCAGATCGTGCTGATGATGAGCCCGAGCCCGAGGCCGCGACGGCTGGCCAAGAGGTCGCCGAGCGTGGTGCCGGCGGTGCGCGCCGCGACGATCGTCAGCCAGTACCAGGGCTTGGTCATCCGGCCGAAGCGCTCGGACACGAACCAGGTCGCGAGCAGCACGGCGACGAGCACGAGCGATCCATAGCCCAAGCCAAGCGGGGTATCCTCCGCAACCCAGTCGCCGGCCGCGGTCCCCAGCGTCCCGGCGGCGAGCATCGTGATCCAGTAGCTTGCGTCGGTCGCCGGCAGCGAACGCCAGCGGCCGTCCGGTCCGGCCACGCCGATCGGTTCGACGCCGCGCGCGCGATCGATCAGCATCATGAGGATCATCAGGGCGGCGAGCGCGCCCATGCACGGGAAATAACCGAGCTTGAG
>DATBZM010000415.1:0-2229 GCA_036513175.1 Xanthobacteraceae bacterium | reverse complement strand
CATTGAGACGGACTAGATTGGGCGAGGTATAGACGTGCACGCGCTGTCCGGCCGCTTCGAGGATCGCGCGCATGAAGGCAATGGTCGAGCCCTTGCCGTTGGTGCCGGCGACATGGATCAGCGGCGGCAGTTTTTGTTCCGGGTGACCGAGCGCGGCCAGCAGGTGCTCGATGCGATCGAGCGACAGGTCGATGCGCTTGGGATGCAGCGCCAGCAGCCGCGCCAGGATGGCGTCGACCGCCGTTGCGCCGGAACGCGCGCTCACGCCGGCGCCGGCAGGCTCGCGAGCGATTGCGGCACACTCGCGGGCGCCTTGGTCAACAGCCGGCACAGTTTCGCGATTGTTCCTCGTATCTCATGGCGATGCACCACCATGTCGACCATGCCGTGGTCGCGCAGATACTCGGCCTTTTGAAAGCCGTCGGGCAATTTCTCGCGGATGGTCTGCTCGATGACGCGCGGGCCGGCGAAGCCGATCAGCGCGCCGGGCTCGGCGATGTGCACGTCGCCGAGCATGGCATACGACGCCGTCACGCCGCCCGTGGTCGGATTGGTCAGCACGACGATGTAGGGCCGGCGCGCCTCGCGCAACCGCTGCACCGCGATGGTGGTGCGCGGCAATTGCATCAGCGCCAGGATACCCTCCTGCATGCGCGCGCCGCCCGAGGCCGCGAACAGCACGAACGGACAGTCCTTCTCCACCGCGGTGTCGAGCCCCTTGATCACCGCCTCGCCCGCCGCCATGCCGAGCGAGCCGCCCATGAAGTCGAAGTCCTGCACGCCGATGACGGCGGCAAGCCCGTCGAGCCGGCCGAAGCCGAGCTTCACCGCGTCGTTGAGGCCGGTCTTGCTGCGCGCGTCCTTGAGCCGATCGACATAGCGGCGCTCATCGCGGAACTTCAGCGGATCGACCGGCACCTCGGGCACGGCGATGTCGAACCAGGTCTGGTTGTCGAACATCAATTTGAGCCGCGCCGCGGCGCTCATGCGCATGTGATAGTTCGAGCCGGGAATGACGAACTGGTTGGCCTCGACGTCCTTGTAGAACACCAGCTGGCCGGTCTCAGGACACTTGATCCACAGGTTACCCGGTGCCTCGCGGCGCAGGATGCTGCGGATTTTCGGCCGCACGATGTTGGAGATCCAATTCATTCGCGTTTACTCACCCGGTAACCGTCACAAGCATATAGGCTCGCGACCTATTTGCGCAATTCGTCGAGCGCCCCTTTGAGCGAATAAGACGACAATAGAGTGTCGACCATGCCGGTGGCGGCGTCCCAGTTGAAGGTGCGGAAACTGTGGCCGGAGGTGACGAAACGGGCGCCGGCATAGAACATCTCGTATTGTGTGTGGCGCGAGCCGAATTCGGAGCCGATCGCGTCCCATGCGGCTTTCAGCACCTTGACCTTCTGCTCCGGCTCCATGGTCGCCGAGCGCTGGGTCTTGCGGATGATGGCGTCGAGCTCGGCATTGCCGAAATCGGCGGCCGACGACGGCAGCATGATCAGCGCGCCGCCGGCGAGATCGCGCACGCTCTGCACGAAGCGCGGATAGAGCTCCTGGGTGATGACCTGCGCCGCGTACATGTAGTGCTTGTTCGGCACGTACCATTCGCCGACCTGCACGCCGGACGCCTCCATGCCCGACAGCATAGAATTGACCATGCCGACTTGCGCGGCGAGCGTGCCGAGCTGTTCGGTGACGGACGGAATGCGCGTGGTGCCGATGGCTTCGGTGACGCGCCGGGCGAGCCCGGCCAGGAAAGTCAGCTTCACCGTGAGCCGGATCTGCGCCTGATAGTTCTGATAGACGTGCGACGGCGTGTCGTGAAACTGCGCCCGGCACATGTCGGTGTCGCGATGCACGAAGACGCGCTCCCACGGCACCTTGACGTCGTCGAAATACATCAGCGCGTCGTTCTCGTCGAACCGCGACGACAGCGGATTGTCGAACACCGACACCGCGTGCGCCTCGTAGGATTTGCGCGACAGCACGCGCAAGCCCTTGGCGTTCATCGGCAGTGCGCAGGAAAACGCGATGTCCTCCTCGCCGGGTTTCAACGGCTGCATGTTGGCGACCAGCAGCTCATTGGCCATGACCGCGCCGGTGCCGAGCATCTTGGCGCCGCGGATGGTGATGCCGGTGGAATCCTCGTCGACGATGCGGGCGACCAGGTCCTCGGCCTGCTGGCCCCAATCCTTGCCGCGCTCGGCCTGCGGATTGATGATG
>DATBZM010000414.1:0-6966 GCA_036513175.1 Xanthobacteraceae bacterium | reverse complement strand
CGCCCCTCACCCCAACCCTCTCCCCGCGAAGAGCGGGGAGAGGGAGCGCGAACGCGGTGCGTGCGGAACGAAGAGAGTCGCCGCGATGACTCCCGATCCCGCAACCTTCGAGATCGTCAAGAACTCGCTGTTCAAGATCGCCGAGGAGATGCGCGTCGTCCTCGCCAAGACGGCCTATTCGCCGATCCTCAAATCGGCCGGGGATTATTCCTGCGGCGTGTTCGATGCGGCGGGCGAGATGGTGGCGCAGGGGCCGGACCTGCCGATCCACCTCGGCTCGATGCCGGATGCGGTGCGCGCCGTGGTCAAGGCCTTCGCGGCGGACGTGCACACGGGCGACGTCTTCATCCACAACGATCCCTATTTCGGCGGCAGCCACCTGCCCGACGTGAACGTGGTGCGACCGGCGTTCCACGACGGCCGCCTGCTCGGCTATGCGTGCCTGCGCGCGCATTGGCCCGACGTCGGCTCGGCGACGCCCGGCAGCTACGGCGCGGTCACCCAGATCTACGGCGAGGGCCTGCGCATGCCGCCGCTGCGGCTGGTGAGCCGCGGCATCACCAATACGGACCTCGAGCGGCTGATCCTCGCCAATGTGCGCACGCCGGACGAGCGCAAGGGCGATCTCGGCGCCCAGCTCGCCGCGACCCTGCGCGCGACCGAACGGCTCGCGGCGCTCGCCGCACGCTACGGCGTCGCCGAGCTGATCGGCTACATGGCGCAGGTGATGGACTATTCCGAGCGGTTGATGCGCGCCGCGCTGATGGACCTGCCGGACGGCGAAGGCAGCTTCGCGGAGTTTTGCGACGGCGACGGCATTGCGGACGATGCCGCCGGAAACGATGCCCAGTTCCGCATCTGCCTCGCGATCAGGAAGACCGGCGACCGGCTGGTCGCGGACTTCGCGGGCACCGACCGCCAGGTCGCCGGCCCGATGAACGCGCCGCTGTCGGTGACCGCCTCGGGCGTCTACTGCGGCCTCAAGATGGCGATCGATCCGAACAACCTGATCCCGCCGAATTCGGGCTGCTGGCGCACTATTCGTGTGCACGCGCCCAAGGGATGCGTGGTCAATGCGGAATTCCCCGCCCCCGTGGTCTATGCCAATCACGAGATATCGCACCGCGTCGCCGACATGGTGTTCGGCGCACTCGCGCCGTTCATGCCGGAGCACGTGATGGCATGCAGCCAGGGCACCTCGGCGATCCTGATTCTCGGCGGCGTCGATCCGCGCAACGGGCGCCACTACGTCTCCTACGAGACCATCAAGGGCGGGTTTGGCGCGCGCCCGACCAAGGACGGCATCCACGCCATCGCGAGCGGCATCTCCAACACCATGAACACGCCGATCGAGGTGCTGGAGATGGCGTTTCCGGTGCGGGTCGAGCGCTACGAGATCAATCCCGACTCCGGCGGCGCCGGACGCTTTCGCGGCGGCTGCGGCGCCCGGCGCGTCTGGCGCATGCTGGAGGGCGCCGACGCGACCGGCACGCTGTGCATGGAGCGGATGACCGCGCCGCCGTTCGGACTCCTGGGCGGCGCGGCCGGCGCCGCGGCCGTCGTGACGCTCACCACGCCCGACGGCGCAACGCGCCATTTGCCGAGCAAGGGCGCCTTCGCGGCGCCGGCAGGCGCGATCGTCGATATGATCACGCCCGGCTCGGGCGGCTTCGGCTCGGTCGACCGGCGCGACCGAGCGGCGATCGGCCGCGACCTGCTCGACGGCTATGTCAGCGCCGCGGCGGCGGCGCGCGACTACGGCGTCGCCGACCCGGAGACGTTACGACAACAAGCTGCCGCGGAGGACGAGCCATGAACTACATCGCCAACTCGATCGAGGCGCGCGACGTCGCGAGCCTCGTGCACATGCAGACCAACCTGCGCCGGCACCAGACGGAAGGGCCGGTCGTGATGGCGCGCGGCGAAGGCTGCCGCGTGTTCGACGCGGAAGGCAACGGCTACATCGACACGGTCGCGGGCCTATGGTGCGCCTCGCTCGGCTTCGGCTCCGAGCGGCTGGCAAAGGTCGCGGCCGAGCAGATGCGCACCCTCGGCTACTACCACCTCTACCGCCATCGCTCGTCCGAGCCGGCGATCGAGCTCGCCGAGTGGCTGCTCAAGATCGCGCCGGTGCCGATGGCGCGCGTGCTCTTCCAATGCTCGGGCTCGGAGGCGAACGACACCGCGATCAAGCTCGCCTGGTACTACTGGAACGCGGTCGGCCAGCCGCAGCGCACGAAGATCATCGCCCGGCAGATGGGCTATCACGGCAATACCTGCGCGGCCGTGAGCCTCTCGGGCAAGCCCGACATGCATGCGGGCTTCGGCCTGCCATTCGCCAACTTCAAGCACACGGAATTTCCCCATTACTATCGGCGGCACGAGCCGGGCGAGTCGGAAGAGCAGTTTTCCGCCCGCATGGCGGAGGCCTTGGAGAAGCTGATCGAGGCCGAAGGGCCCGACACGATCGCGGCCTTCTTCGCCGAGCCCGTGATGGGCGCCGGCGGCGGGATCGTGCCGCCGCGCGGCTATTTCGAGAAGATTCAAAAGGTGCTGGGCAAATATGACATCCTGTTCGTCGCCGACGAGGTGATCTGCGGCTTTGCCCGCACGGGCGAGATGTGGGGCTCGAAGACTTACGGCATCCGGCCCGACATGATGACGTCGGCAAAGGCGCTGTCCGCCGCCATGCTGCCGATCTCGGCGGTGCTGATCAACGACCGCATCCACGACGCGATGCTGGCGCAGTCCGACAAGTACGGAAACTTCGCGCACGGCTTCACCTATGCGGGGCATCCGGTCGCGGCCGCGGTCGCGCTCGAGGTGCAGAAGATCTACGCCGAGATGGATATCGTGAGCCGTGCCAAGCGGTTGGGCGCGGCGCTGCAGGCAACGCTCGAGCCGCTGCGTACGCACCCGCTGGTCGGCGACATGCGCGGCGTCGGCTTCATCATCGGGCTAGAGCTGATGCGCGACGGGCAAGCGCGCATTCCCTTCGACGCCGCGCTCAAGGTCGGCGCCCGCGTCGATGCGGCCGGGATGCGGCACGGATTGATTCTGCGCGTCATCGGCGACCGCGTCGTGTTCGCCCCTCCCCTGGTGATCGAGGAAGACGACATCGGCGAGATCGGCGCGCGGCTGCGCCGCGCGCTCGATGAGGTGGCGGGTGAGTTGAAGCGCGAGGCGGCGGCGAGCTGATCTGGGCGCGCGGGAAACCGGCCTCGACCACCGCCACGCTCTACGAGCCGGACAAGAGCTGGCGCCTCACGCGTGACCCGCAACCGGCGGCGGCTGATAACGCCGACGCGGCGGCAGGCGCAAGGGCAGATCCGACCGCTCGCCCTCGACGAGCCGTACGGTCTCGTCGCAGGCCTCGCAGCGGAAGAACAGGATTTCCGGCCGCATGAAGATGGTCCACAGCTTCATGCCGGCGCCGCAGCTTGGGCAGCGCGGTATGGGCCGATCGCGCGGAGAAACGATCATTTGCCACCTATCGCACATTATCCCGGCAGAGTCCGCGCCAAAGTCGCCCTGGCGTGGATATCTCCATGTACTGAACGCCTGGATGCGCGCCTTGATCCGCCTCAAATCATAGCAGCAACCATGTGGAACCAGCTCGGCTCGCCCGTCGTTCGCATCGCCACCACGAGCCCGCGCTTCGCCTGCCCGCCGATTTGGCAGCAGATTGAACCATTCGAGCGTCCCGAGCGTTTAACCCCGACGCCTCTTGCGCTTTGCGCGACAAGAGCGTCATCGGCGGACCTGTCCTGAGCCGCGACCAGATGCTCGCGCAAGACGGTGCGACCTGCCAACTATTACGCGGTGGACCCGTGCTACAGCACGCTCGGCGACTTCGTCGAGTTCGCCCATGGCGCCAAGCAGCGCGGCATTCGCGTGATCATCGATCTCGTGCGTGCTCCTTTCGGCGCGCGAGCCCGACGCGGCGGAACACCTGACCGCCTATGAAATCCTCGCCAAGCCGCTGCTCGCGACGCTGCCGGCGGCCGACGCCGCGGACGCGCGCAACAAGGTCTACGCGGCAGCCTAGCTCTCCACCCAGCGCGCCGCCGCGATGCCCAGCGCGCAGGCGGGCCGATCCCAGCGCATCGGCACGCCCGCGATGACGACGGGCGGCGCAATCCGATGCGCCGGGCCCCAGCTCGTCTGCTCGATCGCCGGCATCAGATCAGCCGGCGTTTCGGGCGCGAGCGGTGCGACCGCAGGCTCGCCGCGCGCGTCGATCAGGAACTTGGCGGTGCGCGCGAGGGACAGGCGCGCGTCAAGGCCGGTGCCGCGGGTGAGCCGATGGGTCACGCCGCGGATGGCCGCGGCGGCGATCAGGTAGCCGGTCGCCTCGTCGAGCGCCTGCACCGGGAGCGACACCGGCTTATCGGCGTTGCGCCAGCACATGCCGGCCTCGGCGATGCCGCTCGACAGCTGGACGAGACTGTCGAACCCACGCCGGGTCGCCCACGGACCGGTCCAGCCATAGGCGTCGAGGCAGACATCGATCAGCCCGGGCGACAAGCGCCGGCGCGCGGCGGCGCCGTAGCCGAGGCGATCGAGCGCGTCCGAGCGATAGCCGTTGACGAATACGTGCGCCTCGCCGAGCAGCGCCTCGAAGGTGGCGCGATCGGCGTCCGCGCGCAGGTCGAGGCGAGCGCAGCGCTTGCCGAGCGTCACCTCGGGAACGAGCCCCGGCTCGTCCCAGGTCGGCGGATCGATGCGCAGCACGTCGGCGCCGTAGCCGGCGAGGAAGCGGGTGCCGATCGGGCCGGCGAGCACGCGCGTGAGGTCGAGCACGCGCAGGCCCTGCAGCGGACGCGCCGCCACGTCGGCGAGCGGCAGCGCCGTGCCGCCGTCGCGCGCCGCCATGTGCACCAGCGGCTCGGCCGCAACCGCCTGTCCTTGCGGATGCGCGGCCCATGCGGCGGCCGAGCGCATCTCGGCGGCGCAGCCGCCCGCCGCGACGATCGCGGTTTCGAGCTCGGTCGTCCCCCACGACGCGACCGCGCGCGCGACCGCATCGCGCTCCTCCGGCGCACCGAGCACCTTGAGCGAGGCGGCGCGATGATGCGGCTGGTTGTTGTGCAGCTTGATCCAGCCGTCGCGCGTCGGATAGTCGCCCGCGGTCGCGTTCCATACCGGCGGGACCTTCCAGCCGATCGGTCGAATGGAGCGGAAGAGCCAGAACGAGGCGAGCCGGCGGTCGACCGTGATGGCGGGAAGTTTTTCGCCACGCGCCGCGACCAGCTCGGCGATGGCAAGCGCCGCCGCCGCGATGGCGGCGCAGCCGGCATCGGTCACGGGATAGGCGGAGGGAAGCTCGCCGTCGCCTGTGAACTTGACGGCATCGAGCGCGCCCGCCTCGCCGCCGACGGCGGTCCAGGCGGTGCGTGTCAGCGCGGCGGCGATGCCGTCCATGCGATCCTCCATCGGCCGCCAGGATAGCACCATCTCGCAACGCCTGCGTCTTCTGGCTTGGCTGGCGCGCTATCATGTATCCTGCGCCGGCCCGCCCAGAATCGAGACGCACGAGCGACCTCATGACCCCCCCCTCCTATTTCGCGCCCCGCGGCGGCCATCCGGCCCAGACCGAGCTGCTGACCGGCCGCGCGGTCTTCACCGAGGCCTATGCGGTGATCCCACGCGGCGTCATGCGCGACATCGTGACGAGCTTCTTCCCACACTGGGACAAGACGCGCGCCTGGGTGCTGGCGCGGCCGATGAGCGGCTTTGCCGAGACTTTCTCGCAATACATCATGGAAGTGGGCCCGCGCGGAGGCAGCGACCAGCCCGAGCCGGACCAGGCCGCGGAGGGCGCGCTGTTCGTGGTCGAGGGCGAGATCGAGCTCACGGTCGGCGGCGTCAAGCACCGGGTGGGACCGGGCGGCTTCGCCTACCTGCCGCCGGCAAGCGCGTGGTCGCTGCGCAACATCGGCGCGGCCGCGGCACGCTTCCACTGGATCCGCAAGCGCTACGAGCCGGTCGATGGACTGTCGCCCCCGCCCGCCTTCGTCACCAGCGAGCAGACGGTCGCGCCGACGCCGGTCGCGGGGGCCGAAGGGGCCTGGTCGAACACGCGGTTCATGGATCCGAACGATCTGCGTCACGACATGTACATCGCGATCGTGAACTTCGCGCCCGGTGGCACCATCCCGTTTGAGGAGACGCACGTGATGGAGCACGGGCTCTACATCCTCGAGGGCAAGGGCGTCTATCGGCTCAACCGCGACTGGGTCGAGGTCGAGGCGGGCGACTTCCTGTGGCTGCGCGCGTTCTGCCCGCAGGCCTGCTACGCGGCCGGGCCGGGGCGCTTTCGCTACCTGCTGTACAAGGACGTGAACCGGCACATGCGGCTCGCAATTGCCGCGCCGGATTTCCAACCATAGCACAAAGGCGACCAGTGACTGCCCCGGCAGCCCATTCGCCCCGACACGTCGTTATCAAGACGAACGGCTCGCGACCTGCGCGTTTCGATCTGAGAAAAGGCTGCGAATTGCCCTTCTTTCGTTTCTCCGACGACACGTCTGATACTCTTCGAGTTGCTGGTTCTATAAGCGGCAGACGCCGACTCGTACCGGGCGAGCGATAAGAGAAACGCCCCGTTAAGGCCTGCCGACCGCCCGCGTCCGATTGCTCGCCCTTGGAGTGAGGAAACTTATCGGCGATTCGGACGGCCGTGGCCGTAGGCAGCTGTTGCTTAAAGATCACAATGACTTCAAATCAGCGTCTTAGCTTGACTTTGGCCGATCTAGGCGGCGTAGGCGAGCGCGTTTTCCATACGCTGCCAGATGTGGCTGGGAATTTCGATGCTGTCTCGGCGGGCCGTGACATGAAAGAAATCTGATGTGCCCATATTTCGCGGCGCACTGCCGCGATGGCATCGCTGAAGGTGAGAACCGCTTTTGGATACCATGCGGCTGTCCTTGGTTTGAGCTTTCGTGATTTGGAGAGTTGATGCGC
>DATBZM010000413.1:0-9652 GCA_036513175.1 Xanthobacteraceae bacterium | reverse complement strand
CGCCCCTCACCCGGCTCGCTTCGCTCGCCACCCTCTCCCCTTCGGGGAGAGGGGAAGAGCCAACCAGGATGCCCCGATGAACGAAACCCTGCGCCCGAGCCCCGATCTGCAGACCCACCTCGCGCTGCTGGAGCGGGAAGGCCTGCTCGTGCGCATCGACGAGCCGATCGACAAGGACACCGAGCTGCATCCGTTCGTGCGCTGCCAGTTCGTCGGCGGCATCGCGGAAAAGGACCGCAAGGCCTTCCTGTTCACCAACGTGGTGGACGCCAAGGGCAAGCGCTACGACATGCCGGTGGTGGTCGGCGCGCTCGCCGCCAACCCGCAGATCTACTCGCTCGGCATGGCGCGGCCGGTCGCCGAGATCAGCGACGCCTGGATCGAGGCGATCGCCAATCCGGTGAAGCCCGTGAGCGTCAATCACGGCGCCTGCCAGGAGGTCGTCATCATGGGCGACGATCTCACGCGGCCGGGCGGCGGGCTCGCGCGCCTGCCGGTGCCGGTCTCGACGCCCGGCTTCGACGCGGCGCCGACGCTCACCTCGACGCTCGCCATCACGGTCGATCCCGAGAGCGGCATCCGCAACATGTCGACCAACCGTGCGGCGCTCAAGGCGACCGACCGGCTCGGCGTGCGCATGTCGTCGCGCATCGGCGGCGCCGGCGGCTACCTGCACTGGCTCAAGTACCAGAAGATGGGCAAGCCGATGCCGTGCGCGATCGTGGTCGGCGCCGCACCGGTCGTCGCGTATACGGGGCCGCAGAAGCTGCCGGTCGATTTCGACGAGATGACGGTTGCGGGCGCGTTGATGCACGCACCGATCCGCACCGTGAAGGCGCGCACCGTCGACATCGAGGTGCCGGCCGACGCCGAGATCGTGATCGAAGGGCTGATCGACACCGAGCTGCTCGAGCCGGAAGGCCCGTTCGGCGAGAGCACCGGCTACGTCGCGCTCGAGGACTTCAACCTGTCGATGCGCGTCACCGCCATCACGCACCGGCGCAACGCGGTGTTCTCGTCGATCATCAGCCAGGTCACGCCGAGCGAGTCGAGCGTGATGCGCAAGGTGGCGTTCGAGCCGATCTTCCTCACCCATCTGCAAAAACATCTGTCGATCCGCGGCATCCGCAAGGTCATCATGCACGAGCCGCTGAGCAATATCCGCCCGATCATCTTCCTGCAGTTCGCGCCCGGCACGCCGAAGACCGAGATCTGGCGCGGCCTGAACGGCGCATCGACCCGGCTCGCCGACAGCGGCAAGGTGGTGATCGCGGTGAGCGAGGACGTCGATCCCAACAATGCCGACGCGGTGTTCTGGTCGCTCGCGTATCGCTGCAATCCGATCGAGGACGTGCACATCGCGCCCTACAAGTCGGCCGGGCACGGGCCGATCACCGACCGCGCGCCGGGCGTGCGAGGCTCGATGTCGACCATGCTGGTCGACGCGACGCTCAAGGAGGTGATGCCGCCGGTCGCGCTGCCAGCGAAGGAGTTTATGGAGCGCGCCGCCGCGATCTGGCGACGGCTCGGCAACCGCTACAGCCTGCCGCCGCTCAACATGCGCCCGCCCTGGCACGGCTATGGGCTCGGCGACTGGAGCGACGCGTGGGAGGAGTTCGCCAAGAAGTGCGTCGCCGGCGAATGGGAAGCGAACGGGATCAACACGTTCGCGCGCCGCCACGCTGGAATCACGCCGGAGACCTCGGTGCGCGAGGTGGAGGAGAAGTAGGATCGACGCTACTCCGCAAATGCGACCTCGCGCCCTTTCGCTTTTCCCGGGCCCTTTGCCAGGAACAGCACGACGGCCCCTAGCGCGAGCGCGGCGCCGATCACGGCGAATGCATCGCCGAACCCGAGGATGAGCGCCTGGCGCTTGACGATATTGCCGATGGCGACGATGGCCTTCTGTTGCGCGGCGGCGGGATCGGAAACGCCGTGCGCGAGGAAATAGCTCGTCAGCTCGGCGATGCGCGTGCGCACCTCGTCGCGATAGAGCGTCACCGACTGGCCGATGATGTTGGAGTGGAACTGCTCGCGCTTGGTCAGGATCGTCGCCAGCGTCGAGGTGCCGATCGCGCCGCCCAGATTGCGCAGCATGTTGGTCAGTCCCGAGGCGGCGCCCGCGTCGCTCGGCGCGAGCCCGGCCGTCGCAATCGCGGTGACCGGGGTGAGCACCAAAGCCTGGCCGAGCGCGCGCAGGATGTTCGGCAGCAGCAATTGATCGCCGGCGATGTCGGGCGACAGCGCCGCATTCATGAAGCAGCTTGCCGCGACGATGACGAGGCCGACGGCACCGATGTAGCGTGGATCGAAGTGCCGCATGAGGAAGGGCACGAACGGAATGATCAGGAGCTGCGGCAGGCCGGTCCAGGCGAGCACGTTTCCGATCTGCTCGGCGTTGTATCCCTGAACCAGGCCGAGGTATTGCGGCAGGACGTAGATGATTCCGAACAGGCCGTAGCCGATGAGCAAGTAGACGGCGACGCCGACCGCAAAATTCCGCCCCTTGAACAGCCTCAGCCGCACCAGCGGCCGCGCGACCGAGAGCTCGATCGCGATGAAGGCTATGAGCGAAACGGCGGCCAGGATCGCGAGGCGCACGATCAGGGGCGAGCCGAACCAGTCGTCCTTGTTGCCCTCCTCGAGCACGGTCTGCAGCGCGGAGAGCCCGACCGCCATGGTGACGATGCCGGCCCAGTCGGCTTGCCGCAATAGCATGAGTTGCATCGGCTGCCGCTCGAGGGTTGCGGCGAGCGCCACCACCATGACGATGCTGGGAACGACATTGACGTAGAAGATCGTCTGCCAGCCGTAGTTCTCGGTGAGGTAGCCGCCGATGGTCGGGCCGATCGCGGGCGCGAGCGTGATCGTCAGCGCGAAGAGCGCAAGCCCGGTCGGCTGCTGCGGCTTGGGCAGCTTGGTCAGCACGAGCGTCAGCGACATGGGAATGAGCACGCCGCCCGAGAAGCCTTGCAGGCCGCGCATGGCGATCATCGAGCCGAGGTCGTGGGTGAACGAGCAGGCGACCGAGAACAGCGCGAACAGGATGGTGTTGGCGATCAAGTAGCGGCGAAATGAGAAAACCTTGCTCAGGTAGTCGGCGAGTGGGATCACGACGATCTCGCCGATCAGGTAGGACGTCGAAATCCACGAACCATTGTCGGCGCCGGTGCCGATGCCGCCCTCGATGTAGAGCAGCGATGCGTTGGTGATCTGAATGTTGAGGAGGGCCATGAACCCGCCGATCATGCCGGCGAGCACGGCGATCCAGTCCGCGAGGCTCGCCTGGCCGGGCGACCGTGCGGCCGTGCGGGGTTCGGCCGCGGCCGCGTCAGTGACGGGCGGCACGGTCGGATCTCGCGGGAGCCGGCCGACTCGACGCGTCCGTATCGCCCGGCGTGGTCGTGATGGTCGGATAGACCGACATGCCGGGGCGAAGCTCGCCGACCAGCGGACTGCCGGGATCGAGCACGATCTTGACCGGGATGCGCTGGACGACCTTGGTGAAGTTGCCGGTGGCATTGTCGGGCGGCAGCAGCGCGAATTCCTGGCCGCTCGCCGGCGCGATGCTGTCGACGTGGCCCTTCGCGACCACGCCGGGAAACGTGTCGATCGCAATCGCGACCGGTTGGCCCGGGCGGACATCGGTGAGCTGCGTCTCCTTGTAATTCGCCACGATGTAGGGGGCTTCGAGCGGCACCACGGCCATGAGCTGCGTGCCGGCCTGTACGTACTGGCCGATGCGCACCGTGCGGTTGCCGACCACGCCATCGATCGGCGACATGATCGTCGTATAGGAAAGATTGAGCTCGGCCTGCCGTTGCAGCGCCTGGTCGCGTGCGAGCGTCGCCTGCGCCTGCGCGAGCTCGGCCTTGAGCACCTCGACTTGCCCGGTCGCGGCGTCAAGCGCGGACTTCTCACGTGCCAGGGTGGCGCGTGCCGCGGCGGCGCGGGAGGCGGCCTGCTGGGCGTTCTGCTCGGTGCCGTAGCCGGTCGTGGCCAGTCGGCCATAGCGATCGTTTTCCTGCTCCGCGAAGGTGAGGTTCGCCTGGTCCACGTCGATGGCGTTGCGCGCCGTCGCGATATTCGCCTGCTGCGAGATCAGCTCCGCATTCTTGGTGGCGATGGCGGCGAGCGCGGCCGCGACATCGGCCTTGGCCTGGTCGAGCGTGACGCGAAAATCGCGATCGTCGATCTGCGCCAGGATCTGACCCGTCTTGATCCGCTGGTTGTCGCCGACGAGCACCGCCGCGATGTAGCCCGAGACCTTGGGAGCGATGGTCGAGTTGTCCGCCTGGACGTAGGCATCGTCGGTCGAGACCTGGAAGCGGCCGACCGTCCAGTAGTGCCAGCCGAAATAACCGCCCGCCGTCGCGGCGAGGAGACACGCGAGCGCAACGAGCAGCTTGCGCGCGCGGCGGGGCGCCGGCATCGATGCAGGAACGGATGCCGGCACGGATATGTCGCGCATTTGCGCGGACGCCGGCCTGCCGCCGGAGCGGTCGACGTGGCCCGCGTCGCGTGGCCCAGGCGGAATCAGCTCGGGCTCGGCCGCTCGACGCGCGACCAGCGCGCGACCGGACGGTTGATCGCCCGCCACGTGCTTCTCGGTCGGCGGATCTTCGGGGGTCATCTGGTCAATGCCTCGCGGGCTCGCGGCCAGGCTGCCGATCGCGCCGCCAGATGCCGGGAGCAAGATCACGAAAGATGTGTCGGGAGGCGGGGGTCTTTCTTGAACGATCGTGCGCTTTCCGACGACGCTCAGCGCGTCATGCGCGAGCGTCGGTGCGGAACCTGGCGGTCAGGCGAGCGATCGCGCTGCCGGGCGTGCGGCCCAATGGATCAGCCGAAGCGACCCTCCAGATGACGGCCTTGAGTGACAGCTGCCGATCCTTCGCGGAATCGCGATGCGCGTACTGGAGCGTCTGAGAGGTGCCACTTTTCGGGCATTCTCGACTTGGCTGTCGCGGCGTAAGCTGCCCGCAGGTGCCGGTCTTGTAAGAGGTTAGCTGTGGCTATCTCGTCCGAGGAAATCGGATGCGATGTAGCATCCGTCGGATGTTTACACCGCCGATCGGCTATTGGCTCATGGTTGAGGACGCGAGCGGCTGCTGGCGGCCGACGGAAAACAAGCGTAGCGACGAGAACAAGCCGGAATCAAGCCGGACAAATCACCCTGCGAAGTCCCGCCCGCCCTGCACAGGTGCCGCTCGCTCAGGCCCAGCACGACTCGGAAGCGTCTATTTGATTTCCGCTATTCTGCGGCGTGACGGACGATCCGCCCGATCGCGGCGGCCGCCGCCTCGACGCCGGCCGCATCTACGTCGAGATGCGTCACCGCGCGCAATGAGGTCTTGTTCTCTGGCCCGACGAGAATCCCCTCCTTGGCGAGCTCGCGCGCGAGATCGGGCGCGCTGATGCCGGTCGCGCCGACGTCGAAGAACACGATGTTGGTCTGCGGCTCGAGCACGCTTACGCCTGCAATCGTCTCGAGCCGGTCCGCCAGCAGCCGTGCGTTGTCGTGATCGACGCGCAGGCGCTCGATGTTGTGGTCGAGCGCGTAGAGGCCGGCGGCTGCGATCACGCCCGCCTGGCGCATGGCGCCGCCGAGGCGGAACTTCCATTGCCGCGCAGCGGCGATGAAGTCCTCGTCGCCGACCAGCACGGCGCCGACCGGGCAGCCCAGGCCCTTCGAGAGGTCGAGCCACAGGCTGTCGACGAGCTCGCCGTATTGCGCGGCGCTGACATTGGACGCGACCACCGCGTTCAGCAACCGCGCGCCGTCCATGTGCAGCGCAAGGCCGGCCTCCGTGGCGGCGCGCGCGACGTCGCCGAGCGCTTCCAGCGACCAGATTGCGCCGCCGCCGCGGTTGACGGTCTGCTCGACATGGACGAGGCGCGACTTCGGCGCGTTGATCTTCTTTGGCCGCAGCGCCGCCGTCACCTGCGCGCCGGTGAAGATGCCGCGCTGCGACGCCAGCGCGCGGATGAGCGCGCCGGAGAGCCCGGCGCCGCCCGATTCCGACGACATCAGGTGGGAGACGTCGGCGGCGAGGATCTCGTCGCCGTGGCGGCAATGCACCATGACGGCGATCAGGTTGCACATGGTGCCCGACGGCACGAAGATGCCGCGCGACTTGCCGAGGAGGGCGGCGACGCGCTCGGTGAGCGCGTTGACGCTCGGGTCCTCGTTCGACTGCTCGTCGCCGACCGCGGCCGCCGCCATGGCCGCCCGCATCCCCTCGCTCGGCCGGGTTTTCGTGTCGCTGCGCAACTCGATGATGTGGTCGAGCATCAGGTGTGATCCGAATGTGCGTGGGGTAGATTAAAGTCGTCTAACGAGGTCTAATCTGGTGGACGAGAGGGAGAAGCGGGAGCACGTCAGGAAAGTCATGGGGACTACACCGAGCTAGCGCGTTTCCGTCAGCCAATTCTCGACGTCAAGGCCGCGGATACGTTCGAACTCCTCGCTATTGGCGGTCACCATCGTCGTTCCGGTCGCGCAGGCGTGCGCGGCGATAAGGATGTCATTGCCGCCGATCGGCGTGCCGGCTGTTTCGAGCTCGGATCGAATTCTCCCGTATTCGACGTCAGCAGGGGCTTCGAAGGGCAGCACGCTGATCTCGCCGAGCACTTCTGCGATCGCCTCGAGCAGGCGCTTGGAGCGGCTCTTTGCCGATCCGTACCGCAACTCGGCCGCGACGACGATGCTGGTGCAGACGTTGTCCTCGCCCACCTCGCTGATCCGCCGCGCGGCTGCACCCTGCGGATGCCTGATCAGGTCGGAGATGATGTTCGTGTCGAGCATGTAGCGGGTCAAAGCAGCCTCTCGGGCGCCGGCACCGGATCGTCAATTGGCGGAAGCGTCTCTTCCAGCGGCCTCATCGATTTCAGCAAGGCGATAAGTCCGCGTTTGCGCGCCGGCTCGATCACGAGACAGTCGCCATCACGATGCATGATTGCTTTATCGCCCGGCAATTCGAACTCCACCGGGATCCGGACCGCCTGGTTGCGGCCGTTGCGAAACAGCTTGACGTGTCGACGCAGAGGCATCGGCATCCTCCTGGCATATGCCAGAGGCATATGCCAGGAATCAATCGGTCGCGCAAGAGGGGCTTGGCTTCGGACGGCTCGCGATCGTCGGGGATTGGTGCGACGCCATTCGTGCGATTGTCGGCCGCAACTTCCTGGCTCAGCCCGCCGGCGTCTCGCGTCCCCATCCCATCACCTTGTCGAGCGTGATCGGCAGATCGCGCACCCGCGTGCCGGTCGCATGAAACACCGCGTTGGCGATCGCCGCCGCGGTGCCGACAATGCCGATCTCGCCGACGCCCTTGACGCCGAGCGGGTTGATCAGCCCGTCATGCTCCTCGACGAAGATCACCTCGATGGCGTGCACGTCGGCGTTCACCGGCATGTGGTATTCGGCGAGGCTGTGGTTCATCAGCCGGCCGAGCGCGTTGTCGACCAGCGTCTCCTCATGCAGCGCCATGCCGATGCCGCCGACGACCGCGCCGAGAATCTGACTCGCCGCCGTCTTCGGATTGATGATGCGGCCGGCCGCGACCGCATCGACGATGCGTGTCACGCGGATCACGCCAAGCTCCTCGTCAACCCTGACCTCGGCGAAGACCGCCGAGTGGGTGAATGAGGCGTGCTTGTCGTCCTTGCTCGGCTCGGCGGTCGCCTCCTGCTCGATGCGCTCGATCTTGCCGGCGCGCATCGCGTCGGCGATCGAGAGCGTGCGGCTGGGATCGTGCTTGACGCGGATCTGCCCGTCGACGAAGGCGACGTCGCCCTGGCTGGCGCCGGCGAGCGGCGAGCCCTCGATCGCCTGCGCGTGCTGCAGCAGCTTGCGACGGATGCCGTTGCAGGCCTCCAGCACGGCGCTGCCGAGCGATGCCGCGGTCCACGAGCCGCCCTGGACCGGCGCCGGCGGCAGCGAGGAGTCGCCGAGCTTGGCGACCACGTTGTGGATCGGCACGCCGAGCATTTCGGCCGCGATCTGCGTCATGATCGTGTAGGTGCCGGGCCCGATGTCGGAGAACGCGCTGGCGATCTCGAGGTCGCCGTTGCGGCCGAGCACGGCGCGCGCGCTCGCCTTCATCTGCATCGCTTCCCAGATGCCGGTCGCCATGCCCCAGCCGACGAGCTCGTGGCCCGCGCGCATCGAGCGCGGCGCGCGGCTGCGCCTCGCCCAGCCGAACCTCTCCGCGCCCTGGCGATAGCATTCGCGCAGCTCCTTGCTGCGGTACGGCTTGTCCTCGCTCTGGTCGACGTCCGAATAGTTGATCAGCCGCAGCTCGAGCGGATCGATGTCGGCCGCATAGGCGAGCTCGTCCATGGCGCATTCGATCGCGAACATGCCCTCGACGCCACCCGGCGCGCGCATGTCGCACGCCGTGTTGAGGTCGAGCTTGACGAGCTTCTGGACGAGCTCGCTGTTGGCGCAACGGTAGAGCTGGCTCGACCAGCCGACCAGGTTGCGCTGGAAGTCCTCGAACTGCGACGTGATGCTGACCGCCTCGTGGCGGAACGCGACGAGGCGCCCGTCGTGCCCGGCGCCGAGCGCGAGCGTCTGCGCGTTGGCGGCGCGATAGCCGAGGGAAAACATCTGCTGGCGCGTGAGCACGACGCGCACCGGGCGCTTGAGCGCGTACGCCGCGAGCGCGGCGAGCAGAAGCTGATATTGCGGCCGCAGGCCCGCACCGAACGCGCCGCCGACGAACGGCGAGATCACGCGCACTTTTTCTTGCGGCAGCCCGAGCACATTGGCGAGATAGTCGCGGCTGCTGAGCGCGCCTTGCGTCTTGTCGAACACGGTGATGCGGTCGTCGCCTTCCCACACCGCCGTTGCGGCGAATGTCTCCATCGGGTTGTGGTGCTCGATCGGCATGCGGTATTCGCGCTCGATCCGCACCGGCGCGCTCTCGAGCGCCGCGGCCGGCTTGCCGCGCCGCTTCGATGGGTGCTCCTTGCTCGGCACCGCGTGCGGGCGCTGCCTCTCGAAGTCGGTGACGTGCTCCTGCTGCACGTATTCGATGCGGACGAACGCGGCGGCGAGGCGCGCGATCTCGGGCTCCTCGGCGACCACCAGCGCCACCGGCTGGCCGCTGAAGCGGATCGCGTGGTCGTAGAGCGGGCGGAACGGTGAGCCGGGCGGAGCGATGTCGTCGGCGTACTTGTCGTCGGAAGACGCGAGCCGCGGCCGATGCTCGTGCGTGAATACGTCGATGACGCCCTCGACCGCGAGCGCGTCGCGCACGTCGATCCGCCTGATGCGTCCCCTGGCGATGGACGCGCCGATCACGAAGCCGTGCAGGAGGCCGGCGACGTTGTACTCGGCTGCGTATTTGGCGGCGCCGGTCACCTTCATGCGGCCGTCGACGCGCGACAACGGCACGCCGATATAGGTGGTGCTCGTCTCGCTCTGCATGCTCGTCAATGTGCGGGTCATATCCACCTCAACATCCAACCTCGATGCCCAGCTCACGCGATCCGCTTGTCGCTCTGCGATTGCGGCGTGGCGCGCGCTGCCTGGTCGAGCGCGCGCACGATCGCGCGGCGGGCGAGTGGAATCTTGAAGTCGTTCCCGCCGAACCCGCGCGCGCCGCGTAGCAGCATATCGGCGGCACGCGCGAAGCTCTCCGCC
>DATBZM010000412.1:0-3496 GCA_036513175.1 Xanthobacteraceae bacterium | reverse complement strand
TGTGCGGGTCGCCAAGGAATGAGCGACTTCCGGCGATCGCGACCGCGCTCGGGCCGAGCAAGGCCATGATGCGCGAGCGCTCGCCATCGTCGGGCTCGGGCGCCGCGGGCGCGGCCGCAGGTTCGGCGGCCTCTGTCATGGACAGCGGCCGGCCGAGGATCGGCTCGACCATGGTGACCACGTCGCTTGCCGCCGTGACCAGCGTCGCGCCCTGCTTGAGCAGGCCGTTGCTGCCTTCGGCGCGCGGGTCGAGCGGGGAGCCCGGCGCCGCAAACACCTCGCGGCCCTGCTCGGCGGCCATCCGCGCCGTGATCAGCGAGCCGGAGCGCAGCGCCGCCTCGATCACGATCACGCCGAGCGCGAGGCCGGAAATGATGCGGTTGCGGCGGGGAAAATCGCGGCTGCGCGGCTCCCAGTTGACCGGCATTTCCGACACCGCGGCGCCGTCGGCGAGGATCGCGTCGAGCAGATCGAGGTGCTCGGGCGGATAGACGCGCGCATAGCCGCCGGCGAGCACCGCGACCGTGCCGCTCGCGATGCTCGCGCGATGGGCGCTCGCGTCGATCCCGCGCGCGAGCCCCGAGACAATCACGAAGCCCGCCGTGCCGAGGTCGCGCGCGAGCCGTTCGGCGAATTTCTGCCCCGCCGCCGAGGCATTGCGGGCGCCGACGACCGCCAGCATCGGGCGCGCGAGCGCCGCGCCGTTGCCGCGCACGGCGAGCAGCGGCGGCGCATCGTCGATCTCGCGCAGGCGTGCCGGATAGTCGGGCTCGCCGAGCGCGACGAGGGTCACGCCGAGCTCGCGCGCGGCGACGAGCTCGCGCTCCGCGTCCTCGCGCGAGCAGATGCGCGGGCCGCTCGTCGCGCCGCCGCGCCGTGCGAGCTCGGGCAGGGCGGCAAGCGCGGCGCGGGCACTGCCGTAGTGGTTGAGCAGGGTGCGAAACGTGCGCGGCCCGACGTTCTCGCTGCGGATCAGCCGCAGCCAGTCGAGGCGCTGTGCGTCGCTCAGTCGGACGTCGACCTCGTGCTCGCCCGTCATGAGATTTCCGTGCCGGTCATTGTTCCCTTTTTGTTCTAGATCAGGCGCCGCCGCGCGTCAAGAACAAGGGCTATTGAAATCGGGATGTGTTCTTCCTCATTGTATTGTTGTACACATCCCCCATGTGTGGCTTTTGGGGCTCAGTGAGCGAAAGATCTCTGCAGGCCACGCTGCTCCGGGAGGATTCCCGATGGGTCATCATGCCTTGAAGGTAGACGAAACAGAAACGGAACACGCGATCGCTGTGCCGCCGACGGTGCGCGCGACGGTGACCATTGAGACTGTGCGCTCTGCCTCGCGCAAGGTCGGGCCCACCATTGAAAATCTGACCGACAAGATCAGTCAAGAAGTCGGCGCAGAGGCTGACAAGGCCATTGCAGAAGAGTAGGTTCCCCACAACTTTACGTAGGGAGGGGCGGGTATAACGCCCAAGCTTTGCGATGGCAAAGCCGCTGTACGTTCTGGCATTCGAGCATTTCAAGCAGAAGCACGCAGACGATCCTCTGAAGGCCATCGTCTCGTTCGGTCTTTATATCGACTCTGAATACAAGTGGGCGTCGGCTCAACAAGCATGGCCCACCGACGGAAAATACAAGCACTATCACGAGTGCTCAGTTCCTCATTCTACGGATCTGTACGACGAAAGCGCCGACAAGGTGCTCTTCGAATTCGTGACGCGCGTTGTTGAGGAAGAGAAACATGATTTTCTCGACGCAGCTCTTGCGCAATACAGGGAAGAAGCAGCGAAATCTCACCACAAGTGGTGGCATGGAGTCCTTGAAGCTCTTGGCGGGGCGGTGCTCTGGTCGGTCATACTGATCGTGGCGGCAATCGTAGCAGGCAGGCTTGGAATTGATGTTATCGGGGCCTTCGAGCGCGCCGCAGGAGGATCACCACAGCAGCAGAACTTCATTCCTGAGCCGGGATCACATGCCCCTGCCAAATAGCCAGTAAAAACCGACGACGCCTTCACCTCAAGCACATCGCCAAGAACATCGGGCGCGGCTCGCGCTTTATTGGAAGCGATAATTCAGGCGCGCCCGCATGATATTGTTCTGCATGCGCGCGCTGTCGTTGATCGTCGCGGTCGCGCCGCCGCCGGCGCCGAAGATCGCGAGCACCGAAGAGGGGACCGGTCCGCTGAACAGCGTGAAGGTGCCGGGGTCGATGTGGAGATACTCGAGGCCCGCGGTCCAATGCGGCGCGAACGCCGTCTCGGCGCCGATGCCGACCACGTAGCCGCCTTGTGTGGTCGACGTGCTGAACAGCGTGGCGGTCCCGAGCCCCGTGGTGTCGGTGACGGTGTTGGTGATGTGCTCCCAGGCAAAGCCGCCGGTGACGTAGAACAGCCAGCTGTCGGCCGCGTAGCCGACGCGGCCGCGCAGGGTGCCGAGCGCGTCGACCTTCGGATTGCCCGTCATGCTACAGCCGGCGATGCCGCAGCCGACCGACCCGGTGGCGCTCGCCGAGGAGCCCTCGATATCCGCCTCGAGGCCGAGCACGAGATGGCCGGTCTGCCAGTTGTAGCCGATCTGGCCGCCGCCGATGACGCCGCTGAGATCGGCCGAGGAGGTCGACGCCGCCGCGAAGGTGCCGCCGCCGCCGCCGGTGCCCGACAGGGTGCCGCTGTTGTCGCCGTGCGGCCAGCTGCCGCCGAGGTTCACGCCGCCGTAGAAGCCGGTCCAGCTGAACGCCGGCACGACCGGTTGCGGCGCCTTGTAGGGAAGCGGGAGGTCGGCGGCGTCGGCAGAGCCGGTGAATGCCGCCAGGCTCGCGAAAATCGCCGCCAGAAACCAGGAACGCATGACGCCACCCGATACGCTCAGCTGCCCGGACGATACCTCCGATTTTTGCCACAACAGCGGCGCAAAGGCTGTGATCGACCAGCAACATGTGAGCGAATTCGCACGCGACAGATGAGTGCTTGGGGCGCAAGCAATGTAGAGATACTCGAGGCCGGCGGTCCACCGCGGCGCGATCGCGGTCTCGGCGCCGGCGCCCACCACGTATGTTCATGAAATGTTCTTGCCAATTGCGGCCCTCGATGCTAAAATATCCATCAGGACGGGGCGAGTTCTTCCTGGCGCGCTCGTCATGGTCTGACTCCGTCCCGGACAAGCCGGCCATGATGGCTCTGGTCACCGCACCTTCGGTCCAACGTCATGCCCTCATGTGCGGGCATGACGGCGAAGAAGAGGCGGCCGCAGTGAAGTTGCGAAGGCGCCCAGTCGGCAGAACGGCAGAATGGCAGAACGAACCCAAGGCGAAAAGACCGGTGGAATCAATGACGCGATGGTTCGCTCAACGCGCGCTGCCGCAAGGTCGGTGATCCGAGGTCAAAGCGGCGGCGGATTCACAGAGCGGCAGAATGTTACTGCCCAGGTGTGGGTCTCAAGCGATCTTGAGTTCCCGCAGCAGGATTTCGGGCTGTTGCATGAGGGTGGCAACGAGGTCCCA
>DATBZM010000411.1:0-8202 GCA_036513175.1 Xanthobacteraceae bacterium | reverse complement strand
CATCGTCGGGAAAAACGTTGTCGAGGCCGGTGTCGAGCCGGTCCTCGATGGCCGAGCGGCTCGTTTCCAAGTCCTGGCCGAGCCAATCGCCCGATTGGGCGTCGCCCGAGGGTGCCTCCACGGCCGGGGCGCCCTCCTGGGCAGCGCCGTTCTCGCCCGCCCGCGCCTCGTCGCCCTCGCCGCCGCGCTCCAGCAGCGGATTACGCTCCAGCTCGTTCTCGACATAGACAGTCAAGTCCAGATTGGAGAGCTGCAGGAGCTTGATCGCCTGCATGAGCTGCGGCGTCATCACGAGCGCCTGGCTCTGCCGGATCAGAAGTTTTTGTGTGAGTGCCATTGAGTGCGGTGAACTTGGTCCGTTTCTTGCTTATCTTTTTTGCAGTGCGGTGTACACCCAATCTTTCGGTGGGCCGGTTAACGGCCCCCCACCCCGCCTTCCCCTGGTTACCTCCAAAGACGTGGATGCCCGGCACATAGGCGAGCGAAATGACGCTTCGAGCAGCTACGGCCGGGCCTGATGGTGCATTCGGGTCGATTCCAGCCCCCTACATGCTGAAATCCTCGCCCAGATAGAGCCGGCGGACGTCCGGGTTATTCACGATATCCTCAGCCCGGCCCTCCATCAGCACTTCGCCCGAGTAGATGATGTAGGCGCGGTCGGTGAGGCCGAGCGTCTCGCGCACATTGTGGTCGGTGACCAGCACGCCGATGCCGCGCTGGGTCAAATGGCGCACCAGCGCCTGGATGTCACCGACTGCGATCGGGTCGATGCCGGCAAATGGCTCGTCAAGCAGCATGTAGTTCGGCCGCGTTGCCAGCGCGCGCGCGATCTCGACGCGACGGCGCTCGCCGCCGGACAGCGCGATCGACGGCGTCTTGCGTAGCCGCGTGATGTTGAACTCGTCGAGCAGCGCGTCGAGATCGTATTCGCGCCGCTTCCGGCTCGGCTCGACCAGCTCGAGCACGGCGCGGATGTTCTGCTCGACATTGAGGCCGCGGAAGATCGAGGCTTCCTGCGGCAGATAGCCGATGCCGAGGCGGGCACGCTGATACATCGGCAGGCCCGTCACGTCGTGGCCATCGAGCTCGATGCGGCCGCGGTCGGCGGTGATCAGCCCGGTGATCATGTAGAAAACCGTGGTCTTGCCGGCGCCGTTCGGCCCGAGCAAGCCGACCGCCTCGCCGCGGCGAACATAGAGGCTGACCCCCTTGACCACCTTGCGGCCGACGAAGCTGCGTTCGACCCCATGCGCCGCGAGATAGCCCTGCGGGCTCGGCTGCCACGCGGCGCCGCCGCCGTCCTCGTTTGCGTGCCGATACCCGGCCGCCTCGGGCGCAGACCGGTCATACCGGTCCTGATCAGGCTGCGGAGCGTGCCGTGGTTCTTGGCGCGGCTCTTGACGTCGTTCTTGGCGTGGCTCCTGGCGTGTCTCTTCCCGTGAGGCTTGACGTTGAGCTTGGCGCGGATCGTAGCGCGCGTCCTCTCGTAGCTCTTGGCGCGGATCTTGGCGTGGGGCCTGGCGTGGGGCTTGGCGCGGGTCCTGTCGTGGGTCGTGGTCCGCCTCCAGGCGCGGCTCCTGGCGCACGCGCGGATCGCGCAGATTCTGCGGCGGGTTGCGCTGGTAGCTCATCGTCTCGACGCGGCCCGTGAACATCGGGCCGCTGACCGGTCGCGCGATGCTACGCCGGCCGCCGCCGGGCACGTTGCGCGACTGCCCGCCCTTGCGCCGGAACCAAGCGAATAAGTCGAGCACACCTGCCTCAAGGCCGGAAAATGCCGAGAGCGTCCCGCCCGACGGGTGGTCCGCGTCTCGCGCCGCGATGCGGCTTGCCCCGGCTCGTGATAGTCGCTCACCGGGTTCCTTTCAACCGAGCCGCCCGCCCGCTCGGACGGGCGTCAATACAAATCCGAGGGACTGGTGGAGCGTGATTTCGGCGCCACGTGCGGCGCCGGATGGGCCGGCGGCGTGGCTGCATGATTCTCGCCCTTCGTGGAGCTGGGCACGAAAATGCTTTCGACCCGCCCGTGGTCAAAATGGGACACGCCGGTGGCGAGAAACACCGTCAGATGTTGACCCCTCACGACGTTAGGCCCTTGCGTCACGACGACGTAGCCGCCGGGCCCGGGAGACATCGTCACCGTGTCGTCCTTGATGTCGTAGATGGCCGTCTCGCCGGTCGCAGTCTGATCCTTCTGGGTGACGATCACGGCGCCCGTCGCTTCGATGCGCCTGATCTGCTGACTGCCGGCAGGACCGGGCGTCGCCGCCTTGACGGTCGTGGCGGCGGCGGACGGGTCGTTGTCGTAGAACACGACTAGCGTCTTGCAGCGTAGCGTCGTGTCGCCCTGCACCAGAACGACGTTGCCCGAATAGGTCGCGACCTTCTTCTTCTCGCGCACCTCGAGGCTCATCGCGTTGATCTTCACGGGCTGATCGCGGTTCTGGGAAAAGCCCTGCAGCGCGTTGGGCTGCGAGTTCGGCTGCTGCGCCACCACGGCGCTCGCGACGAGCAGCGCCGCAGCGCACGCCAACAAACCGAGACCATCGGGTGTCCTGCGCATCGTCACTGCCCCGTTGTCGAATTTGTGTGCGCATCCGCCGCCGGAGTCGCGGACGCCTTCTGCGGCACGAGGTGGGTCTCGACCCCGTTGGTGAACCGGATCAGGTCGCCGCCGTCGACCACTTCCATCCCGTTGGCGTTGACGGTGCCGGTCGACATCGTCACGAAGACCGGGTGATTGGAGAAAATGCGGCCGGCCTTGTTGTCGATCCTGGCCTCGTCGAGGCGCACCGTGTATCCGGTCGACGTGATGAGGACGATGTTGGTCTTGAGATCCATGATTTCGGCCTTGGTGTCGTAGAGGCCTGTCGCGGCATGCAGCTCGAGGGTCGAATGATCCTGCATGGCCACGTGCGCGACCACGTCCGTGAGCTCCAGCACCCCAGGATTGGTGATGTCCTGGGCGGCGGTGCGCGCCGTAAGATCGTAGGGCCGGCCGTCGCGCGTGAATCCGCCAATTCGTGGCGACTCCATGTTGATCTTGGAGCCCGAGAGGACCAAGTGGGCGGGATCGAGCGGAAGACTGGCCAGGATGCTCAGCGGTTGGAAATAGGCCGCCGCGGCAACGCCTCCCAAGATGGCGAGGAGCATTACCGGAATGGCGCGGCGAAAGAACCGCACATAGCGGCTGTGACGCCGCGCGGCGCGGAAGGCGCCCGCACGGTCGTCACCGCGCCCGAACGAGGCCCCGCCTGGATCGCGCATGGTCGCTGCAAGGCTCAGTGCGCCTACCCCCTCCGTGGACCCGCCGAGTGCGGACGAGAATCGTCCGCGCGTGGGTACCTCAACGCTGCGCCACCCCCGAACAAATCACCCTGCAATTATGGCTGCGGCACGGCGGTCCCGTCGCTGCGGACCTGTTCAGGAATGGGAAAAAATGTCCTCACCGGCCCAGCCCGCGAGGTCGAGGCGGGCCCGATCGGGCAGGAAGCGGAAACAGGCGGCGGCAAGCTCGGTGCGCCCCTCGCGCGCCAGCATGAGGTCAAGCTTGTCCTTGAGGGCGTGCAGATGCAACACATCGGAGGCCGCATAGGCGACTTGAGCATCGGTCAGCTCGGCCGCACCCCAATCGGATGACTGCTGCTGCTTGGAAATATCGATGCCCAGCACTTCGCGGCTGAGGTCCTTGAGTCCATGCTTGTCCGTATAGGTGCGGGCCAGCCGCGACGCGATCTTGGTGCAATAGACCGGCTGCGGCATCACGCCGAAAGCATTGAACAGCATGCCCACGTCGAAACGCGCGAAATGGAAAATCTTGAGCCGCGCCGGATCGGCGAGCAGCGCCTTGATGTTGGGCGCGTCGCGCGCGCCCGGCGGTATCTGAACCACATCGGCGCTACCGTCCCCGGGCGACAGCTGCACGACGCACAGCCGGTCGCGGCGCGGATCAAGCCCCATGGTCTCGGTATCGATCGCGACCGCGCCCGCATAGCGCTTGAGGTCGGGCAGGTCTCCGCGATGCAGGCGGATAGTCATCGGACAATCTCTCCGGCGCCGCGCTGCGGCGCCAAGCAATCGATTGAATTTACAGGGCTTTTCCCGCGCGCCGCGTGCGATATTTAGCACACCCCGGGAACTCGTCAAATCGCAGGGTTGCGGGCTGGCCGCGCGGCATGCGAAAATTTTCCTTAAATCAGGTCCCGTTCGGGCGTACCTCGGGACGTGGTCGGGAGTAAGGTTACTCGCGCATGTTCTCGCCGGCATGCGCCGTAAGAGCGTGAGGCTGGGGGCACCGCGATGAAACGGCTCGTGTTTGCGTTGGGCCTCGCCACGCTCGCGGCCGCCGCACAGGCGCAGACCGCCGACAAGCACGCCGCCAATCCGAGCCGGGAAAATCCATCTTTGGTCGCCGCCCTGCGCCATTGGCTTGCGACCAAGACCGCGACGGTGTCGAAGACAGCGCCGAAGGCGGCAACGACGCACGCAGCCGAGGCGGCTCCGCGTCACCCCGCCGAGGCCTATGCGCACCATCGGTCTTACGCGCGCCATCACAAGGTGCCCGAGACCGAGGCGCCCAAAACCGCAACGGTTGCGCCTGCGGCACCGGCCGCTCCCGCGGCACCTGCGGAACCCGCCGCACCCGTGATGACGACCGCATCGGCCGCGCCTGCCCCCTCGGCTGCACCAGCCGAAGCTGCGGCCGCACCCGCGCCGGCGTCGCTGAACCTGAACATGCCGCGGACAGTCGCGACCATCACGGTGGTGCCGCCTACGGCGAGCATCGTGCCTCCGCGTCATGGACGCAGCGAATGCACCAGCGGCGAGCGAATCATCACGGCGTTCTATTGGGAGGGCAAATACACGGCGACCGGCGCGCGCTTCGATCCCGACGGCATGACGGCGGCGCACCGGACCTTCCCGTTCGGCACGAAGCTGCTCGTGATCAATCCGCGCAACGGCAAATCCGTCACCGTCACGGTCAACGATCGCGGCCCGTTCACGCGCGGCGTGACGCTCGACCTGAGCCGCGGCGCCGCCAAGGCGATCGGCCTGCAAGGCAACGCCGCCGTGTGCATGGCGAAGATGTAGGGGGGCGTCAGTGCGGGGTGGTGCCCAGGAGAGGACTCGAACCTCCACGCCTCGCGGCGCTAGTACCTGAAACTAGTGCGTCTACCAATTCCGCCACCTGGGCAACGGGGCAGACATACTGGCGGGGGATTTGGGTTGTCAAATCCCCCGTGTGCCGAGGGCGGGGGATTTGGTTGTGAAAGCCCTCGTGTCCCGGGCGAGCACAAGCGAGACCCGGGACCCAGGGACAAACACGCACATAAACCCGTCGGGTGGGCCCCTGGGTCCCGGTTCTGCGGTGCAGCGGTGCGCGCTGCACCGCGCCCGGGACACGCGACGCTCGTTAAGGCCCTATACAGCCCCCGACCGATCCTGTATCCCGCTCGCGAGTTCCCGCCCATCGCCGTGCGCGCACGCGACGAGAGAGGCCGCATGACCCTCCAATCGAATTACGACACGCTCGTCACCGTCTTCGGCGGCTCGGGATTCGTTGGCCGCCACGTGGTGCGGGCGCTCGCCAAGCGCCAGTACCGCGTCCGCGTCGCGGTGCGCCGGCCGGAGCTCGCCGGCTATCTCCAGCCGCTCGGCCGGGTCGGGCAGATCCACGCTGTGCAGGCCAATCTGCGCCACGCCGGCTCGGTTGCGGTCGCGGTGCGCGATGCCGACGTGGTCGTCAACCTGGTGGGCATCCTGTACGAGCACGGACGCCAGCGCTTCGAGGCGGTGCAGCACGTGGGCGCCGAAACGGTCGCGCGTGCGGCTGCGCTGCATGGCGCGCGGCTCGTGCACATGTCGGCGCTCGGCGCCGATGCGAGCTCTCCTTCCGCGTATGCGCGCACCAAGGCGGCCGGCGAGCAGGCGGCGCTTGCGGCCGTGCCGAGTGCCGCAATCATCCGGCCCTCGATCCTGTTCGGGCCCGAGGACGATTTCTTCAACAAGTTCGCCGCGCTCGCCCGCATGCTGCCGGCGCTGCCGCTGATCGGCGGCGGCAAGACGCGCTTCCAGCCGGTGTTCGCCGGCGACGTCGGCATGGCGGTCGCGGCCGCGGTCGCCGCCGAGACCAAGCCGGGCGCAACCTATGAGCTCGGCGGCACCGAGGTGCTCACCTTCCGCGAGGTGATCGAGTACGTGCTGGCGACGATCGAGCGCCGGCGGCTCCTGCTGCCGATCCCGTTCTGGCTGGCGAAGCTCGAAGCGGCCTTCCTGCAGCTCATGCCGACGCCGCTGCTCACGCGCGACCAGGTGGAGCTGCTCAGGCGCGACAGCGTGGTGTCGGAGGAGGCAAAGCGCGAGGGCCGCACGCTCGCCGGCCTCGGCCTCGAGCCGACCTCGATGCAGGCGATCGTGCCGTCCTATCTCTGGCGCTTCCGCCGCTCCGGCCAGTTTCAGCGGCTGCGGCACGGCTAGGCACCGCCCCTGCGGCCCTGCAGGGGAGAGTCAGGAAATCACCGCCAGCTCAAGCCCAGCGTCAGCCCGGCAATTCCCAGCGCACCCACGATCAGGCGCCACCAGGCGAACACCATGAAACCGTGCCGCGAGACGTAGCCGAGGAACGTCTTCACCACGATCCAGCCGAAGACGAACGACACGAGGAAGCCGATCGCGATCAACCCTCCGCTGTGCCAATCCCACGACAATTCGTGGCGGCTCTTCCACAGGTCGAACGCGAACGCACCCGCCATGGTCGGCATGGCGAGCCAGAACGAGAACTCGGCCGCGGCGCGGCGGTCGGAGCCGAGCAGCATGGCGGACACGATGGTGGCGCCCGAGCGCGACACGCCCGGGATCATCGCGAGACACTGGAACACGCCGATCAGGAAATACATCGGCAACGGGAAGGTGATCACGTCGCGGTGGCGCGGCTTGAGCTCGAGGCTCTCGACCCAGACGAGCGCGACGGCGCCGACGATGAGCGAGATGCAGACGATCCACGGGTTGAACAGCACGGTCTTGATGAAGTTGTGCAGCAGCGCGCCGATCACGGCGGCGGGCAGGAAGGCGAGCAGGATGCCGAGCACGAAGCGGCGCGCCGTCGCATCGATGAAGACGCCGACGGTCAGCCCGACGATGCGCATGAAATAGATCGACAGCAGCGCGAGGATCGCGCCGAACTGGATCAGGATCGCGAAGGTATTGCCGAAAGCCTCGTCGCCGAAGCCGAAGAAATGCTGCATCAGCAGCAGGTGCCCGGTCGACGACACCGGCAGATATTCGGTGAAGCCCTCGACGACGCCGAGGACGACCGCCTTGATGAAGTCCAGCATCGCGATTGCGCTCCGCCGATTGGTCGCCCGCCGACGGCGGACGATGTCGAATCGTGGCTAATGCCGCGCTTTCTCGCCGATACGCGGCGCGCGGGCAACGGTAAACGGCTGATTCCGCACAGCTCTTGCTGCCCTGATGCCACCATATTAAGGATTTCTATACGTTTGCCCCCCGATTGTGTCGCGCCGCCCGGGGCGACGGCCGGGCGCGTCTTCCGCAAAGCCCATGCTGACGCTGTTTCATCACGGCTTCTGCCCGCACTCCCGCTTCGCGCGGCTCGCGCTCGGCGAATACGGGCTGGCGCACCGGCTGGTGGAGGAGCGTCCGTGGGAACGCCGCCACGACTTCCTGGTGATGAACCCGGCCGGAACCCTGCCGGTCCTGGTCGAGGAAGGATGCCCGCCGATCCCGGAGGCGCGCACCATCGCCGAATATCTCGACGAGACGCGCGGCACGGAGCTCGGCGACCATCGGCTGCTGCCGCGCAACCTGCATGCCCGGGTCGAGGTGCGCCGGCTCATCGCCTGGTTCTGCGACAAGTTCTTCGCCGAGGTGAGCGGCCCGCTCACCACCGAGCGCGTGCTCAAGCGGCAGATGAGCCGCGCGCAAGGGGGCGGCGCGCCCGACACCGACGCGATCCGTGCGGCGCTCAGCAACATCCGCTATCATCTCGCCTATATCGGCTGGCTGGTGCAGACGCGCGATTGGCTCGCGGGCGAGCGGCTTTCCTACGCGGATCTCGCGGCCGCCGCGCACCTCTCGTCGATCGATTATCTGGGTGACGTGCCGTGGAGCGAAAACGAGGCGGCGAAACACTGGTACGCGCGGGTGAAGTCGCGCCCGTCGTTCCGTCCGCTGCTGGTCGAC
>DATBZM010000410.1:0-6241 GCA_036513175.1 Xanthobacteraceae bacterium | reverse complement strand
GGCTCGCCAGCGCACGATTGAGCCAGCCCGAGTCGGCCGCGCCCGGCCGCGGCAGGCCGCTTTCCAGCATGTCCTGCCCGTCGAAATGCGAGCGCTCGCGATAGGGCGAGGCGACCGCGTGCACGATGGTCGCGTGCCCGGCCTTGTACATGCGGTGCAGGTTGGGCATCGCGGGATTGAGGGCGAAGAAGCCGTTGAGCGGCAGCGCTGCCGGCGTGCCCTGCAGGCTCAGGCCCGCGTTGCCGCGCAGCCGCACCCAGTCGGGATCGCCGACCGGCCCGACGGCGGCGAGCCCATCGAGCGCGCCGCGCAGGATGAACACGAGGAGGCGCGGATCGCGCCCCTCCGCGAGCGCGAGCTTGGGCGCGCAGGTCCAGGCGAACAGCACGCCGGACGACAACAGCAATTCACGGCGGCTGACGCGTGTCCCGGCGAAGTGGGCACCGGTTCGCCAATCAGGACATGCGTCCTGAAATGACTCTTCGCCATGCAGGTTGATCGCCATGTCTATCTCCGCAGGAATTCCGAGGACATCAGCAGCATCGCGATGGCTTCCGGCCGCGTCTCGGCGCGCGCCACCGCCTGCCGCGTTTCGGCGGAGGCGAGCGTCCCGAGCGCCGTCTCGACCAGTTGCCGCGGGTCGGCCGCCGGGGCGACGCGCCGCGCGAACTGGTTGGCGATCTCGAGCCGCTGCGCGAGGCCGTCCATCCAGGCCGCGTTGACGTCGTCGAAGCCTTTCGGCGCCGGCGGCCGCCACAGCGGCTCGCCCAGCATGTTTTGCGCATTGAGCAGCGGCCGCACGTCGGGCAAGCGTACGTCGGTCGCGCGCGAAGCCGCGACCAGCCACTCGCCCGGCCGCTTGAATTTCGCGCGCGGCGCCTCCCATGCGTCGGGCGACAGCAGCAGCGTGCGCGCCAGCTCCTTGAGGTTGCCGCCGCTCTTGAGGAACGAGGTGCGCAGTGCCTCGACCAGTTGCCGCGGCGGATCGTCGGCGACGAAATGGCGCGCGAACTTGGTCGCGATGTGCGTCGCGGTCGCGGGATTGCGGGCGAGGTCGAGCAGCACGGCGGTGCCCTGGTCGAAACCCATTGCTCCGTAGGTGTGCCCCGCGACGGTCTGCACGCCCGGCTCGTGCATGCGCGGATTGAAATTGAACTCGCCGCCGCTGTCCGGATTGCGCGCCGGGAAGATGGTCCAGCCGGTGATCACCTTGGCGAAATTGGTGACGTCGGTTTGACTGTAGCCGGTGCGCACGCCGAGCGTATGCAGCTCCATGATCTCGCGCGCGAGGTTCTCGTTGAGGCCGCGGTGCTGGTTCTGCCCGGCGATCGAGTCCGGCCCGATCGAGCCCTGGTTGTCGAGATAGGCGAGCATCGCGGGGTGGCTCTCGACCGCGAGCAGCATGTCGGCGAAGTGACCGAGCACATGCGGGCGGATCGCCTCGCGCTCGAAGGCGCCGGCGAACGGCCGCACCTTGTCGGCGGAGACGCAGAAATGGTTCGACCAGAACCACACCAGCCGCTCCACGAAGCCGGTGTCGGCGTCGAGCGCGCGGTCGAAGCGCGCCTTGGCTTCGGCAAGATAGATCTGCTGCGGCAGGCCCGGGCCGGGCGGGCGCACCGGGTTGGCGCCTTGCGCCGCATTGCCGTTGGTCGCCATGTCCTGGTCGGCGCGCTGCGCGAACTGCACCGCCTTGCGTTCCTGGCGGAAGTCGAACACGGCGCGCGCCGCCTCGCCGGAGTCGAGCAGGTTGGCGTCGCGGATGAGCGCGGCGTCGGGGTGGTCGAGCTCCGCGAGCAGCATGCCGGGCGGATCGACGGCCAGCTTGGCGACCGCGTCGCCGCGCGGTCCGAAGCCGAAGCGGTGCAGCGCGAGCGCGGCGTCGAGCGATGGATTGGCCGACATCGAAACTCTCCCGGAAACTCTCCCGATTCCGTCGTGCGCGTAGCCTTCCGCCAAACTATGGCGGAAAAGCTGAACACTCGCTGACTGTCGGGTTAAATTACGGTTAGAAATGGAATCTTGTGACGCGCATCACACGTCCCGCAGCCGCACCGCACCCCTTGAATTGTGTGGCGGTACGCGGCCACAATCGGTTCCATTGTCGGCAGCCGGCTCGGAGGGCCCCATGCACAAATTATCGATCCCACCCCGCGTGGTCGAACGTGTGACCCGGCGGGCCGGACGGGCGCATCCGTTCGACGTGATCGCGCCGGCCCGAACCGCCTTCGTGGTGGTCGACATGCAGAACTATTTCATGCACCCGGGCTACCAGGGCGAAGTCCCGATGGCGCGGGCGATCGTGCCCAACGTCAACCGTTTCGCCGCGGCGGTGCGCGGCCTCGGCGGTTGCGTGGTGTGGATCAGGAACGCAACCAACGACACGCGCGAGACCTGGAGCGTCCTGCACGACTGGCTCATGACCCCGGATCGGCGCGACCGGCGCTACGCCACCATGGACACGGGGCACGAGGGCCACGCGCTGTGGCCCGAGCTCGATGCGCGGCCCGAGGACGCCCAGATCGTCAAGAAGCGCTACTCCGCCTTCATCCAGGGCTCGTCCGATCTCGAAGCGCATCTGCGCGGCCGCGGCATCGACACGCTCTTGATCGGCGGCACCGCTACCAACGTGTGCTGCGAGAGCACCGCGCGCGACGCCATGATGCTCAATTTCAAGGTCGTCATGGTGGCCGACGTCTGCGCCACCTATTCGGACGAGGAGCAGAACGCGAGCCTTGCGGCCTTCTATTCGAACTTCGGCGACGTGCAGACGACCGACGAGGCGATCGCCGCGATGAAGCGCGGGCTGGAGCAGGCGGCGGCTTAAAGCCGCTTGCGATGGCGCCGGCGCCCCCTCTCCCCGAAGGGGAGCGGGATGGGGTGAGGGGCGCTCGGAGCTAGAATTGAAACGCCGAGCGGCCCTCACCCGGCTCGCTTCGCTCGCCACCCTCTCCCCTGCGGGGAGAGGGAAGAAAGGAAACCCCATGATCCTCGAAATCGCGCAGATCGACGTCAAGCCCGGCATGGAAACCGAGTTCGAGGCCGGCGTGCAGAAAGCCGCGCCGCTGTTCAAACGCGCCAAGGGTTGCACCGGCATGGCGCTGCAGCGCTCGATCGAGCAACCGGCGCGCTATCGCCTGGTCGTGCAATGGGCGACGGTCGAGAACCACACGGTCGACTTTCGCGGCTCGGCCGACTTCGCCGAATGGCGCAAGCTGGTCGGCCACTGCTTCGCCCAGCCGCCGCAGGTCGAGCACGTGCGCGAGGTCGTGAAGGGGTTTTAGAGCATGATCCCGAAAAGTGGGTACCGGTTTTCGGAAAAGATCATGCTCAAAAAATAGATCACGTCTCGCCGATCAGCTCGCGCCGGCGCTGCTCGGATTCCTCGGCGTAGCGCCGCAGCGTGTGCGACTCGCTCAAGAGCCCGATCGCGTGGCGCGACACCGGCGAGTCGACCACCGCGAGCGATTCCGCCTCGGCGCGGTCGAATGCGGCGGCCGCCTCGCGCACGTTCATCGAGGGCAGCAGCACCATGTCCCTGTGGTGCAGGATGATCTCGACCGGCTTCTCCAGGCCGCCCTCGAGGCCGTGCGCCTCCGGCACGCTGACGATGCCCGCGTAGTGGCCGTCCGGGTCGACCGCGATCACCTGGCCGCTCGAGCCGAGCGGAAACTGGGTGCGGAACGCCTCGATCGAGGTGTCGCGCTGCACCGTGTGGAAATCGGGCCGCATCATGCGGCCGACCGTGAGGTCGCGGATCCAGCCGACGTCGGCGGCGCTGCGGATGGTCTCGCCGCGCAGGTGGAAGCGCCAGGTGGCGAACGAGTAGCCGAAGATCTCGCGGGTGATCTGCGTCGAGATCAGCACCGCGATCAGGACGGCGGTCGCGAGCCAGAAGTCGCCGGTGCTCTCCAGCGCGATGAACGTCATGGTCAGCGGCGCGCCGATGATCGAGGCCGACAGCGCCCCGATGCCGATGATCTCGTACACGTTGGCGTCGAGGTTGAGGCCCGGCCACAGGCTGCTCGACGCCACCGCGAACAGCCGCCCGCCGATCGCGCCGAGCAGCAGCGAGGCGAAGAACAGCCCGCCGCGGAAGCCCGAGCCGAGCGACACGATCGACGCGAAGATCTTCAGGATGAAGACGAGCGCGATGAAACGCAGCGGCTGCTCCATCATGCCGGAGATATGCAGCGCGCCATGCCCGGACGACATCACCTGCGGCGTGACGATCGCCATGCAGCCGACCAGAAGCCCGCCGACCGCCGGGCGCAGCGGCGGCCACAGCTTGGAACGCTCGAGCAGCTGCTCGCACAGCGCGACGCCGCGCATGATGCTCACGCCGACCAGTGCCGCGATGACGCCGAAGGCGCTGGCGATGACGAGATCCTTGCCCATGACCGGCCCCATGGCGTTGGCATAGATGCCGAGCGGCAGGGGGGCGAAGACCTTCGAAACCAGGAAGCCGTTGAGCGCCGCGATCGCGATCGGCACCAGCGCGCCAGCCGTGTAGCCGCCCATCACCAGCTCGAAGGCGTAGAAGGCGCCGCCGAACGGCGCCCCGAACGCGCCCGAGATCGCGCCGGCGGCGCCGCAGCCGACCATCAGCCGCAGATCGTTGCGGCGCAGGTGAAACAGGCGGCCGAACCACGACGCGATGCCGCTCGCCGCCTGGGTATAGCCGGCCTCCAGGCCGACCGAGGCGCCGACGCCGCTCGACCACACGGTCTGCAGCGCGACGATCATGCTGCCGCGAAACGACATGCGCCCGCCGCGCACCGCGTTCGCCTCGATCGGATCGATGAAGCGCTCGCGTCGCATCCGGCTGATCCACAGGCCCACGAGGCCGAGCAGCAGGCCGCCCAGCGTGGGCACCAGCACGGCGAGAACCGGATTGATCGACTTGATGGCGGACAGCCGCTCGTCGGGCCCGAGCCAGAAAAAGAGCTGGTGCAGCAGCGTGACCATCTTGCTCATCACGGTGACGATGAGCCCGGCGACCGCGCCGACCACCGCGGCGAGCGCCACCGAGCCCGCTTCGCGCGCACGTACCCAGGCGCGCAATCGGCGCGGCACTTCCAGGGCAGTCGCGGTCGCGGTTGTCATCATGCTTGAGGCTTTCAAGCGGCCGATTGCGGCGTTGTTGCAGCGGTTCTCGCTGGGCGCAACCGAAAAACGACAGGAATGCCCGCGCGGTTAACACGCGTGGCAGGCCGATGAACGCTTCGACAGAATTTGCCGCGCAATCCATGACATGAATGACAGGGCCCGCGGCCGCAAAGGCTTGCAAAAAACGGGCGGGCAAAAACGCCGTCGGGGCGAGCCTCGCGGCTCGCCCCGACCACAAGTCGCGCAACGTGGGCGCGTCAGCGAGCAGGATGACGCCGGTGCCGCGGCACGTACGAATTGTACGGCCCCGGCGCGGCGGACGCGGCCGGCCCGGTGTAGGAGGGGTTGTCGGTGCACCCGCCGCCGACGCCGTTCAGGTAATCCAGGCATTGCTGGAACGTGCTGAACGAGCAGTCGCCCCCCGTAGCCGCGTTGCGCGAGCACCACGGAAAGGTCGGCGCGGCTGCTGCCGGCGTGAGCTGAACCGCGAGTCCCGCCACCAAGGCGGCCGCGGCGAGAGGAATCAGTCGCATGAAGGTCTCCATGATTTGTAAGCATCGATGCGGCCGCCCAGCACACGGGCAGCCATATCTGCGATATGGGGGCCGCGGGCGGCGCGTACTTGTTCCCGGTTGACGCCGTTTGCTCGTTCGTGCGGGAACCTGCTGCCCTTTCCCCGCCGGATTGGGTCGCCCATATTGGGCGGATGAGCCGATCGCCCGACGATTCAAAAAAGCCGCCGAAAAAGCCGCGCGACCCGGCGAAGCCGACCCGCGCCAAGGCCTCGCGGCCGGAGACGCACCCGATCGGCCCGGCGCTCGCCGACCTGCTCAATCCGGCGATCAATCGCGGCGAGGCCGGGGTCGGCTCGCAGACCGGACTGCAGCCGCCGCCCGACAATTCGCGCGACCGCCGGGCCGACTTCTCCGCCGCCCACCGCGCGCGCAAATCGACACCGACCGGTTTCGGCGAAGCACCGCAATCGCCCTATCGCGACAATGCAGAGCTGCGCGAGGCGTCGCCGGAGCTGGCGCGGATTCTGGGAATCGACGGGGATGAGGGCGACGCAAACGCGGCAGGCACCCCTTCACCCTCCCCTGCAGAGGGAGGGTCGGCCGCCGAGGGCGGCCGG
>DATBZM010000409.1:0-3865 GCA_036513175.1 Xanthobacteraceae bacterium | reverse complement strand
ATTCACGAACGCGCGCGTTCGCGAGTGCCTGCCCGGCAACGCCGGCGGCCGAATAGAGGCTCGGTCCGAGCCGATCGATCACCGCCATGGGCACGAGCTTGGCAATCTCGCGCCACTTCTGCCAGCGGTGAAAGCTGCGCAGGTTGTCGGCGCCCATGATCCAGACGAAGCGCACGCCGGGACAATGGGTCACCAGATAGGCGATCGTCTGGTAGCTGTAGCGCACGCCGAGCGCCGCCTCGAAGCCCGTGATGTCGATGCGCGGGTGCCGGCTGAGCGCCGCCGCGGCGGCCATGCGTTCGGCGAGCGGCGCCAGCCCGCGCGTGTCCTTGAGCGGATTGCCCGGCGTGACCAGCCACCAGATGCGATCGAGCTTGAGCCGCTTGAGCGCGAGCAGGCTCGCCGCGACATGAGCCTGGTGCGGCGGATCGAAGGTGCCGCCGAACAAGCCGATACGCATGCCGGGCGCGTGCGGGGGAAGCCGTATCACGGACGCGTCTGACCCGTGCCGAGGACACGATACTTGAAGGTGGTGAGCTGCTCGACGCCGACCGGCCCGCGTGCATGCAGGCGGCCGGTGGCGATGCCGATCTCGGAGCCGAAGCCGAACTCGCCGCCGTCGGCAAACTGGGTCGACGCGTTGTGCAGCACGATCGCCGAGTCGACCTCGCGCATGAACCTCGTCGCCGCCGCCGGGTCGGCCGTGATGATCGCATCGGTATGATGCGAGCCGTGCTCCTCGATATGGGCGATGGCGCCGTCGACGCCGTCGACCAGCTTCACGGCGATGATCGCGTCGAGGAACTCGGTCTTCCAATCCTCTTCGCTCGCCGCTTTTACCCGTTTGTCGACGCCTTGCGTGTCGCGGTCGCCGCGCACCTCGCAGCCCGCATCGAGCAGCATGGTGACGAGCGGCGCAAGATCGGCCTTGGCGGCGGCGCGGTCGACCAGCAGCGTCTCGGCCGCCCCGCACACGCCGGTGCGGCGCATCTTGGCGTTGAGCACGACGCGCTTGGCCATGTCGAGATCGGCCGCCTTGTCGACATAGACGTGACAATTGCCGTCGAGGTGGGCGAACACCGGCACACGCGCCTCCGCCTGCACGCGCGCCACCAGCCCCTTGCCGCCGCGCGGCACGATCACGTCGATCGTCCCGTCGAGGCCGGCCAGCATGAGCCCGACGGCAGCGCGGTCGCGCGTCGGGACCAATTGGATGGCATCCTCGGGCAGGCCGGCCGCACGCAGGCCGGCCGCAAGCGCCGCGTAAATGGCGCGCGAGGAGCGAAAGCTGTCCGAGCCGCCGCGCAGGATCACGGCATTGCCGGCCTTGAGGCAGAGGCTGCCCGCATCGGCCGTGACGTTCGGGCGGCTTTCGTAGATCACGCCGATCACGCCGAGCGGCACCCGCACGCGTTCGATCCGCATGCCGTTCGGGCGGGTCCACGAGTCCATCACGGTCCCGACCGGGTCGGCGAGCCGGGCGACGACCTCGATGCCCGCCGCGATGGCTTCGACGCGCTTCGCGTCGAGCATGAGCCGATCGACGAAGGCCACGGTCGCCCCGCCCGCCCGCGCCTCGGCAATATCCTCGGCATTGGCCGCGAGAATTGCGGCGCGGGCGCTACGGACGGCGTCCGCCATGGCGGCGAGCGCGCGGTCCTTGTCGGCCGCGGCGGCAAGCGCCAGACGGCGCGCGGCCGCCTTGGCGCGGCGGCCGATATCGCGCAGCACGGCCGCGATATCCCCGGGTTTTTCCACGGTCTTGAGCGACGCCGTCATCCCCGACATCCAACGTTCACACTGGATTCCTACCATGTCCCCGTACAGGCCGCGAGGCCGCCGCGGATCGATCCGCGATCAGGGCGAATATGGGCGCCAGCGGCGAGCGGCGCAGGCAAAACCGGGGCATTCCCGTCCAGGAGGCGCGCCATGACCGGTATCGGTCGTCTGCCCCGTCGATTTCCCGTCGGGACCCGCTATGTGCTCGAAGGCGTACCCACCGAGGCGGGCCAGTTGCGGGTGATCTCCCGCTTGCTCGTCCTGCCGAACGGGCAGCAGTTCGACCTCACCCAAGAAACGCGCGAGGCAGCGCCGCCGCGGCGCGCCCGCCGGTCCACCAGCCGGAGCCACGTGAAGCGGTAAGCCGCGCTCAGACCGCTGGTGCAGGCGCCGGTGGGGGCGGCGGTGGCGGTGGCGTAGACGGCGAGAAGACCGGCTTCCAGAAGCCGGCGGACCAGCCCGCCACAAGCCAATAGGCGATGCCGGACGCAAAGCCGGCCGCGATGATGATCTTCGGGTCGGCAAGGAAGCGATATTCTGGCGGCAGGTCCGCCATGAGCGACCAGCCGATCCAGGCCGAGAGGCCCCCGTTGAGAACGTGGAATATCCACGAGCGGATCGCGAAAGCCTCCGCGATCAGCACGCCCACCGTCGCGGGCAGCACCGTGAACGCCACGCCGAAGGCGAGCAGGATCGCGAGCGCGGGGCCGATGATCACGACGACCAGCACCCAGTAGCCCTCGACGTCCGGCCTCGCCTTCATGAGCTCGATGAAATCGCCCCAATGCGCGACCACGATCACCAGCGCGGCGACCGCAATCGCCAGCGACGCGCCGAGCGGCACCAGCAGCAGACGCATGATGAACCGGACGAGCGATCCCATCGGATTCCTCTATTGGCGCATATCCTTGTCGGCGAACCGGCATCCACTTCGGATCAAGTCCGGGGCAGGCTTTCGCCGGGAATATGCGCTAATCCGTCATCGCCATCGCCCGCAGCGCCATGCGCTCGCGCGCCGAGAGCTTCTCGGTCGCGCTCTTGAGCTGACCGCACGCCGCCAGGATGTCGCGTCCGCGCGGGGTGCGTACCGGCGACGAATAACCCGCATTGAAGACGTATTCGGAGAATTTCTCGATCTGCTCCCAATCAGCGCATTCGTAGCGGCTGCCCGGCCAGGGGTTGAACGGAATCAGGTTGATCTTCGCCGGAATTCCCTTGAGCAGCTTGACCAGCGCCTTGGCGTCGGCAAGCTGGTCGTTTACGCCCTTGAGCATCACGTATTCGAAGGTGATACGCCGCGCATTGCTCGAGCCCGGATAGCTGCGGCACGCCGCGAGCAGCTCGGCGATCGGGTATTTGCGGTTGAGCGGGACGAGCTCATTGCGCAGCTCGTCCGTGACTGCGTGCAGCGAGACTGCCAGCATCACGCCGATCTCGGCGCCGGCACGGACGATGTTGGGCACCACGCCCGAGGTCGACAGCGTGATCTTGCGCCTGGACATGGCGATGCCAGCGTCGTCGCCGACGATCGCAAGCGCATCGCGCACCGCCTCGAAATTGTAGAGCGGCTCGCCCATGCCCATCATCACGATGTTGGTGACGAGGCGCGAGCCTTCCTGCGTCCAGTCGCCGAGCCGGTCGCGCGCGACCATCACCTGGCCGACGATCTCGCCGGCCGTGAGGTTGCGCACCAGGCGCTGTGTACCGGTGTGGCAGAACGTGCAGGTGAGCGTGCAACCGACCTGGCTGGAAATGCACAAGGTGCCCCGGTCGGTCTCGGGGATATAGACGCACTCGACCTCATGCGGCCGCTCGGCCGTATCGCCACTCGGCAACCGCAACAGCCATTTGCGGGTGCCGTCGTTGGAGATCTGCTCGGCGACCACTTCGGGCCGCGCCACGGTAAAATGCTGCTCCAGTTGCCCGCGCATGTCTTTCGAGATGCTGGTCATCTCGTCGAACGCCTTGGCGCCGCGGACATAGATCCAGTGCCAGAGCTGCGCGATGCGCATCTTGCGTTGCTGCGGGGGAACCCCGATCTCGCCCAGCCGCTCGGCGAGTTCCGCGCGCGACAGCCCGACCAGCG
>DATBZM010000408.1:0-15394 GCA_036513175.1 Xanthobacteraceae bacterium | reverse complement strand
CTTCGCGGCCGCGTTCGCACTGAGTGACGAATGCCTGTTTCGCAGGTCAGCGGGTGAGCGCGGACGCCTGATGGTGCTCGCCATGCTCCTCGCGTTTATCGCCAATCTCAAGCAGACCGGAATCGGGCTTGTCGGGATTCTCGTCGTCGCAGGCGCCGTGACCACGCTCATTTGCCGGCCCGATGATCGCCGCAGCCCGCGCGATGCCGCGCGCGCCGCCGTGCCGATACTGCTTCCCAGCATGGCGGTCTGGCTGTGCTGGCACGCCTATCTCGCCGAGGTTTTCACTGCGAATGCAGTTTCATTTCGTCCGCTCTCGCAATGGTATTTTCCGCTGCTTCCGGATCTGCTCCGCACCATCGGTTCGACCGCGGCGGAGCATTGGCTCTTCTTCCTGCCCATCGCGCTCATCGTGGCGAGAGGCTGGTTCGTGCTCGCATTCGGCTTGCGCAAGCGGGTCTCTTTCCCGATCCGTACGGGCGACCGGCTCGCCGCCATGTTTGCCCTGGTCGAAACCGCATATGTCGGGATGCTGATCGTCTGCTATATCGGCGCCTTCAACGACGGCGAGGTGAAAGGCGCAGCCGAGTTTTCGCGCTACCAGGCCGAGATCGGCGGCGCCGGTCTGCTCGTGGCGCTCGTTCTCGTAGCCGAACGGCTGCGCGAGGCGCGCTTCGTCGCGCTCATGCCGGCAGCGCTGGCGCTGCAATTGGGCGCCGTGGCCTTGATCTGGCCGGCGGCCGGGATTTTCGAGTATGCCGGCGTGCTGCCGGCGGACGAAATCGAGACGCTCCGACAGCTCGGCCGCGAGGCAGGGGTAAACATCCGTGCCGAGGAAAAGACGGACGTGGTCATGTTCACCAGTGAATTGCATCCGTTGGAAATGCTCGTGATGAGGTATCAAATGTGGGCGACCGCGCCCGACCTGATCGCCCGCATGACCCTGGTGCCACGGGAGGATGAACGCACGCCTATCGCAACGCTCATGCGGGCGGCGAAGTGGCCGACGCCATCGGTGATCTTGATCAACGCAAGCCCGCCGTGCGGTCTCTATGCCGACAGCAACGGCCCGCAGCTGCTGCCGACCAGCGAAGCCGCACCTGTCTGTCGCTCAGTGCTTGCCCAGTTCGATCGCGGGGCGACGGCGGAGGATGCGTCGCAGAGCGACCAGCGGCAGAGGTTGGCCCAATAGGGGTAACCCCATCCCGAGGGATGCGGGCGAAACATTGATTGCGCATATCAATCATCACCCGACTGGCATAAGGCAATCGGGCGAAGAACGCTGACCATGGAAGCCCGCATGACGCCAACCGGAGTGGCCGATCGCCAATTGCCGCTCGGCGAGGAAGTCTTCCTCGACCACGTCGCCCATTTCGTTCGCGACCGCGAGGCCGCGCAGGCCGCGCTTGTGCGCGCCGGCTTTGCGCCGACGCCGGTGTCGATTCAGGTCAATCCCGATCCGGCGGGCGGGCCGCCGCGCCCGACCGGCACCGGCAACGTCACCGCGATGTTCGCGCGCGGCTATGTCGAGATCCTGTTCAACACCGCGGATACGCCGATCGCCCGCGAGCTCGATGCGGCGCTCGTGCGTCATCCCGGCCTGCACCTCGCCGCCTTCGCGATCGCGGACGCCGCCGCCGCGCATCGCCGGCTGGGCGAAGCGGGTTTCCGCACCCAGCCGCTGGTCGCGATGCAGCGCCCGGTCGATACCCTCGCGGGTCCCGATGTGGCCGCCTTTACGCTCGCCCGCATCATGCCCGGGCAAATGCCGGAGGGCCGCATCCAGATGCTGACCCACCGCACCGAGCATACGGTGTGGCAGCCGCGCTGGCTCGCGCATCCGAACGGCGCGCATGGGCTTGCGGCGCTGACCATCGCGGTCGCGGATGTCGATGAGGCGGCGGCGCGGTTCGCGCGCTTCACCGGCCGGCCGGCCGCGGCGTGCGAGGGCGGTCAGGCGATCGCGCTCGACCGCGGGCGGGTCGAGCTGCTGACGGCGGAGGCGTTCGGTCGCCATTTCCCGGAGCTCGTAATTCCGAGCCTGCCCTTCATGGGCGCATGCACGATCGCCGTTTCGTCAGTCGCGGCGGCCGAATCCGCACTGCGTCGCGGCGGCGTCGTGTCACGTCGCGACGGCGACCGGCTGGTCGCGCCATTCCCGGACGCGCTCGGCGTCGGCGCGTGGGCGTTCGCGGAAGAGGCCTGAGGCGGCCGCCTCAACGGCCGCGGCAGCTGCGAATCCAGTTCGTGCGCGCGGCGCGCTCGGCCTCGACGGCGTCGATGGGCTGGCCCATGCACCAGTCGAAATGTATGCGGAAGTCGGTGGTCCAGCGCGCACCGGTGCCGCGATTGCAGGCCGGGACCGCGTGCATGAGGTCGACCTGCCTGACCGCCGCGGTGGCGTAGTCGCGGCAGAACCGTTCAGGCGCCGCCTGGGCGGCCGAGAACGTGAATGCGCAAGCCGCCACGACGCCGCAGCCGAGAAGAGATTTGGAGCCAATCGACATGCTTTCCTCCGAGCGAATCCACCCCTCGCCATCCTGCCCCACCCGCAATCGCGCCCGCAAGGCCGCCGCGAGTCCACACTGCGATCAGGTTGGGCCTGGAAGCAGCGTCCAGATCGCCCGGACCAACAGAAGCTGCATGCCGATCCGCTGCATATTGCGGTAGCTGCCGGAGAGGAATTCAGCCCCGCTGAACACGAGATCGGCGCCCGCCTGGCGCGCATCCGCGATGCGGCGGCGCAGCAATGCCGTGTGCAGGCCGTGCCGGCGGAACGCCGGATCCGTGCAGGCATCCGCCAGATAGGCGGCGCCGCCATGCATGAAGAAGCTTGCGGCCGCCGCCGGCATCCCGCCGTGGCGCGCCAGATAGAGCGACCAGCCGGGCCGGCCGAGCCAGGGGCGGACATTGGCCTTGAAGCGCTCGTGGTCCTTCGCGGGAAAGTCCCAGCCGGCGACGTAGGCGCGCAGAAATTCCTCCATCTGCGCCGCGTTGGTGACGGCTTCGACGTCGACCTGCTCGGGCTCGCCGGCCGGGAGCCCGGGCGGACAGATCAGCGCCGCATGGAAGCCCGAATGGGCGTATCCGAGCCGCGCCATCTCGCGGGCGAGCGCGGCGTCGAAGTGGCCCGGGATCATCTCGAAGCGCGCGAGCGCGCCGTTCTCGCGATACCAGGCATCGATCGGCGCGATGTGCCGCTCATCGCCGGCGCGCAGCCCGACGACGCGATTGAACGAGTGCGAGGGAAGCTGCTTCGCCATCAGCGCCGCGATGCGATCGTCGATCTTGCGGTACGCGATGCCGATCGGATTGCCCGGAATACGCTCGAGCACCTGCATGCGCGAGATCGTGTAGGCGACATCGGTGTCGATGACGCGCTGGATCGTCTCCGGCGAGGTGATGGGTGAAGCCGAGCTCACCGGAGCGTCCGCGAGCTAAGCCGCTCGCTTCTTGTGCTCGCCCTCGAAGGCGGGCGCGACCTCGCGCATGAAGCGGTCCATCTCTTCTTTCACTTGCGCGTGCGGCTTCAAGCCGACATTGAAATAGAGGATCACCTCGGAGAAGCCGGCGGCTTCGACTTTCTTGAGCGTGTCGGTGATCTGCGCGGGCGAGCCGAGCAGCACCGAGTTCTCGGTCAGATCCTGCGCGCGCACCTTGCCGAGCCGCTCGACCATGTCGACGAAATAGCGGTAGCTCGGCGGCGCGGTCTTGGCGTCGCCCGGCAGCGCCGGGATCACGCATTCCTTGTAGTAGCGGATCTGCCGCGCGCGCTGCGCCGCCTCCTCGCCCGGGTTGTCGTAGAAATGCGTGAAGTAGCTGCACATCAGCCGGCCGGGCTTGCGGCCGAGCCTGGCGCAGGTCTCGTTGTAGAGGTCGGCCACCTGCTTTAGTCCGCCGTAGCTCAGCGCCGCCGCGAACGGCGCGACGATCAGCCCGCAGTCGAGCCGCGCCGCAAGCTCGATCGACGGCTTGGAGAACGAGGCGACGTAGGCGGGCAGGGGGCGCTGTACCGGTTTTGGCGTGATGCGCACGTCGTCGAACGAATAGTGCCGGCCGTGATGCGAGATGCGCTCATCCGCCGACCACAGGCGGCGCACCAGCTCCATGCCTTCCTCGAAGATGCCCTGGTTGTCCGCGAAGCTCACGTTGAACGGCGCGTACTCGCGCGAATCGTAACCGCGCCCGGCGGCGAAATCGACGCGGCCGTTGCTGAGCAGGTCGAGGCTCGCCCATTGCTCGGCGACGCGGATCGGATGATGCAGCGGCAGCACCGTCACGGCAGGGGCGAGGCGGATATGCTGCGTGCGCGCCGCGATATAGGCGAGCACGAGATCGGGGCAGGAGAGCACACCGAGCGAGTTGAAATGATGCTCGCCGATCCAGGCCGAATGCATGCCGATCTGGTCGGCGTACAGCGCCTCGGCCGTGATGTCGGCGACGAACGCGTTGGCGCTGCGCGGATTGCTCGCGTAGTGATTGTCGCTCAGCGTGAAGTAGCCGAATTCCATCGTTCCCTCCCGCCTTCGATGATGCCGTCATTGCCCGCGAAAACGGGCAATCCAGTAACCACAGACCATGCCGTGGCTACTGGATGCCCCGCTTTCGCGGGGCATGACGGCTTGCTTGGGGCGATGGTAGCTGCCCGATCACTTCATATCCAGCTTGAACAGCTTGATCGCGTTGGTCCGGCCGATCTTGGCCCGGTCGGCCTCGCTGATCGGGGCCGTATCGAACCAGGCGGCGGCATGGTCGACGTTCTCGAACGGCCAGTCGGTGGAAAAGAGGATGCGATCGGAGCCGAGCGTGAGCAGTGCGGTGAGGAGCGCCGGGGTGCAGAAATTGCCCGACACCGTGATGTGGAAGTTGGCGTTGAAGTAGTCGGCGATCTTCTTCTTGGCCGCGTGGCTGTGGCGGTCCGTGACCCACGCATTGGTGTTGTCGACCCGCCAGATATTGAACGGCAGGCCTTCGCCCATGTGGCCGAGGATGATGGCGAGGCGCGGATGCTTGTCGAACAGGCCGCAGCCCATCAGGCGCAGCGCATGCACCGCCGTCTCGTGCCCGAAGGCCCAGGTGGGGCCGAGCAGCCAGGGATGGCCCTCGTAGATCTTCGCCTGGCTCGGCAGCGGATTGCGCGGGTGCAGGTAGAACGGGACGTCGAGCCGTTCCACCACCTCCCAGAACGGCCAGTACTGCGGCAGGTCGTAATAGACCATGCTGTCCGCCGTGCCGACCTGCGAGAAGCCGTTGACAAGCGCGCCGCGGAAGCCGAGCTCGGTGACGCAGCGGGCAAGCTCGCGCGCCGCGAGCTCCGGGTCCTGCATCGGCAGCGCCGCGAGTGCCTGGAAGCGATCCGGGCGCTTTCGCACCTGCTCGGCCAAAAAGTCGTTGGCGCGACGCGCGAGCTCGTTCGCGCCTGCCGGATCGGGGATACCTTGGACCGTCGGCGCGTTGAGCGAGAGCACCATCATCTCGACGCCGTTATGGTCCATCTCGGCGATCCGCCGGTCATGGATGTCGAGCAGGCGGGCGTGCAATTCGCCCCAGACGTGCCGGGGAAAGAAGCCCGTCCCGTCGCCGACCGTCTCGGCGAGCGCGAAATGCTCCTCCAGCCCAATCTTGCCCTTCACGCATTCACTCCCTTGCGCGGCCGCGGCCGCGCCTGCACTCCCTTGCGCGGACGCGCCCGCTTGCCCTTCGCCTTCGCGTCGGCGACGCAGCTCGCGCATCTGCATCCGATCGGCTCGAGAAACTCGGCAAAATATTCCTTGCCGTAGTCGTAGGTGATCTCGTCGCCCGGATGGATGGTCTTCCTGGCGTAGATCTTGATCCTGCCCCGGACCTCATAGGGCTCCGCGTTGGGCTTGCACGAGTGATTGATGTAGCGCGCGGTGTTGCGCCGGTCGGCGCCGTCGATCGCCCAGCGAGTGTTGAGGTCGAAGAAATAGCGGTTCTGGTCCTCGTCATCGACGGACTTCCAGAGCACGTGCTTGCCCTGGTATTCGATGATGAACTTGCCCTTGCGGATCGGCGCGGTCGCGAACAGGCCGAGCCCGGTGCGCGAACGCCCGACTCGGAAGGGACCCTGCTGATGCCGCGCGCCGGCGCGGCCTTGCTTGCCAGTCCTGGTGGTCAAAACGGTCGTTCCCATCGCCCCGGCCGAGGTCTTCATACTGCGCCGCGCGCGACTGGCAAGAGGGCACGGCACTTGTCCCCCGCTCGAAATGCCGCGATGGCGTATCCCGAAGGCCGATTTTGATGGATGCTGGCCCGCATGGACAGCTATGACGTCGTCATCATCGGCGCCGGGCACAACGGCCTCGTTTGCGCCGCCTATCTCGCGATGGCGGGCCTGCGGGTCAAGGTGGTCGAGCGCCGGCACGTGGTCGGCGGCGCCGCCGTCACCGAGGAGTTTCATCCCGGCTTTCGCAACTCGGTCGCGGCCTACACGGTGAGCCTGCTCAATCCGAAGATCATCCGCGATCTACGGCTCGCCGCGCACGGGCTGAGAATCGTCGAGCGGCGGGTGCAGAACTTCCTTCCCGACCTCGGCAGCTCCTTTCTGGTCGCCGCCGAAGGGCAGACCGAGCGGCAGATCGCCAAGTTCAGCGCGTCCGACGCGGAACGTTACGCCGGCTTCAACCGCGAGCTGGACATGGCCGCCGACGTGCTGCGCGACCTCGTCTTGCGGCCGCCGCCCAATCTCACCTCCGGCCTCACGCTGCGCCATCTCGGCGAGCTCATCCGCACCGGCGCGCTCGCGCAGCGGCTGCGCCGGCTGCCCGCCGAGCAGGTCCGGATCCTGTTCGATCTCGCCACCAAGTCGGCGGGCGATTTTCTCGACGGCTGGTTCGAGGGCGACCTGATCAAGGCGCTGCACGGCTTCGACGCGGTGGTCGGCAACTATGCCAGTCCCTACACGCCCGGCACCGCCTATGTGCTGCTGCATCACGCCTTCGGCGAGGTCAACGGCAAGAAGCGCAGCTGGGGCCATGCGGTCGGCGGCATGGGGGCGATCACCCAGGCGATGGCGCGCGCCGCGGCGGGTCTCGGCGTCGAGATCGAGACCAGCGCGCCGGTGCGCGAAATCCTGCTCGAGCGCGGCCGCGCTGGCGGCGTGGTGCTCGCGGACGGCCGCACCGTGCGCGGCCGGGCGGTCGCCGCCAACGTCGATCCGCACCGGCTCTACACGCGCCTGCTGCCAGCCGACGCCCTGCCGCCCGCGTTTCTCGCCCGCATGCGACGCTGGCGCTGCGGGTCGGGTACCTTCCGGATGAACCTCGCGCTGTCGCGGCTCCCGCGCTTCACGGCGCGGCCGGCTGACGACAACGGCGACCATCTCACCGCCGGCATCATCCTCGCCCCGAGCCTTGCCTACATGGAGCGCGCCTATCACGATGCGCGGCAAGACGGCTGGAGCCGCGCGCCGATCATCGAGATGCTCATCCCCTCGACGCTCGACGATTCGCTCGCGCCGCCGGGCGCCCACGTGGCGAGCCTGTTTTGCCAGCATGTGGCGCCGCAGCTTGCGGAGGGGCAATCCTGGCACGATCGCCGCGACGCAGTTGCCGACCTGATGATCGATACCGTCGAGCGCTATGCGCCCGGCTTCAAGGCGAGCGTGCTGGGGCGGCAGGCGCTGAGCCCGCTCGATCTGGAAGAAACCTTCGGCCTCACCGGCGGCGATATCTTTCACGGTGCCCTCACGCTCGACCAGCTCTTCTGGGCGCGGCCGATGATCGGTTACGCGGACTATCGCGGTCCGCTGCGCGGCCTCTATCATTGCGGCTCGGGCGCGCATCCGGGCGGCGGCGTTACCGGCGCGCCCGGGCACAACGCGGCACGGGCGATCATCCGCGACCGGCGGTGGGGAAATTGGGCCTGAGCGCGGAGAGGCGACGGTGAGCAGGCGAGCTTGGTTGGCGGCACTTGTCTGGCTGACGGCGCTCGGCGTCGCGTCCGCCGCTGCGGCGGCCAACGCCTATCCCAGCCGTCCGATCCACATCGTCGTGCCGTTTCCGGCCGGCGGGCCGACCGATCTCATCTCGCGCGTGATCGCGCAGAAGATGAGCGAGGACTGGAGGGTTCCGGTGATCGTCGACAACCGGCCGGGCGGCAACACCATTATCGGCGCAGAGGTGGTCGCACGCGCGGCCCCGGACGGCTACACGCTGCTGATGGCGATCGACTCGACGCTGGTGATGAACCAGTTTCTCTACAAAAATCTGCCCTACGATCCGATCAACGATTTTGCGCCGATCACGCTCACGACCAAGACCGTGTCGGTGCTCGCCGCGCGCGCCGATGGGCCGAAGACGCTCTCCGAGCTCATCGCCCGCGCGCGGGCCAATCCCGGCAAGCTCAATTTCGGCGGCGGCACCATCACGGCGCAGCTGATGGGGCACTTGTTTCACAAGGCTGCCGGACTGGACATCGTCTACGTGCCGTTCAAGGGCACGCCCGAGACCACGCAGGCGCTGCTGTCAGGCAGCGTCGACTTCGTCTACGCGTCGAGCGTGATCGCGACGCCGCTGATCGCGGCCGGGCAGTTGCGCGCGCTCGCGCGCATGAATCACCGCGAGGTGCCGGCGCTCGCGGGCGTCCCCGTGCTCGCCGAGGCGGCTGGGCTGAAAGATTTCGACGACCTGTCGATCTGGCTCGGCCTGGTCGCGCCGAAGGGCATGCCGCAACCGATCATCGACAAGCTCAACCGCGAGGTCGTGCGCATCCTCAATGACCCGGCCGTGAAGCAGAAATCCGAGGCCACCGGCGGCTACATCGTGACCACCACGCCGGAGGGCATGGCCGCGTTCATGCGGCGCGAGGCGGCGCGGTGGGATAAGGCGCTCAAGGAGCTAGGGATGCATTATGATTGATTTGATGCGGTGACGACGCCCACCCGCCAAGAGGACCTCGCGGCGCCGCAGCGATGGCCAGCGTCTCGAAGCACGACGGAAGCCACGTGATGACATGCACGTAAAGGACTCTATCGGAGTTGCGACGCGCTGGTGCGGTCCGCGAATTTGAAATAACGTGCACTCTTTGATTGAAGGACGGCTTTTGCCGCGACGACCATGTGGGGACCGTTCCAATCCTTCAAACTGGCAATCAACGCCTTGCGGCCGATTTCGATCGGCGACATCACCGGCCAATCCTTCAAGCTTGCAATCAGTGCCTTGCGGCGAATTTGGACCGGCGACATCATCGGTCAGTTCGGAATGACGATCATGGACGGGGGTTTTGTGTTCTTGCTGCTGAAGCGTGATCGACGATCCGGCGACGAATACATCGTGCTCCACGCTAAGACGTTTGGATCGTTCAGCGATCTTTTCGAGCTCGACGAGTTCGATCGGTTCATCGCGGCAGCGGACGACATCGGCTCCGGAGAGCGGAACGTCGCATCGCCGCCGGCATCGCGCGTGCTCAGCTTTTTGGGCCTTGCCCCGTCGGGACAGGTGATCCGTCGCGGGGGCGTCTCTCTTTACGGGGGGACATTCGAAGCTTCAGTGCGCTTGATGCGGGAGCAACGCACCGCATACGAGTATGTAGTCGTTGCGATGGAGGGGCCAGGCCGGCGCGTCTACTATGGATTCAATCTGGCCCAGTTTCACGAGTTCATCGAGAGCGCAAAGGTTCTTCGGAAAATGAGCTTGGCGACCCATAGCCCTATGTCCGATCGCAGAGCGAGAGCCCCATGAACGTTCCATCATGCAGGATGACCACGGCGTTGCTCATTTTCGCGGTTGCGGCCGGCGCCGCATTTGCGCAGAACACCAATGTCCCTTCCTCGAGAGGTAGCCCCATGAGCCCCGTCACGCCCGATATCGTCAAAAGCCTTGCGCCGACCGGAACGCTGCGCGTCGGCATCAACCTCGGCAACCCGGTGCTGGTGCAGACCGATGCGGCGACCGGCGAGCCGAAGGGCGTGACCGTCGACCTCGCGCGCGAGCTCGGACGCCGCCTCAATGTGCCGGTCGAGCTCAACCGCTTCGACGCCGCCGGCAAGTCGTTCGAGGCGCTGAAAGGCGGCAAGCTCGACATCGTCTTCCTCGCGATCGAGCCGGTGCGCGCCGCCGAGGTCGCGTTCTCGGCGCCCTACGTGATCATCGAGGGCGTCTACATGGTGCCGAAGGATTCGGCCATCAAGTCGAACGAGGAGGTCGACCGGCCGGGCATCCGCATCGGCGTCAACAAGGCCTCGGCCTACGATCTCTTTCTCACCCGCAGCCTCAAGCACGCGACGCTGGTGCGTGGCGAAGGCAGCTTTGACCAGCTCGTTGATCAGAAGCTCGAAGTGGTGGCGGGCGTGAAGCAGCCGCTCGTCGCCTACGTCAAAGCCCATCCGGACATGCGCCTGCTCGACGGACGCTTCATGGAAATCCAGCAGGCCATGGGCACCGTGAAGGGGCGCGACATCGGCGCGCGCTATCTGCACGACTTCATCGAGGAGCTCAAGGCTTCGGGCTTCGTCGCCGATGCGTTGAAGCGCAGCAACCAGCCGGACGCCGCGGTCGCGCCGCCCGGCTGAGTTCCCGCTGGAACGCTTGGTGATTTCAGAACGTTGGCGTGCGCTGGCCGCGCGGCGAACCGCGCCCGGCGCCTGTGCAAGCCACTGCGCCGGAGGCATCGGTGAGCCGCAAGCGACCGAAGGAAATTGCCAAGGATCTCGCCGAGACGAGCGTCGGCAGCCGCCGGCTCGTGACCGTGCTCGGCCCCGGCCTGGTCGCCGGGGCTTCCGATGACGATCCGAGCGGGATTGCGACCTATTCGCAGGCCGGCGCGCAGTATGGCTTTGCCATCACGTGGACGCTGCTGCTCACCTATCCGCTGATGGTGGCGATCCAGGAGATCAGCGCCCGCATCGGCCGCACCACCGGCAAGGGCATCGCGTCGAACATCCGCATCCACTTCTCCGGCTGGATCCTGCAGGCGATCGTCCTCCTGCTGCTCATCGCCAACACGATCAACATCGGCGCCGACCTCGGCGCCATGGGCGACGCGCTCGCCTTGCTGATCGGCGGGCCGCGGCTCATCTACGTGGTGGCGTTCGGCGTCTTCTGCGCCGCGCTGCAGATCTACGTTCCCTACGGATCCTACGCGTCCGTGCTGCGCTGGCTGACGCTCGCGCTGTTCGCCTATTTCGGCACCGTGCTGGTCGTGCGCATACCCTGGGGCGAGCTCGCGCGCGGCTTCTTCATTCCCACCTTCACGCGCGATGCCGGTTTCTGGACCACGGTGGTCGCCGTGTTTGGCACGACGATCAGCCCGTACGTCTTCTTCTGGCAGGCCACCGGGGAGGTCGAGGACAGCCGCCGCATCGCGGCGCGCAAGCCGCTCGTGCGCGCGCCCGAGCAGGGACCGGGTGCGATCGAGCGCATCCGGCTCGACACCCTGATCGGCATGGCATTCTCCAATCTCGTGGCCCTCGCGATCGTGGTCACCACCGCCGCGACCCTGCACGTCGCGGGCGTGACCAACATCGAGACCTCGACCCAGGCGGCCGCGGCGCTCAAGCCGGTCGCCGGCCGCTTCGCGTTCACGGTGTTTACGCTGGGAATCCTCGGCACCGGGCTTCTCGCCGTGCCGGTGCTCGCCGGCTCGGCCGCCTATGCGCTGGCCGAGGCGCGCGGCTGGCCGCGCGGCCTCGCGCGCAAGCCGGGCGCCGCCGTCGCCTTCTACGTGACGATCGGGCTTGCCACCATGACTGGGGCGGCGATCAACTTTTCGCCGGTCGATCCGATCAAGGCGCTCTACTGGAGCGCCGTCATCAACGGCGTCGTCGCGGTGCCCGTGATGGCGATCATGATGGTGATGACCGCCAGCCCGAAGATCATGGGCAAGTTCGTGATCGAGGGCGCGCTTGCCGTCGTCGGCTGGATCGCCACCGCCGTGATGGCGGCCGCGGTGGTCGGGATGGCGATCACGATCTTCCTGTGAAACAATGCGCTCGCGCGGGAGGCGCGTCGCGGCGATGAAAAATCCGACCTGGCTGTGGCCGAAGAAGAAGCGCATCGCGGTCGTCTTCAACGTCTGCCTGGAGGCCTGGTCGGACGGCAAGGCGCCCGGCATCAGCCCGATGGGAAATCCGCTGCCGGCGGGCGTGCTCGACACCATGGCGATCTCGTGGGCGGCCTACGGCGTCAAGCGCGGCATCTATCGCGTGCTCGAGGGCTTCGCGCGCCAGCGCGCCAAGGCGAGCGTGCTCACCAATGCGATCATCGCCGAGCGCGCGCCGGAGGCCGTGAAGGCGGTGGCGGAGGCGGGCCACGAGGTGGTGTCGCACTCCTACGCCATGGATGTGGTGCCGGCGCTCCTGTCGCTCGATGACGAGAAGCAGAACATCGGGCGCTGCACATCATTGCTCGAAAAGGCCGCGGGCATGCCGATCCGCGGCTGGCTCTCGCCGCGCGGCACCTCGCGTGCCGAGACGCCCGGGCTGCTCGCGGAGGCCGGCTACACCTGGTACGGCGACGTGTTCGACGACGATCTTCCCTACGTGCAGACGTTCGGCAACCGCAAGATCGTCGCGATCCCGCTCGGCACCGACGTCAACGACATGCCGTTCATGAAATACGGCAACGCGCCGAAGCTGATGCTCGAATCGTTCAACGAGAACGTGAAGATCGCCCGCGCGCGCAAGAGCGAGCTCACGATGATCGACGTGACCATGCACGCGCACATCTTCGGCCATCCGCGCGGCGCCTGGTATTTCGAGCAGATCGTGCGCACGGCCGCGAAGGCGGCGGACGTGTGGGTCGGGACGCGCGCCGAGATCGCGGCGCATGTGCTTCGCCAGTAGGGTGGGCAAAGCGAAGCGTGCCCACCACTGACGCCCGCGTGGGCACGGCGCGTTCCGCGCCTTTGCCCACCCTACGGCGCGTTCACCGCCTGCATGAAGCGCAGCTTGATCGCGTGGCCGTCGCGCACCGGCAGGAACCGCGGCGTGTCCTCGTTGGAGATGCGCGCATTCACCAGGATCGGGCCCTTGCCGGCGTGCATCAGATCGCGCACGTGCGCGACCCCGGCCTGATCGGTCAGCCCCAGCGCATCCGGGAAGCCGCAGCCCTTGGCGATGGCGACGAGATCGGCGCCGCCGGCCGTGTGGCTCGGCTGCATGCCGGTCTCGCCGTAGCGGCCGTTGTCGAGCACGACGATGACGAGGTTCTTGGGCTGCTTCACCCCGATGGTCGCGAGCGCGCCGAGGCCCATCAGCGCCTCGCCGTCGCCGGTGATCACCGCGACGCGGCGCTCGGGCCGCGCCAGCGCGAGGCCGAGGCCGATCATGGCGGCGCCACCCATCGCGCCCCAGAGATAAAGGTTGAGCGGATGGTCGCCAGCGGCCGCGACATCGTAGGTCGCCGAGCCGAGGCCGCACACGACCATGAGGTCGCGGCGCTCGACCAGGAGATCCTTGACGAGCTTGCGCCGCTCCAGCATCGCGTGCCCGGCCTTCGTGCGTGCGGCGCTCATTTGGTCCACCGCTTGCGGCCGATCAACCGCTGCGACAGCAGGACCGCGACCGCAAGATCGCCGTCGAACGCCATGTCGCAGGCGGCCGCCACCACCTCGTCGACCTCGCCCGGCTCCTCGACCCGATAGGTGAGGAAGCCGGCGAGCCGGAGCACCGGCTCGGTGATCGAGCCCATCGCCACCTGCCATTGATTGAACTCGGCGAACTCGCCGCGCATGGTCACCAGCACGAGGCAGGGAAAGCCCATGTTGCGCACGAGCGTGAACATGTTGATGCAGTTGCCGACGCCGCTGCTCTGCATCAGCAGCGCGGCGCGCTGCCCGCCGAGATGGGCGCCGGCGACGAGCCCGACGCCTTCCTCCTCGGTGGTGAGCACCACGTCGGCGATCTCGGGATCCTGGCAAACGCGCTCGATCAGCCGGCTGTGGCCGGCGTCCGGCACGTAGCCGACCTGGCGGACACCGACCCGCTTGAAGTGGTCGTAGATCGTGTCGGGCCAGCGGATGTTGGTCTGGTCGTCCATGCGGGTCTTTCCGTGCGCTATCCGGCGATGCGCTGCGACGCTGCCATGCCGGCCATCACGGGCGCAAGCGGCGCGCGGCCGCGGATGTAGTCCGCGGCCTTCTCGGCGATCATGATCACCGGGGCGTTGATGTTGCCGCCGACGAGATCGGGCATCACCGAGGCGTCGACCACGCGCAGGTTTTCGGCCCCGCGCACCCGTAGCGTCGGGTCGACAACGGCGAGCGGATCGGTGCCCATCCGGCAGCTGCCCGCCGGGTGGTGCGCCGTGATGCCGGTCGCGCGGATGAGCGCGTCGAGGTCGGCATCCGTGTCGGAGCCGGGCGCGAGCTCGCGCTCGATGAACGCGCGCATCGCCGGCTGCGCCGCGACGGCACGCGCCATGCGGACGCCGTCGCGCAGGGTCTTGCGGTCCTTGTCGGTGCCGAGGAAATTCTGCCGGATCCGCGGCGCGGCGGCCGGATCGGCCGAGGCGAGCCGTACTTCGCCGCGGCTTTCCGGGCGCAGCAGCACGGCGCGGCAGGCAAAGCCGTCCGCGTAGGGACGGCGCAACGGCGCCAGATAGGGATGCGCCGTCATCGGCGCGGCGTTGAACAGGAACTGGATGTCCGGCAGGTCGGCGGCGTTGCGGCTCTTGAGGAACGCCATGATGCCGGCCGGCAGATCGGCCGCAATGCCCTCGCCGCGCCGGTGCGCGCGGGCGAGCGCGCGCAGGATGCGGTCGATCCGCATCGCGGCGTGGAACGGCCCGCGGCCACGGCGCTGCCAGGCGGGCCCGGCCGAGACGTGGTCCTGCAGGTTCTTGCCCACGCCCGGCAGCGGCACACGTACGGCGATGCCGTGCGCCGCAAGCTCGACCGGGTCGCCGATGCCCGACAGCATGAGCAGCTGCGGCGAGTTGATCACGCCGCCGGCGAGGATCACCTCGCGTTCGGCGCGCACGCTCATGCGCTGCCGGCCATGGCGGTATTCGATCCCGGTTGCGCGCGTGCCCTCCATCGTGATCCGCGTCGCCAGCGCGCCGGTGACGACCGTCAAATTGCGCCGCGCCAGCGCCGGCCGCAGATAGGCCGCCGCGGCGCTGCAGCGCCGGCCGTCGCGCACCGTCATCTGCACCCGTGCGAACCCTTCCTGCCGCGCACCGTTGTAGTCGGCGGTCGCCGGAAAGCCGGCCGATACGCCCGCCGCCGTGAAGGCCTCGATCAACGGATCGGCAAAGCGCGTGGTGCGCACGCCGAGCGGTCCGTCGCCGCCGCGGAAATAGCTCGCGCCGCCTTCCCACGCTTCCTGCCGGCGGAAGTAGGGGAGCACATGAGTGTAGGACCATTCGCGCAGGCCGGCGGCCGCCCAGCGGTCGTAGTCGCCGCGGTGGCCGCGCACGTAAGCCATGGCGTTGAT
>DATBZM010000407.1:0-11378 GCA_036513175.1 Xanthobacteraceae bacterium | reverse complement strand
CTCCGAGCGCCCCTCACCCGACGCGCTTTGCGCGTCGACCTCTCCCCTCCGGGGAGAGGTGAAGACCCCGCATGCCATGTTATACACGCGCCGCCATGTCCGCCCCACCCGCCATCGCGGTCGACCGCCTCGTCAAGGCCTACAAGCAGACGACCGCGGTCGCCGGCATCTCGTTCGCGCTCGCGCCCGGCTCGATCACGGCGCTGCTCGGCGGCAACGGCGCCGGCAAGACCACGACCATTGCGATGATCCTGGGGCTGGTCGAGCCGACCGCCGGCAGCGTGCGCGTGCTCGGCGCCGCGATGCCGCGCGAGCGCTACCGCGTGCTCGGCCGCATGAACTTCGAAAGCCCCTATGTGGAGATGCCGCGCCGGCTGACGGTGCGGCAGAATCTGCGGGTCTTCGGCCGGCTGTACGGCGTCGCGGATATCCCCGGCCGCATCGCGGCGCTCGCCGCCGAGCTCGACCTCGTCGAGCTCCTCGACCGCGAGACCGGCAAGCTCTCCTCCGGCCAGCGCACCCGCGTCGCGCTCGCCAAGGCGCTCATCAACGAGCCCGACGTGCTGCTGCTCGACGAGCCGACCGCCTCGCTCGATCCCGACACCGCCGACTGGATCCGCGGCCATCTCGACCGCTACCGCAAGGCGCGCAGCGCGACCGTGCTGCTCGCCTCGCACAACATGGTCGAGGTCGAGCGGCTGTGCGAGCGCGTCATCATCATGCGGCGCGGCACGATCGTCGATGACGATGCGCCGCCGGCGCTGCTCGCGCGCTACGGCCGCGACACGCTCGAGCAGGTTTTCCTCGACGTGGCGCGCGGCGGCGAAACCGTAGCCCGGATGGAGGCGCGCGAGCGCCGTAATCCGGGACCGAGGTCCCCGCATTCCGCGGAGCCTGTCCTTGGGCTTGCCGAAGGCAAGACCCGAGGGCTCCATGCGGGATACGCGGAGACTGAGGAATGAGCGCCATCTCGCCCACCCGCATCGGCGCCATGGTGCTGCGCTATTGGTACCTGCTGCGCTCGTCCTGGCCGCGCCTTCTCGACCTCGTCTACTGGCCGGCGGTGCAGATGCTGATGTGGGGTTTCCTCCAGCTCTACATCGCGCAGAACGCCGGCTTCTTCGCCCGCGCCGGCGGCACCTTCATCGGCGCGGTGCTTTTGTGGGACATCCTGTTTCGCGGCCAGCTCGGCTTCTCGCTCTCGTTCCTCGAGGAGATGTGGTCGCGCAATCTCGCCAACCTGATGATCAGCCCGCTGCGGCCGGTCGAGTTCGTGCTCGCGCTGATGATCATGAGCGTCATCCGGCTCGCCATCTCGACCATCCCGGTGGCGCTGCTGGCGATCACCTTCTTCGGCTTCAACCTGTTCGGCCTCGGGCTCGCGCTCGCCGCCTTCTTCGTCAACTTGCTGCTCACCAGCTGGGCGGTCGGCATCTTCGTGTCGGGGATCGTCCTGCGCAACGGGCTCGGTGCCGAGAACATGGCCTGGACCATCATGTTCATCTTCCTGCCCCTCACCTGCGTCTACTATCCGGTCGCGGTTCTGCCGCACTGGCTGCAGCACGTGTCCTGGCTGCTGCCGCCGACCTACGTGTTCGAGGGCATGCGCGCGCTGCTCATCGAGCACGTCTTCCGCGCCGACCTGATGCTCGAGGCGCTGGCGCTCAACGCGGTTCTCTTCGTTGGGGGCGCGGCGGCATTTCTGGCCCTGTTGAAAAGCGCCCGCCGCAGCGGCGCCTTGATGCAGGGCGGCGAATGAGGTCCGCAGCACTACTTAGTTGAATTTCAATCGTTTCTTGGCCGTGATCCGCGACATTATGGAACCGGGCGAGGGTCTGGAACGCTTCCTATATCTATTGACGGTATGACAGATAGGCGACAAACTATGCTGCAATGCAAAAAGCGGGCTAACGGCCGGGGGGCCCATGGCGATTGGTGAATTTGGCGGCGCGCCTGCGTCGCCAGGCGACGGCGGGCTTGTCCTGTCGGGGCCGATGTACTGGTTCTGGGAAATGAGCCACGCCGCGCTCAATCCGGCGCGTGCGATCGCGGATGCGACGAGGCTCTACTACAAGAACCCGATCAATCCGCTGTCCAACACCACCTTCGGCAAGTCGATGGCGGCCGCCGCCGAGCTGTTCGAGCGCTCGACCCGCCGCTACGGCCGGCCCGAGTGGGGCATCACGTCGACGACCGTCGGCGGCGAGCGCGTGCCGGTGCACATCACGCCGGTGTGGGAGCGCGCCTTCTGCCGGCTGCTGCACTTCGAGCGCTCGATCGGCCACATGCCACACCGGCCGCAGCCGCGCCTCCTCATCGTCGCGCCCATGTCCGGCCATTACGCGACGCTGCTGCGCGGCACCGTCGAGGCATTCCTGCCCAACCACGACGTCTACGTCACCGACTGGGCCGACGCCCGCATGGTGCCGCTCGCGGCCGGCAGCTTCGACCTCGACGACTACATCGACTACGTCATCTCGATCCTGCATTTCCTCGGCGGCGACACCCACGTGGTCGCGGTGTGCCAGCCGTCCGTGCCGGTGCTCGCCGCGGTCGCCGCCATGGAAGCCAACGGCGATCCCAACGTGCCGCACTCGATGGTGCTGATGGGCGGCCCGATCGATACCCGCGTCAACCCGACCGGGGTCAACAAGCTCGCCGAGGCGCGCGGCACCGACTGGTTCCGGCGCAACGTCATCACCAAGGTGCCGTTCCCGCATCCCGGCGTGATGCGCGACGTCTATCCGGGCTTCCTGCAGCTGCACGGCTTCGTCAGCATGAACCTCGACCGCCACATCGAGGCGCATCGCCGGCTGTTCTATCACCTCGTGCAGGCCGACGGCGATTCGGCGCAGAAGCATCGCGAGTTCTACGACGAGTATCTCGCGGTCATGGATCTCGCCGCCGAATTCTATCTGCAGACGGTCGAGACCGTGTTCGTGCGCCACGCCCTGCCCAAGGGCGAGATGACCCACCGCGGCACGCCGGTCGACCCGGCCAAGATCAAGCGCGTCGCGCTGCTGACCGTCGAGGGCGAGCACGACGACATTTCCGGCCTCGGCCAGACCGAGGCCGCGCATCGCCTGTGCGTCAACATCCCGGCCGACCGCAAGGCGCACTGGATGCAGCCCGACGTCGGTCACTACGGCGTGTTCAACGGCTCGCGCTTCCGCGCCGAGATCGCGCCGCGCATCGCCGACTTCGTGCTCTCCAACAACGGCGCCCCGCGCAGCGCGCGCGCCCGCTCCGGCAACGGCGCCGCGCACAAGAGCAATGCGATAAGCGGCGGCAACGGCGCCGCCGTCGCCACGGAAGATGCGCCCGCGCCCGCCGTGGCGCGCGGTCCGTCGCCGACCGAGGCGTAGAATCTCATCAATTGACTGCCGTCATCGCCCGCGAAAAGCGGGCGATCCAGTACTCCCGGCGCGTCATCGGACAAATGTTTCTTCCCAGGTGTACTGGATGCTCCGCTTTCGCGGAGCATGACGTCGTGCTTTGTGGCGCGCCATGAGCGCCACGCGCCCGCCCGAATCAGCATAGAATCTCGCCTCATGCCGCTGCGTGCGCTGCTCTTTCGTCGTCCGCCCGAGCCGCAGGCGATCGAGATCGCCTTCGATGGGGTGGTATTTTCCGTGCGCCTGCGCCGCCACCCGCAGGCGCGCCGCTACACGCTGCGCATCCAGGCGGCGACGCGCGAGGTCGTGCTCACCATGCCGCCGCGCGGCAGCCTCAAGGAGGCGCGCGCCTTTGCGCAGAGGCACGGTGGCTGGATCGCGGCGCGGCTCGGCCGCCTGCCCGCCGCGCTGCCGTTCGCGCACGGCGCCCTCGTGCCGGTGCGCGGCGTCGATCACCGCATCGAGCACCGGCGCGACGCGCGCGGCACCGTATGGAGCGAGGTCGCCACCGACGGCACGCGGATTCTCTGCGTTGCCGGCGAGGCGCCGCACGTGGGCCGCCGCGTCACCGATCACCTCAAGCGCGAGGCGAAGCGCGATCTCGATGCCGCCAGCCGCCGCTATGCGGCGCAACTCGCCGTCGCGGTCCGCCGCGTCGCGATTCGCGACCCGTCGAGCCGTTGGGGCTCGTGCTCGACCACCGGCGTGCTGTCGTTCTCGTGGCGGCTCATTCTCGCGCCGCCCTACGTGCTCGACTACCTCGCGGCGCACGAGGTCGCCCATCTGGTCGAGATGAACCACTCGCCGCGCTTCTGGCGCACCGTCTTGGCGGTGTGCCCCGACACGCGCCGCGCCAAGGTCTGGCTCGATGCGCATGGGGCCGAATTGCATCGCTACGGCGCTGGCGCCTGATCCCATCGTCATTGCGAGGCCTGCGCAGCAGGCCGAAGCAATCGCGCGCGGCCCAGCAATGCGTCTGGGCGATTGCTTCGCTTCGCTCGCGATGACATGAATGACCGTCATGGCTGGGCTCGTCCCGGCCATCCACGTCTTTGCCACAAGCAAGAAAGACGTGGATGCCCGCCTGCGCGGGCATGACGGTGAATCACACATGCTCCGCCCCGACACCCTCGCGCTCACCGCGTTGCTCGCGCTCCTCACCGCCGTGGGTCCGCTCTCGATCGACCTCTACCTGCCGTCGCTGCCGTCGATCGGCGCCGCACTCGGGGCCTCGCCCAGCGCGGTCGGTCTCACCATCTCGTTCTATCTGGTCGGCTTCGCGGTCGGGCAGGTGGTCTACGGCCCGCTGTCCGACCGCTACGGGCGCAGGCCGGTGCTGCTCGCGGCTTTGACGATCTTCTGCGTCGCGAGCCTCGCCTGCGCGGCCGCGCCGACGATCGCGGCGCTGATCGGCGCCCGCGCGCTGCAGGCCGCCGGCTCTTCCGGCGCGATCGTGCTCGCCCGCGCCGTGGTGCGCGACCTCTATGAAGGCCCGCGCGCCGGGCGCGAGCTCTCGCTGATGGCGGCGATCATGGGGCTCGCGCCGATCGTTGCGCCGCTGATCGGCGGCGTGCTGCAGACCGCATTCGGCTGGCGCGCCTGCTTCGTCTTCATCGCGGCGGCCGGCCTCGTGGCGCTCGCGGCGGCGTACTGGCTGCTGCCCGAGACGCTGCGTCCGCGCGCGCACGCGGCCGCGGGCATGCTCGCGAGCCTCGCGGTCGTCGCCCGCCATCGGGTCGCGCGCACCTTCATCGGCGTCATCACGGCGAGCTATGCCGGCCTGTTCGCCTACATTTCCGGCGCACCCTTCGTGCTGCAGGACCTGCTCGGCCTGTCGCCGGTCGGCTTCGGCCTCTCCTTCGCGGTCGCGAGCGTGGGCTACATCTCGGGCACCTCGCTCGCCGCCCGGATCGTCACCCGCATCGGCCTCGACCGCACCATCGCCTGGGGCGTCGTCGCGCTCGCGGCCGGCGGGCTCGCGATGGTCGGCGCGACCGCGCTCGCGCCCGGCGCCGTTGCCGGCATCGTCGTGCCGATGACGATCTACCTGTTCGGGCTCGGGCTCGCGATGCCGCAGGCGCTCGCCGGCGCGCTGCAGCCGTTTCCCGAACGGGCTGGCGCCGCCTCCTCGCTGATCGGCTGCCTGCAGCAGGCGGTCGCGGCCTCGACCGGCGCGCTGGTCGCGCACGCGATCGGCGCGACCGCCTGGCCGCTCACCATCGCGATCGCGCTGGGAGGTGGTCTGTCGTTCATCATCTGGATGGCGACGCGGCGCGTGCGATCCGCCGCCGCGAGGCGAGGGTAGTCGCTTACGCGCGGCCGGCCGGGTTATGGCGCGGGTTGCGCCTCGACGGCGGCCGTCTGCTCCATCTCGACCCCGCCGAAGCGGTCGACCAGCAGCACCGCGACCGTGTTGCCGAAGACGTTCACGGTAGTGCGGCCCATGTCCATGAACACGTCGATCGCGGCGAGGATCGCGACCGACTCGAGCGGCATCCCCAACGCGATCAGCACGGTCGTCGCCGCGACCAGGCCGCCGCCGCCGACATTGCCCATGCCCTTGGTGGCGAGCAGGCCGGTGACGATGATCGTCAGCATCGCGGGCCAGGCGAGCGCGATGCCGTGCGCCTCGAGCACGAAGGCGACCGCGAGCGAGACGTAGAGCGAGGAGCCGTCCTGGTTGAACGAGTAGCCGAGCGGGATCACGGTCGAGACCACCTTGTTCGGCACCCCCATCCGCTCGAGAATCTCCATGTGGATCGGCAGCGTCGTCTCCGACGAGCGCGTCGTGAAGGCGAGCAGCAGCGGCTCGGCGATCTTGCGCGTGACCGCGAGCGGATTGTGCCCGATCGCGAGCAGCACCAGCCACATCGCCAGCACGACGATGACCAGCCCGACATAGAGCGCGCCGACCAGCTTGGCGAGCGCGACGATCACGCTCATGCCCTGCGAGGAAAAGAGCCAGGCCATGACGGCCGCGATCGCGAGCGGCGACAGCATCACGATCCAGCGCACCATCTGCATCATCGCCAGCTGCACCCCGGCGAGCACGCGCGCGACGTCGCGGCCGATCGGCCCGATCGCGGCGAGCGCCGCGCCGAACAGGATGCCGAACAGCAGCACCTGCAGGATCTTCTGCTCCGCCATCGCGGCGACGACGTTGACCGGCACGAGGTCGAGCAGGAAGCCGACGAAGTCGATCTTGATGCCCGTCACCTTCGGGACCTGGCCGGCGATCGAGAGATCGGCGCCGATGCCGGGATGGAAGATTGCATTGACGCCGAGCCCTGCCACGACGCACAGGGCGGTCGCGGCGAAGAACCACGCGAACGCGATCGCGACGATGCGGCCGAGCAGGGCGATCTCGCGGCCCATGTTGTAGATGCCGAGCGCGATCGCCGAGAACACCAGCGGGATGACGATCATCCGCAGCGCCTTGATGAAGGCCTGGGCGAGCGGCAGCAGCGACTTGCCGAGGTCGGGAAAGATCAGCCCGAGGATGCAGCCGACCACGAGGCCGGCGAGCATCTGCAGCGGCAAGGTGCGCTGCCAGCGCGAGCGCGCCGGCAGCGTCGGCACGATGTCGCCCGATATGGCGGTGGCTGTCATTGGGTTGCCCCCTCGCTATCTACACCGTCATGCCCGCGCATGCGGGCATCCACGTCTCGCAAGCGGCAACAAAGCAAGACGTGGATCGCCGGGACATAGGCGAGCGAAGCGACGCCGTTCTTCGAACGGTCATGCCCGGCCATGACGAAAAAGTCTCTACGCCGTCTTGCGCGCCGGCGTGCGCATGCCGCCGCGCCGGCGCAGCCACTGCTCGCACAGCCGCACCACCTCGTCGACGTCGTCGCGGTTGTTGTAAATGTGGAACGAGAACCGCAGCAGGTCGCGGCGGATGCTCAGCCGTACGCCGGCCGCCGCGAGATGCTCGTAGAGATTCGCCATGTCGAGGTCTTGCGCGGCGTCATGCGCCTGGCCGAGCGTCTCGCCGACCGTGACGATGTGCGTGCTGTGCGGGCCCGGTCGCCCGCCATAGACCGGGAGGCCGATGTCGAGCATGCGGTCGACGAAATACCCGGCGACGCCGAGCACGTGGTCCTCGACCGCGCGCGGCCCGAGCTCGAGCAGCAGCTCGAGGGCGGGCGCGACCGCGAGCGCGGCCGGGAAGTTGGGGTTGCCGACGTCGAAGCGCATCGATCCCGGCGCGAGGCGAAGAAGCGCCGGGTCGCCGAGGCTCGCCTCGTGCCCGTCATGCGCCACGCTGTAGCGTGAGAGGAAGATCGGGTTCATCCTGGCGGAGAGCTCGGGCCGCACATAGAGGAAGCCCGCCCCGTACATCGCCATCAGCGCCTTTTGCGTCGACACCGCCATCGCGTCGACGTTCCATTCCGCGATGTCGGTCGCGATCACGCCGATCGACTGCGCGGCGTCGACCGAGACCAGCACGCCGCGCTTGCGGCACTCGGCCGCGAGCTCGGCGATCGGGAAGCGGAAGCCCGGCGAGAACGACACGCTGGAGATCGCGACCACGCGGGTGGACCGGTCGAGCGCCGCGAGGATGTCCGCGATCTCGATCACGCCGTTGCGCTGCGGCACGCTCTTGACCGCGACGCCGAACTTGCGGGCGATGCCGTACCACGGCAGCACGTTGGCGGGATGCTCGATCGCCTCGCACAGCACGACGTTGTCGCCCGGGCGCCAGTCGAGCGAGGCCGCGAAGGTCGCAATTCCGTCGGTGACGTTGCGCGTATAGGCGATGTCCTGCGCGGCGGCGCCGATCAGCCGGGCGAACAGTCCGCGCGTCCGCTCGACCTGCGCGAACAGCGCCGGCTTGTCGACCGTGCCTTCGGTAAGCTCCTCGAGGTGGCGCTCGATGGCGGCCCGGCTCGCTCGCGACATGAGCCCGCGCACCGCCACGTCGAGATAGGGCCCGCGGGCGGTCCCGGCGAAATTCTTGCGGGTCGCCGCAAAGCGCTCGCTATCCTTGGTCATGGTGGCCTCGTTGGATCGTCCCTGAACCCGGAAGAATGGCGCCGCTTTGCGGGCGAGCGCAAGCCGATGGGAGGTTGTTCAAATCGCCCGATACCCGCCGTCGGCCATCACGATCGTTCCGGTCACGTAGGCCGACAGATCCGAGGCGAGAAACAGCGCCGGCCCGACGATGTCCTCCGGCTTGCCGGCGCGGCCGAGCGGCGTGTGGTCGAGGAAGACCTTCACCAGCTCCGGGTTGGTGGCGCGCACGCGCTCGTTGAGCGGCGTCTCGATGAACCCGGGACCGATGGCGTTGACGCGCACGCCGTCCCGGCCGAGCTCGGCCGCGAGCGCGCGGGTGAAGCCGAGCACGCCGTGCTTCGACGCCGTGTAGGCGACCGAGTTCGGCGTACGCACGTGCACGAAGGACTGGATCGAGGCGATGTTGATGATGCGCCCCTTGTTCGCGCGCAGGGCGTCGAGAAAGGCGTGCGTCACGTTGAACACGCCGTTGAGGTTCACCGCCATGATGTCCTGCCAGTCCTTCACGATCGCGTCCGGGTCGCCGGCGAACGCGTTGCGCCGGTTGATGCCGGCATCGTTGACCAGGATCGAGATCGCGCCGATTTTCTCCCCGACCTCGTCCGCGACCGTGCGGCAGGCCAGGCGATCGGTGACGTCCAGGGTGAGACTCGCCGCCTTGCCGCCGGCGTCGCGGATGTCGGACGCGGTCTTCGCCGCCGCCTCGCCGTTGATGTCGAGCGCCACGACCTGCGCGTCCTCGCGGGCGAAACCGAGCGCGATGGCGCGGCCGATCCCGGAACCGGCGCCGGTGATTGCCGCAACGTGGTTCGTCAAGAGTCCGGTCATTTGTGCGTCCTCCCTTGTGATCGCCTGCGCCGAGCAAGCGTAGCCCGGATATCGCGGGCGTTCACCAGCCGAGACCCAGGCGCGAGCCTCGCATCTTCGCGTCGACGGACCGCGCGCGATCGTCCCGCGGGCGATGTGCTGAATCGTTTGTAAACAACGGCTTCCGGAAAACCCCTTAAGTGATCTAGCGGAATTTCCTTCGTCGCCAGAGGCTGTTATGCACGATCCCACGAAGGCTGCGGCGATGGAGAGCCCCCATGTTTGACGATCAGATGATCACTCTCTTCGAGACCATCGTGGGCCCGTTGCTGCTGATCAATTCGATCGGCCTCGCGCGGGCGGCCTCGTCGATCGTGCGCTCGCTTGCGGCGAGCGCGGTCCGGGTCGGCGGCGAGGCCGGCGCCGCTCGCGCCGCCATCGTGGTCCGGCGCTGAGCGCCCGCACCCAGGAACGCAATCCGGGTCCCTGAGGGTCGCCCATCATCCATTCGACTCGAGCACGCTGCGGGCTCCCGCCGTGCGATGCGCCGCATGATCTCGTCGCGCCGCAATGGTCGCGATCGCTTTCACCCTACCCTGAGCCCGACCTTCCGGTTTGATCGGCTGCCTGCGCCCGCGCTACGGTGGACAAGACACCGAGGGAGGGAGCCAATGCGTCGATTTTCCCGCCGCGATTTCCTGCAGGCGAGTGCGGCCGTTGCCGCAGTCTCGCCCGTTTCAGGTATCGCGATGGCCCAAGGTGCCTGGCCGTCCCGCCCGATCCGGTTGATCGTCGGGTTCACGCCGGGCACCGCCACCGACATCACGGCGCGCGTCTTCGCGGGCGGCGCCGCCGACCTGCTCGGCCAGCAGATGATCGTCGAGGACCGGCCGGGCGCGGGCTCGGCGCTTGCCGCCGAATATGTCGCCCGCGCCGCGAAGGACGGCTACACGCTGTTCGTCGCGACGCTGTCGATCGTCACCAGCCAGGCGATGAAGCCCGATCCGGGGTTCGACCTGCTGCGCGACTTTGCGCCGGTCTCGCTGCTCGCGAACGGCGCCGTCGTCCTGGTCGCGAGCCCGCAATCGGGCCTCAACAGCGTCGCCGACGTGATCGCGCTCGCGAAGTCGAAGCCGGGCGAGGTGCTGTGCGCCAATGTCGGCGTCGGCAGCCTGCCGCACTTCGCGGCCGAACTGTTCGCCCAACGCGCCGGCATCAAGCTCGTGCACGTGCCTTATCCGGGCAGCCCGCAGGCCGTGAACGACCTGATCGGCGGACGCGTCGCGATCTTCTTCTCGCCCGCCTCGACGGTGCTCGGCCAGATCGCGGGCGGCAAGGTCAAGGCGCTGGCGACGGCCGCCGAGCGGCGCGCGAACGTGCTGCCGGATGTCCCGTCCATGGCGGAGGCCGGCATGCCCGACTTCGACAGCAGCCTGTGGTTCGCGCTGCTCGCGCCATCCGGCACGCCGCAGGCCGCGATCGACAAGGTCGCGGCCGCCGCTGCGAAAGCGATGCATGCGCCGGCGGCGGTCGAGACGCTGAGCAAGCAGGGTTTCGATCCGATCGGCAACCGCCCCGACGAGTTCGCGCGCTACCTTAAGAGCGAGATCAAGCGCTGGTCGGATGTCGCGCGCGCCGCCGGCGTGAAGAGCTGAGGGGCTGTCCGGGTGGCGTTACCGCCGCCCGAACAGCCGATCCAAAAACCAGCCGTCGAGCCCGTGATCCGCTTCCGGCCGCACGTTGCCGTTGGCGCCGTTGGCGACGATCGTCGACGGCACCTGACGATCTGCAGCCGTCAACCGATCTGACGGCGCCGACGCCACCGGCGCCCCCGCGAACCAGCCGCCACCGAGGCCCGGCAGTGCGGCGACCGGCACATTCTGGTGCGCGGCCCGCATGAAGCGGCTCCAGATCTCGACCGGCAGGCTGCCGCCGGTCGCGTGCCGGGTCGGCGTCGAATCGTCGTTGCCGAGCCACACGCCGGTGACCATGTGCGCCGTGTAGCCGATGAACCAGGCATCGCGGAAATCCTGGCTCGTTCCGGTCTTGCCCGCCGCAATCCAGCCCGGCACGCTGGCGCCGCGCGCCGTGCCGATGACGAGCGTCTGCCGCATCATCTGGTTCATCATCGCGATGTAGCGCGGATCTACCACACGCCCG
>DATBZM010000406.1:0-4171 GCA_036513175.1 Xanthobacteraceae bacterium | reverse complement strand
CCGCAGATCGCGAACCCCGCCGGCACCGCGTGCGTCTGCCGGCAAGGGAGCGTGCCGCGAGGCGGCGAATGCATCGAGTGCCGGCCGCCGCAGGTCGTCAACCGGGCCGGCACCGCATGCGAGTGCCCGCAAGGGACCATGCAGCAAGGACGCGAGTGCGTGCCGATCGGGTTCCCGAGACGCGGCGGGCCGCAGCCGGGCGGCGGCATGCGTCGGTGACGTCCGGCGTCGGCCGCGGGAGCGGACGGCGAGCCGTCGTTGCGATGGGCCTCGCCCGCGATCTCGAAGCGTGCCGGCCGGAAGGCGAAGGATCGCCGGGTCGGCGCGCCATACCGGCCGCCGCCGTCATGCGCTAATCTCGCCCGCCAACACATCGGGGAGAAAAACATGCCACGCATACCGATCATCGAGCGCGCCGACATGAATGCCGAGCAGGCGCGCGTCTACGATGCCGCCAAGCAGGCAAGCGGCATCGTCGGCGGGCCGTACTACGCCTATATCCGGCTGCCAAAACTGTTCGAGGCCTGCCAGAACCTGCGCGAGTCGCTCGGCGAGGGGCCGCTGTCGCCGCGCGAGCAGCAGATCGTCAACCTCGTGGTCGCGCGCCATTGGAATGCGCGCTATCCGTGGTTCGCGCAGGCGTGCCGTTCCCGCGCGATCGGCATCGATCAATCGGTGATCGATGCGATCAATGCGCGCCAGGCGCCGGCGCTGCCCGATGCGCGCGAGAACACCTGCTTTGCGGTCGCCCACGAGCTGCTCGCCGAGAAGGGGCTTTCCGATGCGACCTATGCGGCCGCCGAGAAGACCATGGGGCTCGAAAGCCTGGTCGCGCTCGTCGCCGCCACCGGGAGCTTCTCGATGACCTGCATGACGGCGAACTCGTTCGGCGTCGAGCCGCCGGCCGACAATCCGATGCCGTTGCGGACGTAGCGCAAAGCCCGAGTCACCCGCTTGCGCCGGCAATGGCGGACGTGCTCCAACAGCCGCGTCACGGAGGACGACGCTCAAGGAGGAAGATATATGGGCCGCAAGATTGCCATCATGGGAACGGGCGCGGTCGGCGGCTATGCCGGCGCGCACATGGTCAAGGCCGGCGAGGACGTGACCTTCATCGATCCCTGGCCGGCCCATGTGGAGCACATGCGCCAGCACGGCCTGCGCGTGACGCACGCGATGACCGAGCCGGAGTTCACCGTCACGGTGCGCGCCCTGCATGTGACCGACGCCCAGCAGCTCGCCAAGGAGACGCCGGTCGACATCGCCTTCGTGTGCATGAAGTCCTACGACACGGCCTGGGCGACGATGCTGATCCGGCAGTATCTCGCGCCCGACGGCTACGTCGTGTCGCTGCAGAACTGCATGAACGAGGAGACGATCGCCGGCATCGTCGGCTGGGGCAAGACGCTCGGCTGCATCGCGTCGAGCATCACGGTCAACCTGCCGGAGCCCGGCCTCGTGCATCGTGGCGCCGCCAAGCACGGCGCCCGCCACACGGTGTTTCGCGCCGGCGAGCCGCACGGCCGCATCACCAAGCGGGCCGAGGAGGTCTGCCGCCTGGTCGGCTACGCCGACAGCGCCAAGGTCACCAACAACCTGTGGGGCGAGCGCTGGTCGAAGCTCGTCGCCAACGCGATGCAGAACGGGATTTCCGCCTGCACCGGGCTCGGCGGCGGCGACATGCTCAAGAACGATACGATCCGCCGCTTCTCGACCCGCGTCGGCAGCGAGGCGATCCGTGTCGGCCAGGCGCTCGGCTTCCAGCTCGAGGAGATCCTCCACCTCGAGCCCGACACCATCGCGCGCGCGGGCGAAGGCGACGATGTGGCGATGCGCGCCTGCGACGAGCAGCGCTTCAAGGATGCGGGCCGCACGGCCGCGGGCCAGCGTCCGTCGATGGGCCAGGACATGCAGAAGGGCCGACGCACCGAGATCGAGTTCCTCAACGGCCTCGTCGTGCGCGAGGGCGAGAAGGTCGGCCTGCCCTGCCGCGCCAACGCGGTGCTCACCGACCTGGTCAAGCGGGTCGAGCGCGGCGAGCTCAAGGCGGACCCGCGCCACATCGAGGAGCTGCGGCTCAATTGAGTTGCCTCCTGCGAGAGGACGCAGATAGCATCGAGCGAACGCCAGGATCGCCGGCGCCCCTCCGGCCCGGCGGCCACTGGCGACGCGGTCGCAATGGATTCGATCACAACGCAGCTCTCACGCGAAGCACCGCACACGCGCCGCTTGGCTGACGCCTATTCGGGTGCGCCACTCGATCTGGTGAAGCTCGTGGCCGCGGGCCTGATGCTGCTCGATCACGTGAATTACCTCTTCGGAGACGCCTCACCGAATTTGATGTGGCTTCTCGGCCGCGCCGCCTTCCCGTTGTTCGTCTTTGCGCTGGCCTGCAACCTCATGCGAGGAACGAAGCTTGCACGCTATGTGCAAATACTCATCCTGCTCGGCGCCGTCTCCCAGCCTATCTTCGCGACCACCACGTCGATCGTGCAGGGCAATATCATTTTCACGCTGGCGGTCGGCGCAGTGGTCGCAGCCGCAATGCGAACGCAACGCCCGATGACGCAGCATCTCATCTTCGCGGCCGGCATTGCCTGCATCCTCAGCCCATTCGTCCAAGCGCGCTATGGTCTCGACTATGGCGTCGCCGGAATACTGCTTCCCGCCGCGCTCCTTTGCGTGCTCGAAGGCAAGTGGTGGCATACGATCTGGCTTGTGCTGCTCGTGTTCGCGCTGAATTGGTATCCATCCGAGGGGTGGAAGCTCCACCCGATCGAGGCGGCGTGCTTTGCCGGTGGCTTGAGCAGCGCAGTCGCGCTCGCTGCACTCGCCTTGCGCAACCGCCCGCGATTCCTGCCACGCTACGCGCTCCATGTATTCTACCCGGGGCATCTTCTGGTGCTCATGATCATTCATTATCGGGTGTGATCGATTACTGAAGAGGATGATCCGCCCGGTGCGTTTCCGTGCAGAGGCAACTCGATGACCGATTGGCTGGCCGCCGCGCTTGACTACATCCCGTCCTGGCTGGATATGCAGCTGCGCGTTTTCCGCCAGCCCGGCTGCGTGATCGCAATCGTTCACCGGGGCGTTGTCGTCCTCGAGCGCGCATTCGGCCATGCCGACCTCCATCGCGGCGAGGCGCTGACCCCGCGACACCGATTTCGCGCCGCATCGCACGCGAAGGCGGTCACTGCCGCCGGCGTCATGCGGCTGCGCGAGACCGGCAAGCTGAAGCTCGATGACCCAGTCGGCAAGTATGTGCCCGATCTCCATCGCGACGTCGCGCGCCTCAAGATCCGGCAACTGCTCGGTCACAGCGGGGGCGTCACACGGGACGGCGCCGACTGCGGCTACTTTTACGATCGCAAGCCGTATCCGACCGGTAGGGAGCTGCTGCGCGATTTCCAGGCGCCGCCGCTCATCCGGCCCGGCACACGGTTCAAATACTCCAATCAGGGCTACGGATTGCTTGGTCTCGTCATCGCAGCGGCGAGTGGCGAGGCGTACGGCTCGTGGATCAAGCGCGAGATCATCGATGCGGTCGGCCTGACCGAGACGCTGCCAGATCTGCCGGGCTCCGAAGATGCGCTTCTCGCGCACGGGCACACCAACGATCTCCCGCTCGGACGGCGTGTCGCCGTGCGAGGAGATTATTCGACCCGTGCGCTTGCGCCCGCGAGCGGCCTCACCACGACAGCGCGCGATCTCGCGACTTTTTTCGCGCAGCTCTCGCCGCGTGCCACCCGCAGCGTCATCTCGGCGCCGAGCCGGCGTGCGATGACGCGCGGACGCCTGCGAAATCAATCCGGCACGGCGGTGCAATACGGGTTCGGCACGATCGTCGGTCGCGTCGGCGACTGGACCTGGTTCGGCCACACCGGCGGCCTGCAGGGCTATTTATCGCGCACGAGGATGTTTTCGGCGCAGGATCTCACGGTCAGCATCCTCGCCAATTCGGCCGATGCGCCGGTCGAGCAATGGATCGATGGGACCGTCCACATTCTGCGGACGTTCAAACGGAGGGGGCGCGCACCCGACCGACTCCAAGACTGGACCGGGCGGTGGTGGGGCTTATGGGGCGCGATCGATCTCGTGCCGGTCGGCAATCGCGTAGCGGTGGCCAACCCCCATGCCGCGAATCCCTTCCTCAATGCCAGCGAGCTAG
>DATBZM010000405.1:0-16672 GCA_036513175.1 Xanthobacteraceae bacterium | reverse complement strand
AGGACGAGCCCTTTGGTCGCGCAGGGGCTGGCCGCCGGAATGCACAACGCGCATGTCAATTCGGTGGGCGAAGCCGCGCTGCGAAAGGGCGGCCCGTATCCCAACGGGACCATGTTCCTCATCGATCTGCACGAGTTCTCGGTCGATGCCGGAAGCTATGTGGAAGGCCCGCTGCAAGGCATCGCGTTGATGGAAAAGGACGCGAAGAAATACGCGGCGACCGGCGGCTGGGGATGGCAATTCTGGCTCGGCGGGGATGCGAAGAAGCCGGCGGTCACCGATGCGGCCAAGCAATGCTTCGCGTGCCACGAGCCAAGGAAGAGTCAGGACTACGTCTATTCCACCTACATTCCCTGACTCGGACGGCACCGATAACGGCTTCGACCTCGTCACACGCGACGCTGCAAACAGGGAGACCAACCATGCACATGATCAAGTCGTTCGAAAGCATCAATGAAGGCATCGATCATGATCGTCGCCGCTTTGTCGGCGCCGCGGCCGTGACGATCGCGGCGACGCAGCTCGGCATGGCCGGTCGCGCGCACGCGCAGTCGGCAAGACCGACGGGCCTGCCGGACATCAAGCCGGGCACGCATACGTCGTTCGGCCCGCTCAGGCAGATCGATGCCGGCGCCCTCAACGTCGGCTACGCGGAAGCCGGCCCCGCGAATGGTCCTCCCGTCATCCTGCTGCACGGCTGGCCCTACGACATCCACAGCTTTGTCGACGTCGCGCCGCTGCTCGCATCCGCCGGGTACCGGGTGATCGTCCCGTATCTGCGCGGCTACGGCACGACGCGCTTTCGCTCGAGCGAGACGATACGCAACGGCCAGCAGTCGGTGGTCGCGGTCGACATCGTCGACCTGATGGACGCGCTCAAGATCGAGAAGGCGACGCTGGCGGGCTTCGATTGGGGCGCGCGCACCGCCGACATCATCGCGGCGCTCTGGCCCGAACGCTGCAAGGCCCTCGTCTCGGTGAGCGGCTACCTGATCGGCAGCCAGGCGGCCGGCTTGATCCCGTTGCCGCCCGACGCCGAGTTGCAGTGGTGGTACCAGTACTATTTCGCCACCGAGCGCGGCCGCATCGGCTACGAGAAGTACCGGCACGACTTCGCCAAGCTCATCTGGCGGCTCGCCTCGCCGAAGTGGAACTTCGACGATGCCACGTTCGATCGCAGCGCCGCGGCCTTCGACAACCCCGACCACGTCGCGATCTCGATTCATAATTATCGCTGGCGGCTCGAGCTCGCCAAAGGCGAGGCGAAATACGATCCCCTAGAAAAGCGGCTTGCCGAGTTTCCGGTCATCCGCGTGCCCACTATCACGCTCGAGGGCGATGCGAACGGCGCACCGCATCCGGATCCCAGCGCCTATGCCAAGATGTTCTCAGGCAAGTACGCGCACCGGACCATTACGGGCGGCATCGGGCACAACCTGCCGCAGGAAGCCCCGCAGGCCTTTGCGCAGGCGGTCCTCGACCTCGCCGAAAGCCGATCGTGACCGTCGAACCGGCAGCTTGAGCCAGAAAGGAAGACCGCAATGACGCGAACCCATCAGCCCGACGAGGACCGGTTCCGATCGATCTTGCCCGAAGACATCGAGTGGAAGCCGTTCCCGGCGTTCCCTCCGACGGCCCGCCTCGCCGTCATGGTCGGCGAGCCCTCGCAGCCGGGCCCCTATGTGATCAGGGTCAAGGTGCCGTCCGGCGTGAAGCTCATGCCACACAAGCACCCGGAGGACCGTATCTATACGGTGATGTCCGGCGTCTTCTACATCGGGCTGGGCGAACAGTTCGACGGCGACAAGGTCACGGCCTATCCGCCCGGGAGCGTCATCGTCCTGCCGGGCGACACGTGGCACTTCCATTGGGCCAAGTCCGGCGAGTACGTCACGCAAGTGACGGCGATCGGCCCATTGGGCCTCGAATACGAGAATCCTGCCGACGACCCACGGCGGTCGAAGGAAGCTCCCCCACAAGGGCACGTGCACTGATCCGAGGTCCCGTGGCAAATCGCTGACGAAGCCGGAGCAGAATGGTCCTTACGCTCCGCGCGGAATTTAGCGCCACACGCACGTTGCTAATCTTGTTCGCCAATGGTTTGAAGGTATGTCTTGCCGTATGGATAGAAGGACTCCTTGCGGCCTTGCGCCCATGCGGCTTTGAGTTCCGGCGTCGTGATGTCCCAGTCCGGCCGGCATTTCATGCTGATGGCACGCAGATCCTGACGCAGCTCCTCAACCGTAGGCCGTCCGAGGAACCAGTAGCCGTTGTAGATCTTATAGACGACAAGACCAGGCTCGAGGACGATCACGTGGGGGATCATGGGATTGTGGGTCGGATCGGTATATTCGGCGATGTCGAGATCGTTTTGGACGATGCGCCGCGCGTCGGAGAGGAAAGGCCAGTGAGCGCCGACCCCGGTGCGGTATTCGTTCGTTTCGACGATGCTGTCGGTGCTGATCGTGACAAGGCGGCAATAGGCGACCTCGAGCTCGCGGTGGAGCACGAGGAGTCCTTCCGCCTGCCGGCGATCCTTGGGGCAGTAACCGCCGCGGCTGAGGACAAGCACCATCGGATCTTGCCCCTGCAGTTCCGAGAGCTTCCTGCGCTTCCCGCCGTGGTCGGAAAGCTCGTAGTCCGGAAAGACCGCCCCTGGAAGAATGTCTGCGCGCATGTGAAGACCTTTCAATGGTTGGAGCCGCCAAGCTCACCGACGAACTTTTGGTACGCCGTTTCGTCCAGGAGGCCGTCGAGCTCGCTCGGATCCTTGAGCTTTAGCTTGAAGAACCATCCCTCGCCCATGGGATCCGCGTTGACCTTCGCGGGATCCTCGGTCAGCGCCGCATTGACGCCCGTCACCTTGCCCGAGACGGGTGCATCGAGCTCGTTCGCCGCCTTCACGGATTCGACGGTCGCGGCCGCTTTGCCCCGCTCGACGTACGTGCCGACGTCCGGAAGCTCCAAATGGACGATGTCGCCGAGTTGGGCCTGGGCGTAGTCCGTGATGCCGATCACCGCCCCGTCGCCTTCGATGCGCACCCACTCGTGATCCTTGCTGAATCGAAGAACGCTCATTTCCGTGGCCTCTTCCGGGTTGGTCCGCAAGTCGGCAATCGGCGTGGTGATCGCCACAGAAGGTGACCGCCGCCCAACGCAACATGAGCGGCGGCACGGAGCCCTGGCTTGTGTCTCGCAGCCGTCATCCGAATTCTTCGATAAGGACAAGCCACTGACGACACACCACCTGCCATCGATGGCCGCGGCCGTATTGTCTTTCCGTCCTGCGTTTGGTTGCTTTGTGCCGGCACGACGGCCGAGACGCGTTGAGCATCATCCGAAAGCGCACGATCGTTCTAGAAGACCACCGCTTCAAGAGACATTGATTTTAGTGGTCGTACCTTGCGCGAAGGAGGCATCATGAGCACGCAAACGAGCTTTGCGGCCGATATCCGTCCGCTTTTTACCGACCGGGACATCGCGGGCATGAGGAAAGCCTTCGACTTGGCGAGCTATGACGCCGTCAAGGCGCACGCGCAGCAGATCCACGATCGCATCCGCGGCATCGGGGGAGCCGTCATGCCGCCCCCGCCTCCCCGCGGCGAAGGCCCATGGCCGGCCGGGTATATCGAGCTTTTCAGCCGGTGGTTGGCCGAGGGATGCCCGCCTTAGGATGCGGCAAGAGCCGACGCGCGGTCGGCGGCATCTTTAGCCTTGCGCCGCGCGCGACGCCGAGCCGCGCGGCCATCGTCACGAGATCGGCGAGCGAGCGGGCGTCCATCTTCCGCATCACCCTGCCGCGGTGCGCCTTCACGGTGATCTCGCTGATGCCGAGCTCGAAACCGACCTGCTTGTTCAGCCGGCCTGCGACGACCAGCGCCATCACTTCCTGCTCACGGGGGCTGAGCGATCCGTGACGCTCGCGCAGCGCCAGCATCTCGGCCGCGCGGTCGAGCGCGGCGCGGCTGAGCTCGATGCCGTTGCGGATGGCGCTCAGCAGCACCTCGTCGCCGAACGGCTTGGTCAGGAACTCCATCGCGCCCGCCTTCATGGCGCGCACGGTCATCGGCACGTCGCCGTGACCGGTGATGAAGATGATCGGCATGTCGATCCCGTCCGCGGCGATGCGCGCCTGCAGATCGAGACCATTGAGGTCGGGAAGCGTGACATCGAGCACGAGGCAGCTTGGCGCGACGGCGCGCGGCCGGGCGAGGAATTCCTGCGCGGACGCAAACATCTCCGGCTGCCAGCCGGCGCAACGGATCAATGCATCGAGGGATTCACGCACCGAGATGTCGTCGTCGACAACGAACACGATCGGTGCAGCGTGCGACATGGGCACTGACCCCGAGCGACGTGCGCGCTCGCTCAACGCGCACCAACCATTATACGCCCGATGAGGTCGTGCGCGCGCTAATTCTGCATAAACGTTCATACTTCCCCTCGATGGCTAAACCGTGACGCAACCCTCAATTTACATTCAGTGCAGAATCGAGCGCCTCACGCAGCGCCGTATCGCTGAACGGCTTGAAAAGGCACTGCACGGCACCGTTCTCGAGCAGCTGTGGTCGTACGGCGTCGCCTCTGCACGCGGTGATGTAGACGATCGGTATCGCTTGCCGGCGAAGCGTCAATTCCCGTTGCAGATCAGGCCCCTTCATCCCCGGCATGGCAATGTCGAGGAGGAGGCAACTGGTCCGCCCGATGCAATCGGACGCCAGAAACGCCTCGGCCGATGCAAACGCCTCGACCGCAAAGCCGAGCTCGGTCAACAAGTCCGGTAGCGACTCGCGCACGGACTCGTCGTCGTCGACGATCGACACGAGCGAACGTAGGGCCATCACAAGCTCCTCATGACGCGCTCCGCATCCGCGAGGACGGGTGCCGAAATGATGCCCTCGCGGTTGCGGCCGGCGCCGTCTCCGGCGACGCAAGGAATTGAAAACGCGACCGCAGCTCCCGGACCATCGTTCGGCGCCGCCCACAAGCGGCCGCGATGCCGCTCGATGATCGCGCGACTGACCGACAGACCTATTCCCATGCCGTCGCTCTTGGTCGTGTAGAACGCCTCGAACAGCCGCTCGCCGACTTGTGGGCCGAAACCAACTCCCGCATCTTGCACGGTCAAGCGTACACGATCGCCCTCGTCGCGTTCCGTCCGCACGACCAGCTGCCGCGGACGATCGTCGACGGTGCTCATTGCATCGAGGGCGTTCTGCAGCAGGTTCAGGATGACCTGTTGCAGCTGCACGCGATCGCCGCTGACGGGCGGGAGGTCATCGGCAAGCTCCGTTCGCAGAATAGCCCGGTCCCTCTGCAGCCGGCTCGACGACAACGCAATCACCTCCCGCGTCGCCTCATTCAGGTCCACCGACTCGGTCGCGGCCCCCTTGTTGGCAAACAGCGAACGCAACCGGCTGATCACCTCGGATGCGCGGTTGCCGTCGCGAATCGTGCGCCGCGCGGTTTCGCGTGCGCCCTCGACGTTCGGCGGATCGGCGCCCAGCATACGCAGGCAGGTGCTCGCATTGGTGACGATGCCGGAAAGCGGCTGATTGACCTCGTGCGCGATCGACGCCGTCAGCACGCCGAGGCTGCTCACTCTCGAGACGTGTGCAAGATCGGTTCTCGCCTTGGCGAGCGCATCTTCCGAGAGCCGGCGTTGCGTCACGTCCTGGACCGAGCCGATGTACTCCAGCCGGCCGTCCTGGTCGCGCACCCCGTGGGCGATCAGGTGAAGGTACTTGATCGATCCATCGGGCATCTGCAGCGTCGGCTCATATTCGAAGTCGCGCGCGTCGGCGCGCGCGTGCAGGATCATGGCGTCGATCAGATGCATGTCTTCCGGATGGATTCGCGCGCGGATCGCCTCGAGCGTCACCGGCGCAGGCGTGTCGAGCGCGAAGATACGATGCAGCTCCGCCGAGCATGCGATTTCGTCCGTCGCCACGCGCCAGGAGAAGCTGCCGGTGCGGCTGAGCCGTTGGGCTTGCGCAAGAAACGCCTCGCTTCGCCGCAAATCCTCCTCGGCCCGCTTGCGCTCCGTTATGTCCATCACGGCCCCTATGTATTCGGGGTCGCCGGAATCACTCGCCGAGTAGTTTCCGACGGCGTGGACGTGCTTGATCACGCCGGGAAGACAGAGCCGGTACTCGACATCATAGTCCTTCCGCTCGGTGATAGCCGCCGACCGGATCTGATCGACCCTGAAGCGATCTTCCGGATGGATGCGCTGGAGAAACAGCGGGTCCGACGCGCTTTCACTTTCTGACTCGAAGCCGAGGATCGTCGCGAGCTCCCGCGACCAGGCGATTGTTCCGGTGCGTAGGCTCAAATGCCAGCTGCCCGTGCGGCTCAATCCCTGCGCCCTGGCCAGAAAGGCCTCGCTACGCTCGAGCTGAAGCTTTTCCTCGGCCAACAGGGCCCTGGCGTCGGCCAGTTGCCGGTTGCGCTGCTCCAGATCTTCGGTCCTCGCCGTAACCTGCGCCTCCAGACTGCCGGCGAGCTCGCGCAATTCCGATTCCGCCTTTTCGCGTGCGGCGATCTCCACTTTGAGATCCTCGATCGATTCCACAGTCTGGTACGCGGCCGAGGCGAAACGACCCATGCTCTCGAGCAGCCGCAGATCCTCGCGATCGAACTTGCGCTGACCGTTGTGAGCAATGGCCCAGATCGTGCCGACGGACCTGCCCTTCACCAAAAACGGAACGAGCAGGCCCTCCTCGGCCAGCGGCAACGCCGCGCCGAGATACGGGTAGCGCCGCTCCCAATGGGTGAACAGCATCGGGACATTGCGGTCGAGCACGTCGCCGCACGGGCCGAAGTCGCGCGGCGTGCCCCCGCCGGCGTGCGGTTGCCAAGCGCCCGCAATGGCCGCCCAGTAGAACCGCTTGTTGTCTTTCGTCAGCAGGCTCAGGCCCGCAGAATCGGCCTCCAGGACGTCAAGAACCTTGTCGGACAGTGTCTGCAGAATGGTGCGCGGGGAGTCGGCGAGCGCGCCGACAAGCGCCGCGAGCGCGGAATTCTCCTTCTCATGGTCGGGCAGGCGCGATCTGCGACCCAATAGCTCCTCGGTGCGCAGGATCGATTCCAGGGACGCAGCCCCGTTCGGAATTACCGTTTCCAATCGAATGCCGTTTTGAATGCCGGGGGATTCGGTCACAGTCGCCTCCGTGTAAACTACGGCAGAGCGGGAAATCGCTCTTTCTTCACGTGGCGCCCAACTCGTTCCGCCCCTGCCTGCTGTGGACGGAATCGCGTTGGAGTTGGTTCTCGAATGGGGCGCTGGCTTCATCCGGCACAAGCTGCTCGAGCTCCGCATGCATTCTTGCGTCTCAGCTGGTGCAGGATCGGTTGTCGCTGGGCCCCTGGCTGGCACGATGCTGTGCTCCATCGGGGATGTCTATAGTACCTTGGTGTCGGTCGCGGATGTGGATGCGCGTTTGCGGGCGTCGACGGATGGCGTCTCCCGGGGCGGCAACGCGACGGATGCCTTCAGTTCGCTCCGAACGCGGCGTCGAGCGCCTCGCGCAGGGCGGTATCGCTGAACGGCTTGAACAGGCACGCGACGGCGCCCCGCTCGATCAGGCGCAGACGGACGGCCTCGCTCGAGTGGGCGGTGATGAACACGATCGGGACCGGTTGTCCTCGACGCGCCAATTCCTGCTGGAGCTCGGGTCCGCTCATGCCCGGCATCGCCAGATCGAGGATCAGGCAGCTGGCCTGCCCGATATGTTCGGACGCCAGGTACTCTGCGGCCGACTCGAATGCCTCGACCGCAAAGCCGAGTTCGCCAAGCAAGTCGGGCAGCGACTCGCGCACGGACTCGTCGTCATCGATCACAGCTACGAGTGGACGTCCGGCCATCACGGAAACCTCATCGCCTGCTTCGGACCAACCATGGGGGGCGGCGGAATGATGTCGGGGCCGCGGGCGCTCGTCGCGTCCTGCGGCCGCCGGGGAATGGAAAATGCGAACGTGGCACCCGGACCGTCGTTCGGCGCCGCCCATATCCGCCCGTGGTGACGAACTTCGCCGAGGTGCGAGCCGGCAAAGTGAATGGGTGCCGCCGCCGCCTTCATAGAATCCTCCTGTCAGACGGATTCCCCTGCGCAGCGGCACGTCCTCTCCAGCCATGCTCGAGCGACCGGCTCGAGTACCCACCCTAAGCATGCGCCACGCAGCCGGGGGCGTCGATGATACCATGGTGTCGGTTTGCGTGTTTCGCGCGTGAAGATGGCAGTTGCAGACAGCATCGCGCCGGGAAAGCGGCCTGCCGGCGTTGGCGCCCGACGCGCCGGCCTAAACCTAAGTATAGGCGACACCATGGTCCAATGGATTTGCCTCGACCTTCAGCGCCATGTGGACGCCACGGGCGATTGATCGAGACAAACGAGGCAGGACCATGCAGACCGCAATAGTGTCTTCCGGCCAGCTCGAGCTTCCTCGCTGGCACGTTTCCAGTCTCGGATCGAGCGCGCTCGGCGCGTCGCGGTCACGCCGGTGCGAGGCGGCCGGGCTCGACGCGATAACGCCCGACTACCAGGGCGCTCGCCTGGCAAAGCATCAGCAGAAATCGTGGAGCGGCGTCGCCGCACATCTTGCGGAGCTGCGGTGCGACGGTGCGCTTCGCGTGGACCTTGGGTCCGAATGGGCGATGTTGTCCGTCGTGCTCGAAGAGGTCGGCGGCCGCATGGACATCCGATCGACATGCTGTCGCAGCCGATTGTCGTCGCATAACGGTCCGCTGAGCTTCATCCCGGCCGGGTCGGACGCGCACGGGCAAGCGAGCGGCATCCGCTTTCTTCGCCACCTCACGCTGCAGTTCGATATCCCGAGCCTGGCGCGCATGGCGGAAGGCGAGATCGATCTCGCCCCCTCCTCCACGCCGCAGCTGATGTTCTCCGATCCGGGCATCATGCATCTGGCGCAACTGTTCGCCGAGGAATGCGCAAGCAACGAACCGAAATTTCAGCTCTATGGCGATACCCTGTCTGTCGCGCTGCTGCTTGCGCTCGCAAGGCTGAGCACAGCCAAGGACGCCCCGGTCACGCGCGGACAGCTGGCGCCTTGGCAGCTTCGTCGCGTCACCGAGTACTTTGCGGCCCATCTCGCCGACGACATCCCGCTGCAAAAGGTGTCCGACCTGGTGAGCTTGTCGCGATCGTACTTCAGCCGCGCGTTCAAGATCTCGACCGGGCTTGCCCCGCACCAGTGGCTGCTCAAGGCGAGGATCGAGAAGGCGATGCGGCTTCTGCTGGAAACCGATCTTCCGATCGCGCAGATCGCGGTCGAGATCGGCTTTGCCGATCAGGCCCATCTCACGCGCACGTTCGGACGCGTCACCGGACAAAGTCCCCGGGAGTGGCAGCGCGCCCGCTGCGCCTGACGGGTTACGTCTTTTGCTCCTGGCCTTCGGCGCCGCGACGGGACGACGACGATCTGGTCGAGCAGACGCCTTGCGTTCTTCAGCGCAAGGCGCGCACCGGCAGCACGCGGTCGATCGCCGTGACGAGATCCTACGAACGCGTCATTCCGCATAGCCGCACAGGCCGCAGTCGAGGCGATCGCGGTCGAGGATCGCGATCCTGTGCTTGTCGACGAAGCGGATCGCGTATTCCTGACGCAAGCGGGTGAGCGCCCGGCTCACGGTTTCCACCGACAGCGCCAGGTAGTCGGCGATGTCGTAGCGCGACATCGGCAGGACCACGGTGTCGCGCCCGTCGTCGAGCCGCTCCGCCATCTCGGTGAGAAACGCGCCGACCTTCTCGACCGATCGCACGCGACCGAGAATCAGGAGGCGGGCATGCGATCGCGACATTGCGTCGAGGACGATGTGGCGGATCTCGCGGGCAAGGCTTGGATCGCGATCGGCGGCTGCCTCGAGGCGGCCGCGTGAATAACGCGCGACCGTGGTGCCGTCGATCAAGGCATCGGTCGCGAACAGCTGGTGGTGCCGCTCACCGAAGCCGAAGTAGTCGCCCGGCAGCAGGAAATCGACGATGCGGCGCCGCCCGTCGCTCATCACCGTGAATTTTCGCGCTGCGCCCGTGACGACGCGGTACCAGTGATCGCCACCTGCCTCGGAACAGATCGTCTGCGATTTTCCATAGGATGCGACGGGCAGACGAGACGCCTCGCTGAACTGCTCCATCGGGCCTGCCACGTCGAGCGCCTGGACACCGGAGCGGCAAAGGATACCGACAGGTATGCGCCGCCTGCGCGCGGATGCGGTTTCGCTGCCGGATAAGGTCATGGCGATGCTCCCAAATGTTCCGGTCGGTGGCCGCCGTCGCCACGGCGCGCCGAGCGACTCCGCCATGGCGTGGAAGCTATTGCCCATTTGCCGGGGAAGATTGAATGAACATGCGCGCGCTTTTACGTTCGGGCCCGATTGGTGGTGCCGATCGGCGTGCCGGGTTCCACCGATACGAGCGGGCGTCGCGTCATATTCTCGCCGAGGAACAGACGCCGCGGCGGCGCACAAGTCGTGCGCGCGCTGTGGGTCGCAGCCGTGTGGCTCGACATTGCGGTCAGCCGCCTGCCCACGCCGTCACGCGCTCGTCCCGGATCCCATCAGGCCAACGGTCTCACGTGACCGCATGCGCGCCCGCCGGCGGCGCATCATGCATCCGCCGCGACCGCAACCTGAAGGCCAGCACGAGCAGCGCCGCGCCGAACACCAGCGCGTAGGCGCCGAGCCACCAGGTGAGCACGATCGCGCCGGCAAGCGGCGCCACGATCAGGAGCACGCCGAAGACGATCGAGGCCAAGCCGCCCACGGCGAGCCATACCCGACCATGCTGGGTGTTGAGCCGGAACGCCGCGACGAGCTCCAGCAGGCCGGTGATGATCGCCCACGCCGCGATGATGAGCACGAAGGCGAGGACCGTGAGCCCCGGCATCGCCACGGCGACCGCCGCGGTGAGAATGTTGACGATGCCCTCGAAGGTCAGCATGCCCCAGCGATCGTGCTGGCGCGCCGCACGGACCGCCGCGACGATCGCAAAAATGCCGTCGACCAGGAGATAGGCGGCAAAGACCAGGACGATCGACAGGAGCGTCACACCGGTGAATACGAACGCAACGATGCCGAAAAGGACGCCGAGCACCCCGCGGATGGCGATGGCCCACCAGTTTTGCGCGAGGACGTCATTCAAAGGATCGGCGATAGGCGCGAAGGGGCTGCTGGTGTTGTCCGACATGGTGATGTCTCTTTGGTTGATCGCGTTCGATGCCGAGCGCGTGTTTCACGCATGGGTGGGAATCTAATGTCCGCCCGGCGGGCGGCGCCATGACGATCGTCAATTCACGATCCTCAATTTCCGCCCTTATCGCGGGCCTCCGACGCGCGTCAGCCCGGTCCAGCTCGGCGGATCGCTCGCCGGAAAGCCTTCCTCCAGGCTCAGGAGCCGTCCGCGCGGCGCCGACCCGCGTCGCGCCCGTGGCGCTGCCGTTGCGACACCCTATCTATATTTCCGGGGAGCGGCGCCGGGAGCAGCGCCAGGAGAGATCCCATGACCGAAAGCCGCCATATCGTCTGTCCCCATTGCGACAGCACCAATCGGATACCCGCCGGCAAGGACGCGCGCGCGGCGAAATGCGGGCGCTGTCACGAGGCCCTGTTCGCCGGCGCGCCAGTGCCGGTCTCGGCCAAGAGCTTCGATGCCCATGTGCGCGAGGACGACATTCCGGTCGTGGTCGACTTCTGGGCGGCGTGGTGCGGCCCATGCAAGGCCATGGCGCCGGTCTACGAGCGCGTCGCCGCCGAGCTCGAGCCCGACCTGCGCTTCCTCAAGGTCGATACCGAGCGCGAGCCGGAGCTTGTGGCACGCTACAACATCCGCAGCATCCCGACCCTGATGGTGCTGCGCAAGGGCGCGGTGCTGGCCCAGCGCGCCGGCGCCGTCGACCCGCAGACGCTGCGCGCCTGGCTGCGCCCCTACGTGAGCGGCGCAGCGGTCGGGTGACCATTCGTCACGGCCGGGCATAGCGGTTCGAAGAACGGGGTCGTGGAGTTCACCCTTGGGCCTTGCCGTAGGCAAGACCCCAGGGCTCGCCTGTGTGTCCCGGCCATCCACGTCTTTCTTGCGGAGCTAAAGACGTGCATGCCCGGCACACGGCCGGGCATGACGGAGAGCAGAAAACCTCACTCCTGCCGGCGCTGGCCGAACAGCTGCAGCAGCAGCAGAAAGAGGTTGATGAAATCGAGATAGAGCGTCAGCGCGCCCATCACCGCCTTCTTGCCGGCGATCTCCTCGCTGTCGGAGTCGAGATACATCTCCTTGATGCGCTGGGTATCATTGCTTGTCCGAAACGAACGCGCCTTGAACGTTTGCGCGACGTCGATCGACAACAAGAGCGCTGACATATATGCTGCGTCGGGCAAGGGATTGCATCGGCTTGCACTGGCTTGAACGTCCGTGCTGACGAATTTGCCCGGGGCGCTCCGCGATGGCAAAGATTTCCCCTGACTCCTTCCCGCCCTGCGACCTCCCGCCCCTTTCTTCGCATCCCGCCATCGCGATACCATAAAAGCGCCCTTGATTCGGCACCCATGGTGAAGGACCCGCGACCGCCAGGCTCTTCCGAGCCGCAAGATGCGCTCGACCTGTTGCGCGCGCTCGCGCGCTCGCGCGCGCCGACGCCCGAGCCGCAAGCCGAGGCGCCGACCGGGCCCGCACCGGCGAGCCAAGAGGAAAACCCGCAAGAGGAAAACCCGCTCGACACGTTGCGCGCGCTCGCCGAAAACCTCGATCGCCAGCTGCGCACGACGCACCCCGACGACGCGCCGCCGAGCCCGATGCCGCCGTCCCTGCCGGCATCGCCACCGCTCGCACCGTCCGAATGGCAGGCATTTCGCGAGGGCCTGCCGGGCGCCCGCGCGCTGGTGCCGCGCCTGCGCGCGCCGCAGATCGTCTTCGTCGCGATCGCGGTCGCGGTGCTCGCCGCCGCCGCGATCGGCACCTACATCCGCCATCGCGGCGAGAGGTTTGCGCCGGGCGCGCAGATCATGCCGCCCACCGATCAGGGGACCGCGCCGCGGCCGAGCACGCAGGAGCCGCCGCCTCCCGACGTCGCCGCCGTCAAGAAGGCGATGTCCGACTGCGACGCCGCGGCCGCGCAGGACCCCGACTCGCTCTATTTCCTCATCCTGCCGCTGCTTCCGACCCATCCGGGCGACCACGACTGGCGCCCGGTCGCGCTGCAGACCATCGGCGATGCCTACATGCTGCTCGGCGCCAACGACGCGCTCGACGGCGTGCGCGACGGCAAGCTCACGGTGCGCCCCGGCCGCTACACCGTCTCGGTGCTCGATACCTCCAGCGGCGCGACCTATTCGTGGACCTCGGCGACCGGTATGATCCGCCTCGCGCGCAAGGATTCAGGCGCCGTGAAGACGCTCAAGCTCGCCTTCGATTTCTCGAAGACGCAGACCGGCCCGCAATGGAGCGCCGAGTTCAAGCGCGATCTCGGCACCTGCTACTGGGTGATGCCGCTGGTGCACGAGTAGCGCTGCAAGGCCCCTATCGCCTTGCGCAAATTCGCCACGAAACCTGCACTGCCGCGTCTGGCATCCGGCGACCTCGCCCGCTAAGGTCGCGCCGCTCGCGTCGCTCGCGCGAGCCTCGATCACAGGACCCCCGATGATGCGCTTTGCTTTCGTTGCTCTCGTGCTCGCCGGCCTCGCCGGGCCGGCGCTCGCCGCCGACATTTCCGGCGTATGGCTCACCAATACGGGCGACGCCCATATCCGCGTCGCAAAATGCGGCGCCGACATCTGCGGCACCATCATCTGGCTGCGGCAGCCGAACGATCCCGCCGGCCACCCGCTCACCGACTCGAGGAACCACGATCCGGCACGGCGCTCGCACCCGCTCCTCGGCACCGTGGTCGCGTTCGGCTTCCATCCTTCGCACGACGAGCCCGGCAAACTTGTCGGCACCTTCTACAATGCCGATGATGGCGACACCTATCGCGGCTCGATGATGCTGCAGGATGCCGATACGCTGCACGTCGAGGGCTGCCTGCTCATGTTCTGCCAGACGCAGATCTGGACGCGGTTGAACCGCTGACCCGCGCGTGGCGGCGCCACACCCGCCCGAGACGCTCGCGACCGCGCGCCTCGCGCTGCGGCCGCTCGGCCTCGCCGATGCGCCCGGCATCTTCCGTTACGCGAGCGACGCGCAGGCGACCCGCTTCATGGTATTCGCGACCCATCGCGACATCGCCGAGGCCAGGGCCTTCGCGCAGCGCTGCGAGCGCTGCTGGCAGGACGGCAGCGCCTTTCCGTGGGCGATCATGCACGGCGCGGACTTCGTCGGCGCGATCGAGTTGCGCCTGCGCCCGCCCAAGGCGGATTTCGGCTACATCCTGTGCCGCGCATTCTGGGGCCGGGGCTTTGCCAGCGAAGCCGCGCGCGCGATCGTCGGCTGGGCGATGGCGCAGCCGGCGATCTTTCGCGTGTGGGCGACCTGCCATCCCGACAACCTCGCGTCGGCGCGCGTGCTGGAGAAATCCGGATTGCGCCGCGAAGCCCGCCTCGCCGCCTGGGAACCGCGGCCCAATCTGGGCGAGCCGGCGGGCGATAGCCTCGTCTATGCGCTGACGCGCGCGTGCGCATGACGCCCTTCGCCGGACATGAGGTTAGCGTCATAGTTGCGCTGACGACGCCCGCACGCTCGCCGCGACCAGGCGGTAACCATATCGGCGCGGACCGCGGCGCCGAATGTCGCGGCGCGTTCAGCCGTTGTTCACATCCCGCGTGGGAATAGGCCATCGACCCTGCCGGTATTTTGCGAAACAATGCCGGCGGGAAACGAAAGGCTTGAGATTTCTGAGACTTGAGGTTCTGGGCTTGAGACCTGAGGCTGGGGGCATGTGGCGCGTCGCGTCGGTTGCGGCGATTTCGATCCTGTGCGCGGTTGCTCGCGCCACGGCCGGCGAGATGGCGCCGCCGCGCATCACCCGCGTCGACGTCGACTGGGCGAGCGCCACCGCGCAGCTCGGCACGCTCGCGGCCGCGCGCACGATCGGTGCGACGACCGAGGCGCCGGCCCCCGGTTCCATGCTCGACGAGCTCAACGCGGCGGTGGCGGCGCGCTTGCCCGGCATCGCGCAGAGCCCGGTTCCGGTGCTGCTGCCGTTCGACGTCGACGCCTTCCTGGGCGATCGCGCGCAAGCCGGGCCTGCCGGACTTGCGGCGAATAGTGCCGAAATCGGGCAAGCCCGACTTCCGGCGCCGCCGCCCAGCGCTCCCGCAATCAAGCCTGACGTGATCAAGCCGGTTACGATCAAGCTCGCCGCGATCAAGCTTGCCGAGATCGATCCGAGCCGAGATCCCGGCCCGAGCCGCGATCCTGGCCGGGGCTATTTCTTCGGCTTCGGCCAACCTGCCTTCTTCGCTGCCGGCCCGTCCGGCTTCGATGCGACCTTCCGCTTCTCGCTCGCGAGCATTCCCGAGCTTGCCGACATCCGCATGGCCGACACCGCCGTCATCGCGATCTCGGGCTCGCAACTGATCTATGATCTCGACCCGCCGCCGCCCGATCAGGGCGCGAGCGTTCCCGCCCTCGAGGCGGATTTTCCCGGCATCCGCCGCACCCTGGTCGAAGACTATGTGCGCTACACCTTCGTGCGCTACGGCGTGCCCTACGTGGTCTCGACCGACTGCTTCGATGCGTCGGTCGGCCGCTTCCATCACATGGCCTGCCGCGACGCCGACCGGGTGATCCAGGTCTTCCTGCACAAGCTGCGCATCGCCGGCGGCATGGCGCCGGCGGCGTCGCAGCCCGTCACGCCGCCCGCGCCCGAGCGCCCGGCCGCCCTCTCGCCGACCTTCACGTATTACGCGCCCGGTCACCTCATTCCCGGCACCGGCTATCGCGGCAACGGCGGGCGCAGCGACAACACGGTCTATTCCAACATCCGCTTCCCGATCGCCGAGGCGCCGGCCTTCGCCAACACGCAGGTCTACGCCCACCGCGTCGCCGGCGGCGTCCACACCTATCCGTGGCGCGACAATTTCTGCGAGAGCCGCTGGTTCCACATGACGCAGTGCCCGGGCGGCATGGGCCATCAGGGCCAGGACATCGGCGCCGCCGACTGCAATGCGGCGAGCGTCGGCGACGATCGCTGCACCGAGCATCGCAACGACGTGGTCGCGGTGCGCGACGGCATGATCCTGCGCGCGCCCGGGCAGGAAGCCGTATGGCTCTTCGTCAACACCGCGAACGAGCACATCCGCTTTCGCTACCTGCACATGCGGCCAAAGCTGCTCGACGCCGACGGCGTGCTCAGCGGCCGCCGTGTCAAGGCCGGCGAGGTGCTCGGCCAGGTCGGCAATTTCGACGGCCACGAGAACGGCACCTCGTATCATGTGCATTTCGACATCCAGGTGCCGACCCGCGCGGGCTGGATCTATGTCAACCCCTACATGACGCTCGTCTCCGCCTACGAGCGGCTGATCGGCGGCCGCGGCGCGCAAGTCCCCGACGAGATGATCGCCAGTGCCACGATCACGCTCAACGACGCCGGCCCCGCCGGCCCGATGACGATCGCGGCCATCCGCCACGCCATCCTCGGCCCGGCCGCCGACCGCGCCCCGCCCGCCGATACCGCCTGGCACCCGCACTGGCGCCCCCACGTGATCGCGTCGCCGTGCGGCTGGCGC
>DATBZM010000404.1:0-4125 GCA_036513175.1 Xanthobacteraceae bacterium | reverse complement strand
CGCGGAAAAAGGCGCCGTCGGCGCCGAGCTCCTCCGCCGCGACGGCGAGATCGATCGATTGCAGCAGCGCGTCGGACGCCGATCGTGTCTGCGACTGCGGCGAAGCGGTCCAATGACCGAATGACAGGAAGCCGATCTTCTTCATCGTGGCACCACCGTCTCAGCCATGTCGCGCACCAGCGGAATGACCTTGCGGCCGTAGAGCTCGATGCTGCGCAGCATCTTCTCGTGCGACAGCGGCCCGGCGCTGTATTTCATCTCGAAGCGGGCGAGGTCGAGCGCTTGCACGGTCGCGACGATCTTGCGCGCCACCGTCTCGGGCGAACCGACATAGAGCGAGCCGTGCGCGACCTCGCGCTCGAAATCGGCGCGGCTCATCGGCGGCCAGCCGCGCTCGGCGCCGATCTTGTTGCGCATGCGCGCGTAGTCGGCGAACAGATCCTCGCGCGCCTGCGCGTCGGTTTCGCCGACGAAGCCGTGCGAATGCACGCCGACCGGCAGCTTGGGCTTGCCCATCTCCTCGAGCGCGGCGCGATAGAGATCGGCGAAGGGCTTGAAGCGGCGCGGGTCGCCGCCGATGATCGCGATCATCAGCGGCAGGCCGTAGCGTGCCGCGCGCAGCACCGATTGCGGCGTCGCGCCGACACCGATCCAGGTCTTGAGCCGGCCGGATTCGGTTTTCGGAAAGACGCTCTGGTTGGTGAGCGGCGGCCGCGTCGTGCCCTGCCAGGTGACGGGCTCTTCGCCGAGCACGGCAGCGAAGAGATCGAGCTTCTCGTTGAACAGCTCCTCGTACTTGTCGAGGTCAAAGCCGAACAGGGGAAACGACTCGATGAAGGAGCCGCGCCCGAGCATGACCTCGGCGCGCCCGTTCGACAGCGCATCAAGGGTGGAAAAGCGCTGGAAGACGCGGATCGGGTCGTCGGAGGAGAGCACCGTCACGGCGGTGCCGAGGCGGATGCGCCTGGTGCGGCTCGCGATCGCGCCGAGCACGATCTCGGGCGATGAGACGGCGAAATCGGCGCGATGATGCTCGCCGAGGCCGATGAAGTCGACGCCGACCGCGTCGGCGAGCACCGCCTCGTCGACCAGGTTGCGGATGACTTGCGCGGCATGCAGCGGCTTGCCGTCCGCACCGTCGGTGACGTCGCCGAAGCTGTCGAGACCGAGTTCGAGGGGCTGGGTCATGCGGTCTTGGTAGCAGATCGGGCCGCGCAAGGCTGCCGCAGGCGTGCGTATGGCGGCGCCTCTATACTATATAATGTCACATCGCCACGCCGGATCGCGCGTGAGGGACGGGCCGCATAGGCGCAAACTTGTCCGTCCGCGCGGGATGCGGCGGCGGTAGGATGCGCCTCCGATCAGCAGGAGAAGACGCGATGAAAATCATGGTGGAGCGGGATGGTCAACGCCAGGAAATCACCGGCTGGCGACGCTGGGCGATCGCGATCCCCGTGATCCTCGTCGCCGCGATCGTGGCGGCAGCGGTGATCGTGCTCGTCCTCGGCATCACCCTGACGCTCGGCGTCGTACTGCTCATCGCGGTTCCGGCCGTGCTGGTCCTGGCGCTGATGGCGCGCGTATTGATGAACCGTAGTGCGGCCGGTCCAAATTGAGGGCAGCGCGGGCAAAACGGGAGAAGCAGATTGCGCATCTTCGTCACCGGCGCGAGCGGGTATATCGGCGGCTCGGTCGCGGCGGTTCTCGCCGCCGACGGCCATGCGGTGCGCGGGCTCGTGCGCAGTGACGCCAAGGCGGAAGCGGTCGCGGCGCACGGCGTCGCGCCGGTCATCGGCACGCTCGACGATACGGATCTGCTGGGCGGCGAGGCGCGCGCGGCCGATGCGGTCATCAACGCGGCCTCGAGCGACCACCGCGGCGCGATCGCGGCCCTGATTGCGGCGCTGGCGGGCTCGGGCAAGCTGCTGATCCATTCGAGCGGCTCGAGCATCGTCGCCGATCTCGCCATGGGCGAGCCGTCCGGGCGCATCTTCGCGGAAGCAACGTCGATCGAACCGCTCCCCGACAAGGCGGCGCGCGTCGCGATCGACCGCGAAGTGCTCGCCGCGCCCGGCGTCAGCGCGATCGTGCTGTGCAATTCGATGATCTACGGCGACGCCCTCGGGCCCCCGGCGCAGAGCGTGCAGATCCCCGCGCTCGCGCGCCTCGCGCGCGAAACCGGGACCGCGCGCTACGTCGGCCGCGGCCTGAACCGCTGGTCGAACGTGCATATCGCCGACGTCGTCGCGCTCTATCGGCTGGCGCTCACCCACATCCCGGCCGGCAGCTTCATGTATGTGGAGAGCGGCGAGGAAACGCTCGGCGCCATCGCGGCGGCGATCGGCAGAAAGCTCGGCCTCGGCGCCGCTCAGTCGCTCCCGGCCGACGAGGCGATCACCATCTTCGGCCGCAACATGGCGACCTTCTCGCTCGGCTCGAACAGCCGCGTGCGCGGCAAGGCGGCTGCCGCGCTGGGCTGGCAGCCGGCGCAGCGCTCGATCATCGAGTGGATCGCGCGGGAACTGGTGTAGGCGCGGTTCCCCGGGGACCCGGAGTTCCCGACTGGCGACGATCTTCCCGGAATTATATGCAAACTTGTCCACCCGCGGCGCCCGCAACCCGCTAAGAGTGGGGACTGTCCTGCGTCGCGCGAGCGGCGTCAGGCCAACGGTTCCAAAACCCCGAAAGACCGCCCCCCATGCACCATCCCTCCCGTCGCGCGCCGCTGCGCCTCGCTGCGACGTTCGCGCTCGCTGCCCTCGCTTTCTCCGGGCTCGCGCGCGCCGCGGACTGGCCGCAGCAGCACAGCGACATGCCGGCCGACAAGGCCGTGCTGTTCGGCCGGCTCGCGAACGGCATGCGCTACGCCATCATGCGCAACACGACGCCGAAGGGCGCGGTCTCGATGTGGTTCAACATCGACGCCGGCGCGGTCCAGGAGAGCGACGCGCAGCAGGGGCTCGCGCATTTCCTCGAGCACATGGCGTTCCGCGGCTCGCGCCATGTCCCGGAGGCGGAAGTGTGGCCCGGGCTGCAGCGGCTCGGCATGGCGATCGGCGCCGACGCCAACGCGTCGACCAGCCAGTTCAGCACGGTCTACCAGTTCAACTTCCCGCGCAACGACGCCGCGACCATCGATACCGGGCTTATGCGCCTGCGCGATATCGCGAGCGAGCTCACGCTGGCGCAGACCGCCATGGATGCCGAGCGCGGCGCCGTGCTTTCCGAGGAGCGGCTGCGCGACACGCCGGCCTTGCGCGGGACCAAGCTGTTCATGCGCCAGCTCTTTCCCGACGATATCGTGAACGCGCGCTGGCCGATCGGACAAACCGAGGTGCTCAAGCACGCGCCAGCGTCGCTGATCCGCGATTACTACGCTGCGTTCTATCGCCCCGAGCGCGCGACCCTGATCGTCGTCGGCGAGATCGATCCCGCCGCGATCGAGGCGAAGATCAAGACGCTGTTCGCCGACTGGAAGCCGACCGGTCCCGCTGGCCATGATCCGGCGCGCCTCGCGCCCGCCCCGCGCGGCCCACAGGCATCGCTCTTCGTCGAGGCCGGCGCGCCGGCCTCGCTGACGTTGAGCTTCGTGCTGCCGGGCGCGCCCGACACGGTCGCGCGTGAGGTCGACGATTTCGCCAAGCTGCTGGCGCTGCAGATTCTCCAGTCCCGCCTCGCCGAGGTGACCAACGGTCCGGACCACGTCTTCGCGGAGATTACGCCGCGCGGCAGCCGCGATATTCCGGGCGCGGCGCTCTGGTACGCCGAGATGCAGATCGGGCCGCAGGATTGGCGCCCGGCGCTCGATGCGGCGATCCGCGTCGCCCGCCAGATGGAGGCCTACGGCGTCACCGCCGACGAGCTCGCGCGGGCGAAGAGCGGCGTGCGTGCCATGCTCGAGGCGGGCGTCGCCAATGCGGACACGCGCCCGACGCGTGACCTCGCCGAGGCGATCGCGAGCCAGGTAGTGATCGACGAGGTCTTCAACAGCCCGGCCGAGACGCTTGCCATCGCGGACAAAGCGTTCGAGATCCTCACGCCCGACAAGATGCGGGCCGCGATCGTCGACATGATGCACGATCATGGGCCGCTGGTTTTCCTGGCGAGCCCGACGCCGATCGAGGG
>DATBZM010000403.1:0-15746 GCA_036513175.1 Xanthobacteraceae bacterium | reverse complement strand
GCCTATCTTCCGTCGCGGGTCGGTCGATCGCATAATCGCCGAATCGCCGGATACGGACCCGTATGTCCGGTGGTGTGGGAGGGGAGGAGTCGTGAGACGCCCCCCTATCCCGATCCAGCATGCCCGGCCCGTAGTGCACGGCGAGCCACACCGTCGCCTGCGCTGGATCGGTCCAGGTGACGCGATGGCGCCGATGCGCCGGAATGCGCACGTAGTCGCCGGGCGCCATCCGCATCGTCGCGCCGTCGTCTGCGAACGCAAGCTCGGCGCAGCCGGCGAGCACGATCACCCATTCGTCCTGCGGCTGGTCGTACCAGAAGCCCGGCGGGCTCGCCTGGCCGCGCGACACGATGCGCTCGATGCGCAGCGCCGGCGATGACGCGAGCGTCGTGATCGCTTCCTGCACAAGCTGGGCCGGAATATCCGCAAACAGGTTGCCGCTGGCGCGCATCGCCGGCCTCAGGCCGCCTCGAGGCCGAAGGCCTGCGCCAGCAGCTCGTAGGAATGCCGGCGCGCCGCGTGTTCGTAGATCATGGTGGTGATCATTACCTCGTCGGCTTGCGTCGCCGCGAGCAGCGGCTCGAGGCGGCCGATGACGGTCGTGGGCGCGCCGGCGAAGACGCGCGCGCGGTTCTGCGCGATGCGCGCGCGGTCGATCGGCGCATAGTCGTAGGCCGCGGCCTCCGCGGGGCTGGCGAGCGGAAGGTATTCGCCCTTGGCGCGGCGGACGAAATTGAGATCGATGGTCGAGGCGAGCCGCTCCGCCTCCGCGTCGCTGTCGGCCGCGACCGCGGCGACGCCGAGAATGGCGTGCGGGCGCGCGAGCGCCGGCGACGGCTTGAAATGCGCCCGGTAGCTCGTCATCGCCGCAACCGCGTCGTGCGACGCGAAATGGTGCGCGAACGCGAAGCCGGCGCCGATCGCGGCGGCAAGCTCGGCGCTGTAGCCGCTCGAGCCGAGCAGGTAGATCGGCGGCAGCCGCACGTCGGCCGGCATCGCCCGCACGTTGCGGAACGGGTGCCCGTCGGGAAAGCCGCGCGACTCGATCAGCATCAGCTCCTGGAAGCGGTCGAGGAAATCATCGTCGTCGCGGATGTCCTGCCGCCTGCGCAGCGCCACCGAGGTGATCTGGTCGGTGCCGGGCGCGCGGCCGATGCCGAGATCGATGCGCCCGGGAAACAGCGCCTCCAGCACCTTGAAGCGTTCCGCTACCGTGAGCGGCGCATGGTTCGGCAGCATCACGCCGCCCGAGCCGACGCGCATGCGCCGCGTGCAGGCCGCGATCTGGCCGATCATGATGTCGGGCGCCGAGCTCGCGACCGACGGCAGGTTGTGGTGCTCGGCAACCCAGTAGCGCGCGTAGCCGAGCCGATCGGCGAGCTGCGCGAGGTCGAGGCTGTTGCGCAACGCCTCGGCGCCCGAATGGCCGGTGGTGATGGGAGAAAGGTCGAGGACCGAGAGCGGCAGCATGCGCTCTATGTAGCCGCGACGGTGCGCGCCGCCAATCCGGCTAGCGCATATCCCGGCGAAGTGGACACCGGTTCGCCGACAAGGATATGCGCAAGCTAAAGAGATCTGAGCATGTTCCGATTCCACAGGAACGGAACATGCTCAGGCGCCCCGCCGTTGCCTGCCGCGCCTACTTGCTGGCGGTTGCTGCCGCCGGCGCGGCGGGTTGCGCCGTGGTCGCGGTGAAATCCGTCGCTTCGATCACGAGGTTGCCGAGCAGGCTCGAGATCGCCAGGCGGAACGGCGCGAGCAGGCGGGTGCCGGCGATCGGCGCGAAGGTCAATTCGATGTCGCGCCCGCCGGTGAGATATTTGAGCAGCGCGCTGCCCGGGCGATGGCCGGCGATCGGGTGGAACGCCACCGCGCACACGACGGCCGGGCCCGCATAGCCCGTGTCGGCCTTGACCTGGTCGATGCGCTTGAACGAGAGCGCGAGATCGAAGCGCCGGCGTCCGTCGAAGATCGGCAGCGTGCGCCTGCAGGCGTCGGCCGCGACCATGTCGCCGGCGCCCTCCATGGGGATCAGCATGGCGGTCAACGGATCGAGGATGCCCTTGCGGTCCGCGTCGGTGACCGGCACGCGCTCTTCCTGCGGGACGTTGGTCTCGGCGGTCAGGTCCTTTACGTCGCCGCCCGCGATCGTCATCTTGACGGCGTCGTGCTCTTCGTCGTGCGCGGTGCCGAGCACGAAGCTCGCCGGCACGAGCTTGCCGTCGACGACCGCGCCGGTCGTGCGCATCGCGCCTTCCCCGCTCACCACGAACCGCATCATCCCGCTCGCCTGTCCGCTCGCCGCGCTGGTGAAGGCGGCGTCGCCGACGCTGACCAGCACCTCGCTCTTGCCGATCGCGATGCGGGCGACCTTGATGGTGTAGTGCGCGTCGAGCCGGGTGTCGGCGTGCGCCGTGCCGGCGAGGCTCAGTGCGGCAAGCGCGGCGCACAGACCAAATCCGTACGGCGCTTGGCGGGTCGATCCGAGGGGGTTGCCGAACATCGAATGCGTCCTTCGTGCCCGCTCGCCGTTTCCCGCGCTCTTCTTACGGGCGCATCGTGTCGTAGGGGTGACCGGCGCAACGATTGTTGCTCGTTTGCGTTAATGCGCGCGGATGCGCTCCGGATTAACCACGCGACTGGCGCATGTCCCGGCGAAGTGGATGCCGGTTCGCCGATAAGGGACATGCGCCAATCTAAAGAATCGACGCAATTGCAGGCGGTGGACGGCGCCGTCAGAACGGCCAATGCGGTGCGACGTCCCAGTAGCTCTTCCACCCCGTGAGACAGCCGTGGCGGAACTGCAGCCAGACCCGCCGGTCGACGCGGTAGAAGCCGGGCGTGCGCGCGGGCCGCTCGGCATAGAACACCTCGTTTCCCCGGCGGCCCCGATCGTAGGTCAGCGGCGTGCCGAGCGCGGTCGCCGCATCCTGCGGCGTCATGCCGAAGGCGAGCGGCAAGGTGCTGGGCGGATCGGCATTCGGCACCGTGAGCCAGCCCGCGCACGCCAACGCAACCAGGGTTTTCATGACACTCGCCTCACGCCCATCGCCATGGTGAAGGCATGGGCGCGCGGCGTCAACCGGGAGGAACGGGCCTCAGCGCATATCCCGGCGAAGTGGACGCCGGTTCGCCGACAAGGATATGCGCCAACGCTCTAATGCACCACGGTGGGCGGACCGGCGTCGGCGGTGGTCGGCGGCTGGTTCGCGCCCGGCAGCACGACGACACGGGTGCCGACCTGCACGCGACTGAACAGGTCCTCGACGTCCTCGTTGACCAGCCGGATGCATCCCGACGACACGAAGGTGCCGATGGTCGAGGGCTGATTGGTGCCGTGGATGCGATAGAGCGTGTGGCCGAGATACATCGCGCGCGCGCCGAGCGGGTTCGACGGGCCACCTGCCATGAAGCGCGGCAGGTAGGGTTGGCGATCGATCATCTCCTTGGGCGGAAACCAGTCCGGCCACTCCTTCATCCGGCTGATGCGCTCGGTGCCGGTCCAGGTGAAGCCCTCGCGGCCGACGCCGATGCCGTAGCGCATCGCCTGGCCGTGACCGAGCACGAGGTAGAGATAGGTGTTGGGCGTATCGACGATGATGGTGCCGGCTGGCTCGTTGGTCGCGTATGGGACGACCTGGCGCTTGAACTGCGGCGCGAGGTCCTGGTGTTCATCCGGCTGCTCGGGCCGGATGTCCGGCGGCAGCGATGCGACCGTGGTGCCCTGATTGTTGGGCGCCGCGGACGGAACATTGTTCGCGCCCGCATCGACCGGGACGGACGGCCGCGGCACGTCGGGGTTCTGGTTGAGCATGTGGCCCGACTGGTAGGGCGACTGGCCGTCATAAGGCGCAGGCGCCGGCCCAGGCGCATTGGCGACCGGCCCGCCCGGATAGGCATTGCGGTCATGCACCCAGGGATAATCGGCCGGCGGCGGGAAATTGGTGCCGGCCGCCGGGGCCGGCATCGCCTGCCGCGGCGCGTAGGGCTGCTGCGCCTGGCCCGGATACATCGGCTGGGCGGGCGGCGGGCCGTAGTTTGGCGGCGGGGCCGGCGCGTACATGCCGGGCTGCTGGTCATCCTCGTCCGTGGGGGGCGGGGCCGGGCGATAGGCCGGACCGCCCGGATAGGCCGGGCCCGACGGGTAATACTGTGCCGATGCGCTACCCAACGCAAAGGCAAGACCGGTCGCCAGCGCGACCCAGGTGGCGGCACGTACAGCTATCATGTGAAATCCCACTATCCCCCGCCTTTTATCGGCGAAACTTGGGGCAGGATGAAGGCGAGGCGCGCATTTCGCCAGCCCCCAGCCGATCACGCAATCGTTGCGGCCGTACGGCGGGCCTGCCCGCCGAAGCGCCGCACAAGCGGCGCGGAGGCGGGAGGACGGCGGCTTATCGGCCGTGTAGAATCGCGGAACTTCGCCGCTCCGGCGGACCGGACAAGGGAATGGCAAGGCATGGATTGGACTGACCGGCGCGAGCGTCTGCGCGCCATCGTGGCAAGCGGGCGCTGCATTCATCCGGGCTCGGTGCACGATCCGATCTCGGCGCGCATCGCCGAGGATCTGGGCTTCGAGGCCGGCATGTTCGCGGGCTCGGTCGCCTCGCTCGCGGTGCTGGGCGCGCCCGATATCGTCGTGCTCACGCTGACCGAATTCGCCGACCAGGCCTATCGCATCAACCGTGCCGGCAAGCTGCCGCTCCTGGTCGATGCCGACCACGGCTACGGCAACGCGCTCAACGTCAAGCGCACCGTCGAGGAGCTGGAGACCGCGGGCGTTGCCGGCCTCACCATCGAGGATACGCTGCTGCCCACGCCCTACGGCGCGACCGAAACGAAGCTCATTTCGATCGCCGAGGGCGTCGGCAAGATGAAGGCGGCGCTCGCCGGGCGCCAGGATCCGCGCCTCGTCATCGTCGGGCGCACCGCGGCGTTGACGATCACCGGCGTCGCCGACACGATCGCGCGCTTCAAGGCCTATGCGGAGGCGGGCGTCGACATGCTGTTCATGGCCGGCGTGAAAACCCGCGCCGAGCTCGACGAGGTCGCGGCCGCGGTGACGAAGCCGCTGTTTCTCGGCAGCGCCGCCAAGGAGCTCTACGACCGCGACTATCTCGCGGCGCGCAATGTGCGCATCTGCCTGCAAGGGCACGCGCCGTTCAACGCCGCCGTCAACGCGATCCATGCGACGCTCAAGGCGTTGCGCGACGGCACGCCGTCGTGGGAGCTGCAGAACATCTCGCCGCCGTCCGACCTGTTGCGACAGGCGACGCGGGCCGCCGACTATGCGGCCTGGACCAAGGACTTCCTCGACGCTAGTGCGAAGGCGTGAGGTTTAAGGCCGTGACGAGCAAGCGCCCCTTCGCCTGGCCCGACGGCAAGCGCATCGCGGTGACCATGACCGCGATGCTGGAGACCTGGTCGGAAGGCAAGCCGCCGCCCTATGGCGTGCAGGCGACGCCGCTCAAGCCGGGCACCATCGACCACGGCGGCATCGCCTGGGGCAGCTACGGCGGCAAGGTCGGCGTGTGGCGCATCATCGAGCTGATGCGCCGCAACGGCATGCGCGGCACCTTCTGCGTCAACGCGCGCTGCGCCGAGCTCTACCCCGAGGCGGTCGCGCAGATCGTCAAGTCCGGCCACGATGTCGCCGGGCACGGCTACGTGCAGGACCAGCTGCTCGCCTACATGACGCCCGACGAGGAGCGCGCGACCATCCGCAGATGCCTCGACGTGCTGGAGAAAGTCTCGGGGATGCGGCCGGTCGGCTGGCTCAGCCCTGTGCTCGCCTATACGGAGCACACGCGGCGAATCCTGATCGAGGAAAAGCTCATCTGGCACGGCGATGGCCGCGACAGCGATCTGCCCAACGTCATCGAGACCAGCGGCGGCTCGATCGTGCACATTCCGGCGAGCGACTTCACCGATAACCGTGTATTGCGCGCGAGCCCGATGGATCTGTGGGACGTCTACAAGGAGACGTTCGACTACCTATATTGGCGCGAGCCGCCGGCGCTGCTCGCGCTGTCCATGCATTGTCATTTCGGCGGCCGGCCGCTGGTCTCGGCAATCATGGAAAAGATACTTAAATACATGGCGCAGTATCCGGATGTCTGGTTCGCCTCCTACGCCGAGATCGCGCGCTGGGTGTTCGACACCCAGCGCGGCGCCGATACGCATGCGCGTCGGCTCGTTCAGACGGCCGGATGATTCAAGAGGAATTCAAAGAGGAATGCGAAGAGGAGTTGCCGCATGGCATCGTTAGGCGACTGGCAGGTGCCGCCGTCGGCCCGTCCCAAGCAGGCGGACTACGGCTACGATCTCGACCGCGCGCTGTCGGCGGTGCTCGCCGTCCACACCAAGATTCCCGAGGACGCCTTCACGGCGGAGACGCTCGGAACCGAGCGCATGGGCCACGGCGTGCTGATCCGCGACCGCGGCGTGGTGCTGACCATCGGCTACCTCGTCACCGAGGCCGAGGAGGTGTGGCTCACCCCGTCGGAGGGTCCGCCGGTGCCCGGCCACGCGCTCGCCTACGACCAGGAGACCGGTTTCGGTCTTGTGCAGCCGCTCGCCCGCCTCGAGCTGCCCTCCCTCGCGCTCGGCCGCTCGAACGACACCCGGGTCGGCGATCCGGTCGTGATCGGCGGCGCCGGCGGGCGCGCGCGCTCGGTCGCGGCGCGCATCGTCGCCAAGCAGGAATTCGCCGGCTACTGGGAATATGTCCTCGACGAGGCGATCTTCACCACGCCCGCCCACCCCAACTGGGGCGGCACCGCGATGATCGGATCGGCCGGCGATCTCCTGGGGATAGGCTCGCTGCAGATGCAGCAGGCGCCCGAGCGCGGCAAGCCGGGCGGCGACCTCAACATGATCGTGCCGATCGACCTCGTGAAGCCGATCCTCGACGACATGCTCAAGACCGGCCGCGCCAACCGCCCGCCGCGTCCCTGGCTCGGCCTCTACGCGACCGAGATCGAGGATCGCATCGTCGTCGTCGGCCTTGCCAAGGGCGGCCCGGCGCAGAAGGCCGGCCTCAACACCGGTGACGTCGTGCTCTCGGTCGCCGGCGTCGAGGTGAGCGACCTCGCCGGGCTCTACCGCCGCATCTGGTCGCGCGGCCCGGCCGGCGCCGAGATCCCGCTCACCGTCTATCGCGACGGTAAGACGTTCGAGCAGAAGGTCGTGTCGGCCGACCGCAACCGCTTCTTCAAGTCGCCGAGCTTGCACTGACCTTCGTCATGCCCGGCCCTGTGCCGGGCATCCACGTCTTGCTTGCTGAATTGCCGTGAGAAAGACGTGGATGGCCGGGACCATAGGCGAGCGAAGCGACGCCGTTCTTCGAACGGCTATAGGCGAGCGAAGCGACGCCGTTCTTCGAACGGCTGTGCCCGGCCATGACAGGATCGTCATTTCTTTGTCCCGATCGCCTCCGCGCTTCCGTGCGCGTTGCGCAGCACCAGGCAGGCGGCGCCGGCGCGCTCGAGCCGCCGGCAGACATCCTCGGCATCCCGGCGCGTGTCGGCGCCGATCCGCACCTGGTAGAAGTCGCGCGTGCCGCGGCTGCGGAAGCGCCCGTGCACGATGATCGCGTCGGCGCCCACGAGGGCTGCGCGCTCGCGCGTTTCGAGCGCCGCGTAGGCCGCGAGCACGCGCTCGCGCGAGAAGCCGGCGGCGAGCTCGGCGCCCCACGGCCGGCTCGCGCCCGCCGCGACGTGCTCCTCCAGCGCAGCGACGAAGCGGCTCGGTGAATGGCGCAGTTGCACGACCAGGCTGACGCATCCGTTCGGTGGCGGCGGCGGCGCGATGTCCTTCACGCCCTTCCAGTCTTCCGCCGAGCGCCCGGTGATCGCCGCGACATAGTCGCGCGTCTCCGCCGGCAGGCCCCCGGTGCCGGCGAGCCAATCATGCACGCGCCGCGGTCCGGCGTCGTAGGCCGCCGCCGCCAGCCCGAGATTGCCGAATTCCGCGCGCAGGTCGCGCAGGAGCTCCGCCGCCTTCGGCAGCGCCGCGATCGGATCGCGCGGATCGACGAGCCCACGCGCGGCCGCCGTGCCCGGCATGAACTGTGCGATCCCGCTCGCCTGCTCGCCGCTGCGCGTGACCGGCCCAATCGCATCCGGCTTGAACCGGCTCTCCTTCCAGATCAGCCGTACGAAGAAGTCGAGCGGCAACCCGTTGGCGGTCGTCGCCGACTCGAACAGGAGGCAGAGCGACTCGGTCGTGAGCGCGTTCGCCGGCATGCTCGGCCGGTCGCCGAGAATCGCCGGCTGCTCCTGCGCCGCCGCGGCGGCAGCGAACGACAGGAAGATCAACGCGAGCCAAGGCGCAAATCGCATGGCAAGTCGAAGCATGGTGGCGGGCGGTCGTCCGCCCGACGCGAGGCGGTTGCGTTCCCGATGGCGGCAGCTTACCGCCCGAATATGAAAATGTGCAGGCCGAGGCGCCGTTTCGTCACCACATACAGCAGCACCGACTCGGTGATGATCGCGGTCGCGGTCGAGGCGGCGGCACCGGTGAGGCCGAGGCGCGGAATCAGGATCAGGCAGAGCACGAGGTTGGTTGCGAACGCGCACGCATAGATCGAGGCGCTCGCCACCTGCTGGTCCTGCATGCTGAGCAGCCGCTCGGCCGGCCCGACCGAGGCGCGCGCCATCAGGCCGACCGCGAGGATGAACATCAGCGGATAGCCGTCGGAAAAGCCCGGGCCGAACAACGCGAGGATCGGCTTGCCGAGCGCAAGGAGCGTCAGCCCGAGCGCAAGCGAGGGCCAGAACGTCCAGCGCACCGCGTCCTTGAGGAAGCGCGCGAGCTTGTCGTGCTCGCCGGCGACGTAATACTGCGCGAAGCGGTGCGCGCAGGCCGCCGAAACCGCGAAATAGATGAAGTTGACGATCGCCAGCGTCTTGGTCGCCGCATAGTAGACCGCGATGTCGGCCGGCCCGACGAATATCTGCAGGATCAGCGTGTCGACATAGGTCAAGAGGAGAAAGAAGCCGTCGACGAAGGCGATCGGCAGCGACGTCACCATCCAGTAGCGCAGCTCGTAGCGGCGCTCGCCGGGCGCGACCGCGCGCTTGAGACGGCGCCGCAGCAGCGCGGTCTGGATCAGCGTCATGGTCCACATGCCGAGCGCGGCCGCGAGGAGGCCGTGCACCGCCGTCACGCCGCCGCTGAGGAAATGCACCGTGGCCACCGCGGCGCAGATGATGAGCGGGTGGATGACGTAGTTCGGGATGAGACCGAGCTCGATCCAGCTAAAGCAGCGCGCGATCGTGTCCTGCACCGAGGAGACCGGGAAGATCGGGATCACGGCGGCGCCGATCAGCAGCGGCATGAAATAGTAGGGCGCGATCTTGTTGCCGAACATCAGCACGGTTGCGGCGAGCAGGAGGCCGACGACCGTGCCGTAGGCCAGGCTCACCCAGCGGCTTCCCAGCAGGAAGCCGCGCAAGCCCTGCTCGTCGCCGCGCGCGCGGTATTCCGGAATGAAGCGCTGCGCCGCGGGCGCGATGCCGCCCGCCGCCCACATGCCGAGGAAGCCGACCCAGGCCCAGGCATAGACATAGACGCCGAATTCGAAGCGCCCCATCCAGCGGGCGAGCAGCACCTGGGTGAGATAGATGATGCCGGCGCTGGCGCTGCGGATGAGGAAGGCCGAGCCCGCGTTGCGCTGCGCCACCGCGCGGTCGCTGCCGTCGCGGCGCCACGCGTTGAGGCGCGCCGCGATCGCGCGCGGAAACACGCGGGCGAACCCGCTGGCGTCGCTCTCGGTAATCGCCACCTCGCACCTCCTCGCCCGCCCGGTCTTATGTAGAGGCCCGACGTTAAGGCTTGGTGGGCATGCCGCGGTTACGGTGAATAAACCGTTTCACGCCGGCAGATATGGCTGGGTGCGCACGATGTGCTGGATCAGGCCGGTGAAGCGCACCGGCTGCGCAGCGGCCGCCGCCGGCGCCGGTGAAGGCGCATGCGGCGCCCGGCGATCGATCGTGCCGGCGGGGATTTTGGCCGGCTTGAGCACGCTCTTGAGCCGATAGGCATGCAGCGCGGCGTGCGTCACCGCGAGCTTCACCAGGGACTTCGGCGAGCGCTCATGCGTCACCTGGGCGCCGGCGAAGAACGCCTCCCACACGAGGTTCGCGCTGTCCGGCCGGTTGAGGATCGCGCGCGCGATGCCCGGCGCGAGGTCGCTGCGCGTATCGAGCAGGTGGCGGGCGACATCGCCCACCTCGATGTAGTTCGCGCGCGCCGCGCCGCTCATCAGTGGCGGCAGCGCGACGCCATTGCGTCGCGCCTGATCGAGCACGCGCGACCACGAGCCGCCCTCGCCGAGCACCACGGACAGATAGAGGAGCCGGACCGCGAGCGCGGGATGCCGCGCGGCCTCGGCGCAGATCGCTTGCTCCTGCATCAGCTTGCCGAGGCCATACGGCGCCATCACGAGCGGCGCCTTGCCGAAATTGAAGCGCGTCGCGTCGAGCCGGCCGAGGCCGTGCAGGGTGGCAAAGCTCTGCAACTGCACGAACCGCTTCACGCGGGGTGCGACCGTCGCCAGCACGTCCGCCGTGAAGGCCGCGTTGTCGCGCGGGTCGGCGTGGATGTTGGCGCAATGCACGAAGGTGTCGGCGGTCTCGCCGCCGTCGCGAAACGCGCGGTAGCTCGCCGTGGTGCGGCCGGCGGCGGCGAACGCGGACGTGAGATGGCGGCCGATGAACCCGCCGGCGCCGCTGATGACGATGTCAGGCATTGATCTCCTCCGCGAGGCGCAGCGCCAGCGCGCCGATGGTCAGTCCCGTATTGGCGTAGCCGGCAGCCGGGATCGCCGATCCGTCGCAGACGTAGAGGTTCTCGGCGCCGAAGACGCGCCCGTCCGCGTCGGCAACGCCGCTCTCGGCCGACGCCGCCATGCGGCAGGTGCCGCAGTGGTGCGCGGCGGTTTCGAGCCCGGTGGCCCAGTGATCGAACACCGTGCTGCGCGCGGTGATCGGCGCGAGCGCATCGAGCAGGCCTTGGATCGCGTCCTGCGCGGCGCGAAAGAATTCATCGTCGAGCCGCCAGTCGCGCGTCACCGCGCCGGGTGAGCCGGCGATCGCGCGCTCCTCCTGCGGGCGCTGCTCGGCCGACATGTAAAGCACGAAGCGGCGGGTCGGGATGTTGATGCCGGCGCGCAGCGACAGCGCCTCGACGATGTCGTTCGAATGCAGGAGCAGCTGCAGATGCAGGCGCGGGTCGAACGGGTTGTTGCGCAGGTCGGACAGCACGCTCTTCGCCTTGAGCGCGGTCGGGCCGGCCGGTCGCAGGTAGAAGGCGAATTTCTGCCCTCGCGCCGCGATGACGAGCGGCAGCCGCACGCTGCCCTGCAGGCCTGCGTCGAACCGGTTCCACAAGCGGTTGAGGTCAGCGGTGAGCGCGACCTCGCCGACGAAGCCGACCGGATGGTCGAAATAGAACCGCCCCGCGTTCGCAAACGCGCTCGCGCCGCTCGCCTGCAGGATTGCCGGGCTGCCGAGCCCGCCGGCCGCGAGGATGAACACGTCGCCCGCGACCGGCGCGGCGCCGCCGAACAGGACGGCGCCGCGCACGCGTCCGTCCGCGAGGTCGAGCCGCTCGACGCGGCCGATCACGGTGTCGACGCCGCGCGGGTTCTCGGCGTGCCACAGATTGCGCCGCTGCGCCGGATAGAACATCGGGCTGCCGAGCAGTTTTTCCGGCACGCCCGCCGCCGCAAAACCGTTGCGCAGCTCGGCCGCGATCTCGCGCACCCGCGCAAGGCTCGCGCCCGACAGCGCCGTGTGCGCGGCCGCGATGTGGCGCGCGAGGTCGTCCGCGCGCAGGGGCCAGCCCGCATAGTCGCCCGGCTCGAGCTCGATCAGGCCGTTGTGCCAGAGATACGTCGTACCGCCGAGCCCCATGCCGAGGTGCGGGTCGAGACCGGCGGCGCGGCCGCGGTCGATGACCCGCAGCGGCGCACTGCGCCGCGCCTGCTCGATCACGATGACGCGATGGCGCGCCGCCAGCCGGCTCGCAAGCAGGCTGCCGGCGAGGCCCGCACCGATGATGACGATCCTTGCCATTGCCGGTGGTCCGCGCCTCGCGACGGATGGGGGTGGGCGGCGACCCGCTCAATCCGTCGCGCGGCCCGCCGGACTTTGCGCAGAATTTTATGAACAAGCCGTAAGGGCGCTTTCTTGCCGCAACAAACCCGTATCAAATGCCGCTCGGCTTCGAGCCGGCGCCTTGTCGCGGCGCCGGTCCGGCCGGCTGTTCCAGGAGGCTTTGCGATGGACGCGACACAAATCCTTCACGAGCTCGCAAGCGCCGACGGCATGCCGGTCGAGGCCATACGGGCGGCGAGCGCGAACCGCGCCGCCGTGGCGCCCGCCTTCGTGCAAGTGATCGAGCGGTTCGTCGCCGGCGAATATGCCGACGCCGACGCCGACGCGCTCTTCCTCGTCTTCCATCTGCTCGGCGAATGGCGCGAAAAATCCGCCTACCGGCCGCTCGCCGCGCTGCTGCGGCTGCCGCGCGACGACATCGGGGAGGTCCTGGGTGATGCCATCCCCGAGACCAGTCATCGCGTGATGGCGGCGGTGTTCGACGGCGATCCGGGCCCGCTCTACGAGATCATTCGCGAGCCCGACGCGGACGAAACCATCCGCTCGCGCATGTGCGAGACGCTTGCCATGCTCACTTTGCGCGGCGAGCTGCCGCGCGAGCAGGCCGCCGTGTTCTTGCGCGCCTGCTTCCGCGAGCTTGCGCCGCAGGACACCTGCTTTGTGTGGGATGGCTGGCAGCACGCGATCGCGATGCTCGGGCTTGCCGATCTGGTGCCGCTCGTGCACGAGGCCTTCGAGCGCGAGCTCATCCATCCCGGATGGTTGGACTTCAAGGACTTCGAGGAGGATCTCGCCAACGCCCTTGCCGGCAAGCCGGCGGGACAGATCGAGCATGAATTCGAGCTGTTCGGCGACACGATCGAGGAGCTCTCGACATGGGGGGCGCAAGGAGAGGACGAGGACGCGGGCGACGGCGGCGAGCGGGTGCTGTGGAGCGCGGGCGACGGTCCCGCCGTCAACCCGTACCGGGACGTCGGGCGCAACGATCCGTGCCCATGCGGCAGCGGCAAGAAGTTCAAGAAATGCTGTCTCGACAAGATCGAGGCGCAGCAGCTCGAACGGGCGACGGCGGCGCGCTTTCGCCCCGGGGCCGATGTCGGGGACGCGTTTGTGGATGACCCGCCGCTCACCGCGTACGACCCGCTGATCGAGCCCGATTCGGGCCAATGGACCGCGCTCGATGAGGATGAGCGGTTGCGGCTCGTGAAGGACTATCATCGTCGCGCCGGCATCGACCTGCCGCAGGAAGACCTGCACGCGAGCATTCATGCCGCGGTCGAGAACCAGATCGCCGAGCTCGATGAGCGGACGTACCGCAAGCTGGATGCTCTGATCGCCGAGGGCCTCGACCGCCACGAGGCGATCCATGCCATCGGCTCGGTCCTCGCGATCCATCTGCACGACATCATGCGCGAAGCGCCGGTCGACGGGGTGGCCTTCGAGACCTACCACGCCGAGCTCGCCAAGCTCACGGCCGCAAGCTGGCGCCGCGCTTTCTCCTGAGCGGCACCGCCGGATCCGGGCGCGCTACTCCGCCGCGATCGCGGCGTCGGCGACGAACTGCGAGATCCACTTGTTGCGGCGCTTCACGTTCGCCCGGTACATCGCCTCGAACTCGGGCTGCGGGAACGAGTGGGTCGAGGGGCGCGCGAGCAGCGCGTCCGCCCATGCTTTGAGGCGCGGGTATTTCTCGATCTCGCCGAGCGGGCGGATGCGGTCGAGGAAGAAGTAGCGCTGCAGGAACGGCGCATAGGCGGCGTCGACCAGCGAGTATTTCGCGCCGTTGAAGAACGGCCCGGCGCCCTGCTTCGCGAGCGCCTTATCGAGGCGATCGAAGGCGACCGGGATCTTCGCCACCGCCTTGGCGTAGTCGGCCTCGCTGTCCGCATAGGCGCAGCCGGTGACGCCCTCCGAGAAGGTCGGGATGTAGTCGGTCCAGGCGCGGTTGATCGCGCGCGCGATCGGATCTTCCGGATGCAGCCGCGGCGCGATCGTCTCGTCGAGATACTCGTTGATCGCGTTCGACTCGAACAGCGACACCGCGTCGTCGACGCGCAGCACCGGCACCTTCTTGTGCGGCGAGACGGCGAGGAACCAGTCGGGCCGGTTGTCCGGCTCGATGTGGCGGAACTCGAACTCGGTCTTCTTCTCGCGCAGCACGATCGCCGAGCGCTGCACCCACGGACAGGTCTTGAAGCTCACCAGCAGATATTTGCTCATCTTTTGCCTCCGTTGGGGGGTGGCGAATAGCGAATGGCGAGTGGCGAATAGCGGCGGACTGGGCTTTACTATTCGTTATTCGCCCTGTGCGCAAAGGACTGCAGCCGTGCCAAGCGACCCCGCCATCATCCGGGACTATCACGCCCATGTCTACTACGATCCGGCCACCACGCGCGAGCGCGCCGAGCGCCTGCGCGCGCGCGTCGCCGCCGCCTTTCCGCAGGCGACGCTCGGCCGCTGGCATGACGAGCTCGTCGGCCCGCACACCGCGGCGATGTTCCAGATCGCGTTCCCGCGCGAGATGCTCGCCGGGTTCCTGCCCTGGCTGATGCTCAATCGCGACGGGCTCAGCGTTCTGCTGCATCCCGAGACCGGCAACGACGTCGCCGACCATTCCGACCACGCCGCCTGGCTCGGCGCCATGCTGCCGCTGCGGCTCGAGGTGCTGCGCGGCGAGCGCATGATCCCGAAAAGCGCCTGACGCTTCGCGCCGCGCGCCTGCGGCACATCGCCGAGGGAACGCCCGCGCCGTCGCAGCATTTAGTCCATAGGGACGAAGGGTGACGGCGCGCAGGCGCAGGTTGCGCGCGCGTGAGACGCATCGCCCGGATCATGTCGAGACGCGATTGCGCCGCCCGCGGCGATGTCCGTGCGCGGACGCGCGTCGGCAAAGCATGTCAGGAGAAGTGTGATGAGAGTGAGGACCTTGTTGATGGGTGCGGCCGCGCTCGCGCTGGTGTGCGCATCGGCGGTCGATATCGCCGCGGCGGCCCCGCATGGCGGTGGCGGCGGCGGTGGTGGTCGTGGTGGCGGCGGTGGCGCGATTGGCCACGGCGGCGGACCGAGCTTCAGCGCCGGCGCGCGCGGCGGAATGGCCCCGAGCTTCCGCGGCGGAATGGCGGCAGCGCCGAGCTTCCGCGGCAACGAGACGACGGGTGCTGCGCCGAACGTGCGCGCCAACACGTTCACCGGCGGCAACCGCTTCAGCGACCAAGCCTATCGCGGCAACGCGTATCGCGGCTATGCCGCCAACGGCGCGGCGCATAATTGGGCCTGGCGCGGCGGCCATCGCCATGTCCGCGGCGGCTTCTTCAACTGGGGCTACCCGTACGACGACTACGACTACTCGTACAATTGCTACTATGGCGGCAATTATTGGAGCTCGGGCGGCTACTGCGGGCCCTATGCCAACGGCTACGATGACGGCGACTATTACGGCTCGTGGTGACCCGCCTTCGCCCTGCGGGCTACGGCCGGCAGGGCGCTTGCGGTCGCGCAGGAAAGTTTCGGCTGCCGCAGCCCGTGCGGCGGCAGCCGAAAAAGGAAAAGGCCCCGTCGGGGGCCTTTGAAGTCACCGGCCTGGCGACTTGGTCGCCGGACCGGACAGGTGGCTCGAATACGCTA
>DATBZM010000402.1:0-10172 GCA_036513175.1 Xanthobacteraceae bacterium | reverse complement strand
CGCCCGGGCCGACGCCGACCACCTGGGTCCAGGTCGCCTGGTTGGCGACGATCTCGTCGAGCAGCGGGATGAGCGCCTTGTGGCCGCGGTCCATGATCGACAGGCCGCCGATCTGGATCACGTTGAGGTTGGGCAGGATCGCGCGCACCGGGGATTCGGTCGCGCGGATCAGCGTCTTGTCCATCAGCGACTCGCGCATCAGGCGCGAGACCACGTGCTGGGCGCTTCCCGGGGTGTCGTTCATTGGGCGGCTCCTTGTTCGAGCATGATCTTTTCCGAAAACCGGTTTCCACTTTTCGGGATCATGCTCTAGCGCGCGGCGTTGTAGATGATGGTGCCGACCGGCGCGCCGTCGAGCGCGGCGGTGAGCTGGCCGGGCTTGAGGCCGTTGACGAACTGGATTTCCGCGATGTTGCGCGCCTTGAGCATGAGCTCGAGCACGGCGCGCTCGACGATGAGGTCGTCGAGGTCGTGCGCGAGCAGCTCCTGCACGCTGATGCGCGCAATGTGCCTGGCGTTGCGGTCCTTCTTCGGGTCGGCGGTGTAGAGCCCGTCCTCGTCCTTGACGTAGATCATCTTGCGGGCGCCGAAGACTTCGGCGATCAGGAAGCAGCCGGTGTCGGTGCGCTCGGGCGGAATGCGGCCCTCGCTCGGATTGTGCTCCCACAGCTTGTAGGGCGGCATGCCCTGGCAGATCACGGCGCCGCGCTCCATCAGGTAGTGCGGCAGCGAGGCAAAGCCTTCCGGCTCGATGAACGCGATGCCGTGCTGGGCGAGCAGATATTGCAGCATCTGTGCGTTCTGCCACGCGACCGCGGTGCCGAGCACCGTGAGCACGCCGGTGGGCAGGCCGAGGTCGATCGCCAGGCTGTAGACGTGGCGCGCGCGCGTGCCGGCGCCGGTGCCGAGGATCATCTTGTGGCGCTTGAGGTTGGCGACGATCTCGTCGACCACCGGACCGACCGCGCTGCGCCCGCGGTCCATGATGCTCTGGCCGCCGATCTTGACCACGTTCACCCACGGGAGAATCGCGAAATTCGGCGTCGCCTCGGTCGCGCGCTGGAGCGCGGCGTCGCTGAGCGATCCGGCGATGAGGCGCTGGCCGAGGTCGGTCAGCACGGCATTGTCGAGCGTGTCAGGCATGCGCGTCTCCGGGGGCAAACTGAAAAATCCGCAGCTCGAATGAATGTTGCTCGCGCGTGCCGGCATCGAGCGTGCCGAACGTGGCGACGGCCCGGTCGGCGAGGTGGCGCAGCGCCGTGTCCTTGATCGCGTCGGGCAGGGCGGAGAAGCGCGCGCCGGTGCGGTGGCGATCGATAAAGGCGCGCGCGGTGCGCTCGGCGCTCCAGGTCGCCGCGACGACGTAGGTGCTGCGGCTTGCCTGCGCGGCGAGCCATTGCTGCGCGTCCTCGCGCATGTTCTTCGCCTGCCGCGCGACGCCAAGCTCCCCGAGGATCAGCGCCAGCTGCTCGCGCAGGCGCGCGTCGACGCCGTGCGCGGGCGCGACCGATCGGCCGAGGACGAGCGCGCCGGACCGCCGCAGCACGCGCCGCGCCTCGTCGAGGACGCGGCGCCATCCACGCATGCCACCGAACACCTGGATCATCAGCACCGCGTCGAACGTCGCGTCGGGGAAGGGGAGGCGCTCGCCGTCTGCCTGGGCGAGGCTCGGTGCGGACCGTCCTGTCGCCGTGAACGCGGCGAACTCATGCAGCATGGCGAACGCGAGGTCGATGCCCACGTAGGCGTCGCCTGCCGCGATGAACGGCCGGCCGAAGCGGCCGGTGCCGGCGCCAAGGTCGAGGAGGCGCGGCGACGGCTCCCCAAGCGCCGCAAGCACGGCCGCGCGAATGGCCGGCGGCACCGCGTCGGGCAGCGTGCGGTGGCGCTCGAACGCCGGTGCCGCGGCGTCGAAGGCGGATATGACCCTGTCCTCGGCCACGGCGGCCTCGCCGCGCCCCTCGACCGAAATCTCCGGCGTCATCCGCGGCGCCGCCCGGTCATGCGCGCGTCAGTGATGATGGTACAACCCAATGAGCGAGGGGGCGGTGGGCGCCCTGAGCTCGACGAGCGCCATCATGCCACGGTCCTCGTGCGCGAGGATATGGCAGTGGATCACGTATTCGCCGGGGAAGTCCACGAAGCGGCTGCGCATGCGGAAGTGGCCGGGAACGACGTAATTCTTTCCCCCGACCGTGACCGCAAGGGGCGACGGGATGGGGAAGACGTCCCACCAGACCCGCGGGGTTTTGTCGTCCGCGAGCGTGTTGTGGCAATCGAACCAGGTGGCGCTGTTGTCGAGATCGATCTGGCACTGGATGTTCTGGTTCTGAGGGGTCGGCTTGGTGGTGATGTATTTCGCCAGCGTCTGACCGCTCGAGCCCACCACCGTCGCGTTCGGGTCGAACACCTCCACGATCTGGAACGGATTGACGTGGATGTGGAACGGATGGGCGACGGGCCCCGGAATCGTCGTCGTGTTCTCGATCTGCCATTCCTCGACCGTGTCGAGGGTGACGACCTTGGTATCGTCCGCATTCTCCTCGAACTGCCGGTCGTCGATCATGTGCTGCGCGCCGGGCGAGGCGGTCTTGAAGGCGGGCGGGACGGTCGAGAAGACGACGACGCGCGGATTGCTGGCGGTGCCGCACGGCGCGGTGGAGTTCGGGTCGAGCGCGTGACAGCGCGGATCGATCACGGTGCGCGGCGCATTGGCCTCCGCGGCCGTGATGTTGTCGAGGAAGGCCGGCGGCTTCGGCATCGCCGGGATGAATTGCGCGTGCGGGCCGGTCGCGGCCGGCAGGTCCTTGTTGACCCTGATCTGCACGAGGACGACCGGGATCGCGGCGCCGGAGCCGGTGAGGTCGGAGGGGTCGACCTCATGCTGGACCATCAGCGGATAGATGCCGGGCGCCTTGGGCGCCATCACGAGCAGGTCGGCGCGGTTGCCCGAGGCGAGCAGGAGCGATTGGTCCTCGCTCTGCTGGTAGTTGACGTCGGCGAACTGCACGCCGTCCTGGGCGATCTGGCGGAAGTGGAATCCGGCCGGGAACGCCTTGATGAAGACGCCGCTGCGGCCCGAGCCGTTGACGATGCGCCACATCTGCACCTCGCCCGGCGCCATGTCGATGATCGACCCGAAGCGACCGTTGACGACCAGGTCGGGTCCCTTGTCCTGCCGCGCCGGACCGTTCTTGCGCATCATGTTGGGGGCGACGCCCGGCTGGTTGATCACCATGACGGGCTGGGTGCGCGTCCAGCCGGTGCCGTAGAACTTGTCGAGCTCGCCGTCATATGACGGACCCTCGATGATGAAGGCGCCCACCATGCCGTTGGCGACGTCGATCGCGGTCGAGCCGTGCTTGTGCGCGTGATACCAGTGCGTGCCGGGCGCCTGGCCCATTTGCAGGGTGCCCTTCGGCGGCGGGAAGCTCGAGGCCGGGTAGAACGGAAGCTGGAAGCAATACGGGTAGGCGCCGATATAGTATTGCGGCCAGCGATTTTTCATGACGACGGATTCATTGGCAGCCTTGTCCGAGGTGTTGAGCAGGCCCATCTGCGTCGCCGTCCAGGTGCCGTTTTTCGTCCATGGGCCGAGCGAGGAACCGCCGGGGTAGCGGGGATCATTCGGTCCTTGCCAGTTGCGCGGCCATTCCTCCAGCGGATTGCCGACGAGGTGCCTTTCGCATTCGGCGAAGAACGTATCGAACTCCTTCTTGTAGGTGTCCGGCGTGATCGTCGGCCGGTTCTGCGCGTCGCGCGGCGAGGGGCGGACCTCGAGCAGGACGTTGTCGCCCGTCCCGTTCGGATTGGTATGGGTCCCGTGGAAGTGGATGTTGCCGGTGCTCGATCCATGGAAACAGTCGGCGTACTTGTCCGGGCCCGGGTAGACGCCGGCGACGACGTCGCAGCCGGTCGGCGTGCCCTGGGCGCCGGTCTCGTCGGTCTTGCCGAAGCGGGCAGGATCGAGATCATTGACGAAGGTCAGCTCGACGATGTCGCCCAGGCGGGCGCGCAGCGTGGGGCCCGGATACGGGTCCGGGACCGTCTGTCCGTCCGCGGCCGGCAGCGGTTGGGCGGGGAAAATGCGAAACGCCCGCACGGTCTGCGCAAAGCAATTGTAGATCGCGCCCGGCGTGCCGGGAGCCACCGCTTTCGTCTGGCCCTGCGGCGGAAAGCGCGTCATCATCAACACCTGCGCATCGGTCAATTCCATCGTCCCGCGCAGGACCGAGATCGGCTTGCCGTCCCGCATGATGGTCTGCGAGACGATTTCCGGAACCTTGAAGAAGCGCTGGTCGCTCGGACAGTCGCCCGCGTGCGCCATCGGCATCGCCAGCATGAGCGCCGCAAACGCGGCTGGTAGCGCGAGGCGCCGGCGTGCCAGGGTGCGGCCGAGCGCGCCAACGGCGAGCCGTGGGGCCGGTTCGGAGCGGAGAGGCTTGGTGCGATCGTTGGGCATGACATCCTCGCTCGAGTCGCTGAGTGCTGTTGTCTTTGATCAAGTCGGCCGGCGGCCAACCGGTCCGGCGCAACCACCGGCCGGCGCCGCGTGGCGGCGCACGCACGCGTCACACGGTCGGCGGCGCGCCGGGCGCGATGACCTTGAGGATGCCGACCTCATTCGGATGCAGCTTGCAGCAGAACCAGATGGTCGATCCGGCCGCCGCGCCGACGCTGTACTGCACGCTCGACGTGCGCGGCTTGAGCTGGTCGCCGAGCGGCTGCGGGTTGCCCGCCGGCGGACCGGCGCCGCCCACGGGGTCGTACAGGGCAGGCCAGTGATCGTCCTTGGTCGTGTTGTTCCAGCTGACGTTGTCGCCCAGGAAGACATCGAACGGGCCTGCCGGGTCTCCCGGATTGTCGAGGACGAAATCCGCAAGCACGCCGGGCTTCGGATTGTTTGCGGGAATGAACTTGATCGACCAATCGGGCATCGCCGCCTCCCCATAGCCTGACGCTATGATCGCAGAACATCTTTTAGTAGTCCAGGGGGATGGCGCATCCATTGAGCGTACGGGCGCCGACCGCGGCGCAACCGGCCGGTGAACCGGCACCGTCAGGCGACGAGTTCCGTCACCTCGCCATCGGTCGTCCTCCCCTGCGCCCGATACTGCCCGATCTTCTCCAAGAGCGGCGCCTCCGAGACGGAGTAAAGCACCGCGTCGTCCTTGCCGGTGTTGACGTGCCGTCGCCACAGAAAGTTCGGCGCGACAAACATGTCGTTGCGCGTCCAGTCGAAGCGCTGGCCGGCGATCTCGGTCGCGCCCGAGCCTTCCATGCAGACATAGAATGTGCTCGCGGTCTCGCGCTTCCATTGCGTCGCTTCGCCGGGGCGCAGCAGCTGCGCGCCGTACGCGAGGGTGGGAAACACCGGCGCACCGGTCACCGGATTGACGAAGGCGAGGGTGATGCCCTCGTAGGGGTCGCCCTTTTCCTTGGCGAGCTTGCGCAGCGCGTCGAGCACATCGGCGCCGCGGTAGTGGATCATCGGGTTGGCGCCGCGGCCGATGCCGCGCTGGTGCGATACGAAGCCGGGCATCAGCCCGCCCTGGCCGTAGAGCCGGTGCGAGTAGCCGCTCGCGTGCTTGGGCGCCTGGGCGCGGCTGTTTGAGAGCTGGTCGCCCTCGAACTCGTCGTCGAGCCACAGGCAGTCGAGATATTCGATCAGCGGAAAATCGAGCACGTCGATCCACACCACCGGCGTTGCGCCGTCATTGCCGTGGTCGTGCCAGGTGCCGTGCGGCGTGAGGATGAGATCGCCGCGCGCGGCCTCGCAGCGCTCGCCCTCGACCGTGGTGTAGCCGCCGTTCTCCGACAAGATGGTGCGGCTCGCATTGGGCGTGTGGATGTGCACCGGCGCGACATCGCCCGGATTGTAGATCGACACCGCGCAGCGGATCGTGCTCGTCACCTGCAGGCGGCCGCCGAAACCCGGATTGGTGAGCAGGAACTGCTGGCGCTCGGCGAACTCGATCGGCGAGACATCGGAGGTGCGGGCGATTTCCGCGATGCGGTCGAGGTAAGGGCCGATCTCCTGCCATTTCCACCGGTGCGCCGCGGCCTTCACCTGCGCCTTGCCGACGCGGCCGCCCGCGAGCTCGCCCGCCGCCGCGATGCCGGTGTCGCGAAACCAGGGCCGCTGCGCCGGCGCGTTCGCCTGCGTGCGCAGCCAGATGTTGAGCGGGCCGGCATCCGCATTGAGCGCCTCCATGGCGGCGCGGGCGTCGACCTTCCCGGGCGGCTTTGCGGGTGCGTTGGGCTTCTGATCCTGCTTCTTGTGCGAGACGGTTGCCACGGCGGTCCTCCGGTCACTGCATTTGACGCCGAGTCTGCCCCGATTTGCCCTGCATTTCCAGCCGAGCAACGGGTCTTTTGCGGGCCACCGGCGTGATATGATGAGGTAGTCGAGGAAGTCGCAAGGAAATCCCAAGGAAGACCGATGATCATCAACAAGCAAGAAGACGTCACCACAGCCGTGCTCGCCGAGATCGCGCGCGCGCCCGATCCGCGCTTTCGCGAGATCTTGTCGGCCTTCGTGCGCCACCTGCACGAGTTCGCCCGCGAGGTGAAGCTCACGGAAGAAGAGTTCCAGAAGGCGGTCGGCTACATCGTGCGGCTCGGCCAGGCGACCACCGAGAGCCACAACGAGGTGGTGCTGATGTCGGGCTCGCTCGGCTTCTCGACGCTGATCTGCCTGCTCAACAACGGCAACCGCGGCGCGACCGAGACCACTGCCAACCTGCTCGGCCCGTTCTGGCGACCCGAGTCGCCACGCATGCCGAACGGCGCCTCGATCGTGCGCTCGGCCACACCGGGCACGCCGATGTTCGTCAACGCCTGGGTCAAGGACCGCGATGGCAAGCCGGTCGCGGGCGCCGACGTCGACATCTGGCACTCCTCGACCGAGGGCTATTACGAGAACCAGGACCCGGTGCAGGCCGACATGAACCTGCGCGGCACGTTCACGACCGACGCCGAGGGCCACATCAGCTTTCGCAGCATCAAGCCGTCGGGCTATCCGATTCCGGTCGATGGCCCGACCGGCGACCTCTTGCGCGCGCAGGGCCGCGCCAACTTCCGCCCCGCCCATCTGCACTTTTTGATCTACAAGCCCGGCTTCAAGACCCACGTGAGCCAAGTCTACACCGACGACGACCCGAACCTGGAGACGGACTCGCAGTTCGGCGTCACCCGCCGCCTGATCGGCCACTACGTGCTGCACGAGAACGAGCCGGCGCCGTCGCCCGACGTGAAGGGCCCGTGGTACTCGCTCGACTACACCTTCGAGATCGAGCCCGGCATCGCAAAAATGCCGCGCCCGCCGATCACCGCCAAGGCGAGGGGCGAGCGGCCGCAGATCGAGCACTTGAAGCGGGCGTAGCATCGACACATGCCCCGCGCTCTACCTCATCCTGAGGAGCCCGCCGCAGCGAAGCGAAGGCGGGCGTCTCGAAGGATGGGCCAAGGGGCATGTGGCGCCGCTTGCATGCGCGGCCCATGGTTCGAGACGCACGCGCTTCGCGCGTGCTCCTCACCATGAGGCAGGGGAGAGTTGGTCACACCACCAGAAACAAATCCGTGTCGCCGGCTTCCGATCCCTGACGGCGGGACGCTCGAACGACTCGAGGCGCAAGATGCGGTTTCGGATCGACGTGAACACGCTGGACGGAAAGCTGTCCTATGAGAGGGATGCGGCGACCGACGCGCTTGCCGTCGCAGAGGGCGGCCAGGAAAGCCTTGGGGTCACTATCGTGGATACCGCAGAGGGCAAGCCGTACACTCCGGAGGAATTCAGGAAGCGCTTCGGGCATTGATTGCCGCTGATCGCGCGGCTCAAGCGGGCGTAGCATCGACACATGCCCTGAGCTCTACCTCATCCTGAGGAGCCCGCTGTAGCGAAGCGAAGGCGGGCGTCTCGAAGGATGGGCCAAGGGTGCAGGTGGCGCCGCTTGCATGCGCCGCCCATGGTTCGAGACGCACGCGCTTCGCGCGTGCTCCTCACCATGAGGCGGGGAGTGTTGGTCAAACCACCAGAAACAAATCCGTATCCCCGGTCTTCTCGCCGGCCGCGGTGATCAGCGCGTGCGCCTGCCCGCGATGATGGGTCTGGTGGTTGAAGAAGTGCGTGACCGTGAAGCAACGCGGCGAGCGGAATTCTCGTTGCGCCGACTGGCTGAACCAGAGCATGTCTTGCGCGAGCCAGGCGTCATCGACCCGCGCCGCCCAGGCCGAAATCCGCTCATCGGCCGCGACGCGCAGGCCGCTCAGCTCGGCGAAATCCGCGATCAGGCCGGCGCTGTCGCGCTGCTTGACGGCCGGCGGCGGCCAGCCGTCGAAGCGCGACATCCAGCTCTGGTCGCCCCACAAAAGGTGGCAGAGCGTGCCGTGGATCGACTCCCAGAAGGCGCCGCGCGGCGTCCGCCGCTCGGCGTCGGAGAGGCGCGCCGCGGCTGCATAGAGGCGGCGGTTCATTTCCGCATTGTAGGCCGCCATCGTGCGCACGAAGCCTGGACCGACCTGCGTTTGGCTGGCGATTTCGCTCGTCATGGTCATCGCTCTCCGAATTGGACTCCGAGATTGTCGATCAGCCGCGTCTTGCCGAGGCGCGCCGCGACGAGCAGCCGGATCGGCCGCTCGGTGTCGGGCGAAAGCGGCGCCAGCGTTTCGGCATGGCGCGCCTCTAGATAGTCGAGCGCAAAGCCGGCCTGCTCGAGCACCTTGCGGCCATCGGCGAGCGCCGGCGCGATCGGGCCGCCGGCCGCGATCTGGTCGGCGCATGCGGCGAGCGTGCGGTAGAGCGTCGGCGCCGCCTTGCGCTCGTCGCGCGACAGATACGCGTTGCGCGAGGACAGCGCGAGGCCGTCCGCCTCGCGCACCGTCGGAATACCGACCACGCGCACCGGCAGGTCGAGATCGCGCGCCATGCGGGTCACGACCTTGAGCTGCTGAAAATCCTTCTCGCCGAAGATCGCGAAATCGGGCCGGCACTGGATGAAGAGCTTAGCCACCACGGTGGCGACGCCGGCAAAGAAGTGGGGACGGAACTTGTCCTCGAGCCCGGCGAGCGCCGCGCCTTCCGGCTCGACGCGGGTCGCAAAGCCAGCCGGGTACATCACGTCGGCGCTCGGCGCCCAGACGAGATCGACGTCGACGTCGAGCTTGGCGAGCGCCGCGAGATCGTTCGCCATGCTCCGGGGATAGCTGGCGAAATCCTCGGCCGGGCCGAACTGGGCCGGGTTGACGAAGATCGAGACGATCACCTTGTCGGCGCGCCGGCGCGCCTGGCGCACCAGCGCGAGGTGGCCCTTGTGCAGCGCCCCCATGGTCGGCACCAGCGCGATCTTGCCGGCGCGCCGGAACCGCCGCAGCGCGCGATCGAGCGCCACGATCGAGCGCGCCACCTGGATCTTCCCTCCCATGGGTGTTTGTAACCTCGGTCCGGGGGCTCGTTCGGCGGCCAGCGAAAAATACCAGAGCCGTCGCTGCCGCGCCATGCGCGCATGCGATTCTTGCGGCGATTCATCATGAACGCAGCGCGCGCAGGCCAGCGCTTGACCAACGCACTGGCGCATCACACAAATCGGCGCCGGAGGAGGCTATGCGGGTCGCGGCGGAGAATGAGCGGACGGAGCAGCCCCGATCCGCCCATGTGGTGGTGCTCGGCAACGAGAAGGGCGGCTCGGGGAAATCGACGACCGCGATGCATGTCGCGGTCGCGCTGATGAAGGCCGGCCAGAAGGTCGCGACCATCGACCTCGACTCGCGCCAGGGCAGCTTCACCCATTACGTCGGCAACCGGCGCGCCTGGGCGCAGCGCGCCAAGCTCAAGCTCGAGCTGCCGGCCCATTTCCGCGTGACGCGCGGCGAGGGGCTCAAGATCGAGGACAACGAGGCGACGGAATTCGCCGGCTTCGCCAGCGCCGTCACGGCGGTCGAGCACAGTCACGATTTCGTCGTCATCGACACGCCGGGCACGGACAGCTACCTGACGCGGCTCGCCCACTCGATGGCCGACACGCTGATCACGCCGCTCAATGACAGTTTCGTCGATTTCGATGTGCTCGGGCTGGTCGATCCGACCACCTATGAGCTCACCGGCGTAAGCCATTATGCCGAAATGGTGCGTGAGGCGCGCCGGCAGCGTCGCATGGTCGACGGCGGCATGACCG
>DATBZM010000401.1:0-6798 GCA_036513175.1 Xanthobacteraceae bacterium | reverse complement strand
CGTGGTCGCGAACATCACGTCGAGCTGCGCCCAGGTCTTCTCGTCCTCGGGCAGCGGCATGATCGTCGTGATGGTCTCGCCCTGCTCGAGCGGCAGGATGTTGATCAGCGCCTTGCCGCGCGCCTGCGGCGCCGCCGCCGGGAGCCGCCAGACCTTCTCCTTGTAGACCTGGCCGCGCGAGGAGAAGAACAGCACGGGCGTGTGCGTGTTCGCCACGAACAGGCGGGCGACGAAATCCTCCTCGCGCGTCTGCATGCCGGCGCGGCCCTTGCCGCCGCGCTTCTGCGCCCGATAGGTCGAGAGCGGCACGCGCTTGGCGTAGCCGAGATGCGAGAAGGTGACGACCATGTCCTCGCGCTGGATCAGGTCCTCGTCCTCCATCTCGCCTTCCTGGTTGACGATGATGGTGCGGCGCGGGGTGGCGAACTCGTCCTTCACGGCCTTGAGCTCGTCCTTGACGATGGTCTGGATGCGCGCGCGCGAGCGCAGGATGTCGAGATAGTCGCGGATCTCGGCCGCGAGCTTGTCGAGCTCCTCCTTGATCTCGTCGCGGCCGAGCGCGGTGAGGCGCTGCAGGCGCAGGTCGAGGATCGCCTTGGCCTGCTCGGCGGAAAACTTGGCGGTGCCGTTCGGCAACATCCGGTGGCGCGGATCGTCGATCAGATCCATCAGCGCCGCGACGGTCGCGGCCGGCCATTCGCGCTCCATCAGGGCCTCGCGCGCCGTGTTGGGATCGGGCGCCGCGCGGATGAGCCGGATGACCTCGTCGATATTGGCGACCGCGAGCGCGAGGCCGACCAGGATATGGGCGCGGTCGCGCGCCTTGGTGAGGAGGAACTTGGTGCGCCGGGAGACGACCTCCTCGCGGAACGCGACGAAAGCGACGAGCAGATCCTTGAGCGTCATCACCAGCGGACGCCCGCCGTCCAGCGCCACCATGTTGGCGCCGAAGGTCGATTGCAGCGGCGTGAAACGGTAGAGCTGGTTGAGCACCACGTCGGCCATGGCGTCGCGCTTGAGCTCGACCACGACCCGGTAGCCGGTACGATCGGACTCGTCGCGGATGTCGGCGATGCCGTCGATCTTCTTCTCGCGCACGAGCTCGGCGATGCGCTCCACCATGTGCGCCTTGTTCACCTGATAGGGAATTTCCGTGATGATGATCGCCTCGCGCTCGCGCCGCAGCGTCTCGATCTCGACCTTGCCGCGCATCACGATCGAGCCGCGGCCGAGATGATAGGCGGTGCGGATGCCCTGGCGGCCCAGGATGGTGGCGCCGGTCGGGAAGTCGGGACCCGGCACGAGGTTGATCAGTTCGTCGATGCCGAGGGCCGGATCGTCGATCAAGGCCATGCAGGCGTCGATGATCTCGCCGAGATTGTGCGGCGGGATGTTGGTCGCCATGCCGACCGCGATGCCGCCGGCGCCGTTGACCAGGAGGTTGGGAAAGCGCGCCGGCAGGACGACCGGCTCTCGCTTGTTGCCGTCGTAGTTCGGCTGGAAATCGACCGTGTCCTTGTCGATGTCATCGAGCAGCGACATCGCAGGATGCGCGAGGCGGCACTCGGTGTAGCGCATGGCCGCGGGGGGATCGCCGTCGACCGAGCCGAAATTGCCCTGCCCGTCGATCAGCGGCAGGCGCATCGAGAAGTCCTGCGCCATGCGCACCAGCGCGTCGTAGATCGCGCTGTCGCCGTGCGGGTGATATTTACCCATGACGTCGCCGACGACGCGCGCCGACTTGACGTATTTGCGGTCGGGCAGATGCCCCTGCTCATGCATCGAATAGAGGATGCGGCGATGCACCGGCTTCAAGCCGTCGCGCACATCCGGCAGCGCGCGCGCCACGATCACGCTCATGGCGTAATCGAGGTAGGAGCGTTTCATCTCCTCGGCGATCGAGACCGGACGAATGTCGGACGGGCCGGGAGGGTTCTGGTCGCCCGGCGAGGGATTGTCAGTGTCAGCCAACGGGAATGCCTTCGCGAATCTGGAGAAAATTTCTTAGCCGATCCGGCGCCGCAACGCCAACGCAAAACGGCCTTTTACGGGGTTATTTTCCCTCTATATATCAGCACGTTACCGCCAATTTTCAAGCCCCGCGCCCGCCCCTCGGCGTATTGCCCGGCGCGGCGCCAAAAGCGCCCGTCATCGACCCCGCGAATGAAGGTCCGTAAGCTCCGATCATGTCGTTCGATACGCTTCTGTCCGCGTTCGTAACGCTGTTGCTCGTGGTCGATCCGCTCGGCCTCGTTCCGACGTTCATCGCGGTGACCGAAGGCCTGCCAGGCGCGTTGCGTCGGCATGTCGCGGCGCGCGCCTGCATCATCGCGACCGTCGTGCTGGCCGGCACCGCCATCGGCGGCGACTGGCTGTTTCGCGTGGTCGGTATCACGCTGCCGGCGTTCCGCATCGCCGGCGGCCTGATGCTGTTCTCGATCGCCTTCGAGATGGTGCTCGGGGTGCGCATCGAGCGGCAGTCCAAGGCGGCCGAGCAAGCCTTGGAGGAGCACGTGCGCAATATCGCGGCCTTCCCGCTCGCCATTCCGCTGATGGCCGGGCCGGGCGCGATCACCGCGACCGTGCTGATCGCCGGCCGCACCGGCGGCAACCTGGCTGCGCTCGCCCTGCTGATCGGCGTGATCTGCGTCGTGATGGCGATCTGCTACGCGACCTTTCTGGCCGGTGGCCGCATTGCACGCGCACTCGGCATCACGGGGGCCGTCGTGCTCTCGCGCCTGCTCGGCGTGCTGCTCGCGGCGCTCGCGGTGCAATACGTCATCGACGGTATCCGCGCGGTGCTCGCCGGCTGAAGACTTAATTGCGCCCGCCGGCCGACAAGGCAACGCTTCGTTAACCTCCATGCCGTCAAAATACGAGCGGGCGATGGTCATCCGTTGGATTCGTGCGAATCCGCTTTAGGAGATGTGCCATGGCCGTATCCGGCGTGTCGCTCGCGTCCGCTGTGAATGCTCACAGCAGTCCGCAAAACAAGAGCCAGCCGTCCACACAGTCTGCCGCGCCGAGCAGCAGCGCCGGCAGCACGGCCAGCGCAGAGTCGTCCGCCGGTGCGAGCCAGGCCGGGCATAGTCATCATCATGGCGGTGGCCACCATGGCGGCGGCCATGGGGGTGGGGGCGGCGCAAGCGCGAATGCGAGCAGCTCCTCGACCTTGAGCAACTCCACGACGCCAAGCAGCTCCGCCACGTCGAGCAGCTCCACGACGTCGAGCAGCTTTACGCCGTCGAGCAGTGGCCTCGGAACCAACGTCGACGTGGCCGCGTAACGCCGGCCGCGCTGCGTTCATGGATGCCAGGGCCCATACGCTCCGCATGGCGCGGCCCGACGACATTCCGGCGCTGCTGCTGCTCAAATGGCAGCTCGCGCTCGCCGAGGGCGCCACGCACGCGGTGCGCGCGGGCGAAGTGGACTGGCGGCGTGACATGTTCGGACCCAATCCGCATTTCTTCGCGGTCGTGGCGGAAGCGGACGCGACCGTGATCGGCGTGGTAACGGTTGCGGAGCGGTTCTCGACCGGCTGGATCGGTCCGCTGCTCTGCGTCAACGACGTCTTCGTCCTGCCTGCCTTTCGCGGGCGCGGCATCGCCAAGGCCTTGCTCGCACGCGCCGCCGTCGAGGCGATTGGTCGCGGCGCACCGTTTCTCGAGCTGTCGGTGCGCGACGACAATCCGGCGCGCCAGCTCTACCGCAGGATCGGGTTTACGCGCGTGCGCGGGGCCGAGACCTACGTGCTCGCCGGCGACGCCCTGACGGCGCTCGCGGGCACCGGCAAGTCGGCGAAATCCGCCTGAAGCGCGATCAGGAGCCGAACACCACCGCATGCATGATGCGGCCAGGCCAGAACGTAAACAGCCCGGCAATTACCAGCGCGCCGAAAAAGAGGCCGAGCATCGTGCGGCGATGGCGCGTCACCTCGTGGCGATGCGCGCGCCACACGCCGAGCGGCAGCATCACGAGCGTGAAGATCGCCAGCAGATGGATCGGGCTCCACTCCCCCCACAGCCGGATGCGGTGGATGAAGAAGGCCGTGATGCTCACCACCAGCATCAAGGCGACCCAGAGGGAGCCGATCGTGCGATGCGGCAGCGTTCCCTTGGGCCCCGCGAGCTGCACGACGCCGAGCGCGAACGCCGCCATCGCGGCAAAGGCGTGCAATTGGATCGCCGCCGGCGCATTCAGCAAGGGGGCAAGCGACACGACCGCTCCCTTACGGCGAGCCGCGCAGACGAGAGGCCCGCGTCAGAACGGAATCTCGTCATCCATATCCTCGCGCTTGCCGGCGCCCGCCATGGCGGGCTTGCGCTCGCGCGGTGCCGAACCGGCGAAATCGCCGCCAGTGCCGATCGAACCGGCCGAACCCATGTCATCGGCGCCCGCGCCCGAGCCACCGCTGCGGCCGTCGAGCATGGTCAGCGCCGAATTGAATCCCTGCAGCACCACCTCGGTCGAGTAGCGCTCGATGTTGTCCTTGTCGGTCCATTTGCGCGTCTGCAGCTGGCCTTCGAGGTAAACCTTCGCGCCCTTCTTCAAGTACTGCTCGGCGACCTTGGCCAAGCCTTCGCTGAAGATCACCACCCGGTGCCACTCGGTCCTTTCCTTGCGCTCGCCGGTGTTCTTGTCGCGCCAGTTCTCCGACGTCGCGACCCGCAGATTGACGATCGGCCGGCCGTCCTGGGTGCGCCGCACCTCAGGGTCCGCGCCGAGATTGCCGACCAAAATCACCTTATTGACGCTACCTGCCATGGTCTTGCTCCGCTTCGCCTCGCCCTCGGCCTTTCCGCCACCCTAGGCCCGCCGCCGACCGCGGCAAGCCCGTTTGCCGTTTTCCACAAATGCTTTGGCGCAAACGACCGGCCGCCGGGTTCGTTCCCTATTTGTTCTAGCAGCTTTCCACCCCCTCCGCAAGCGCGAAATGCTGAAAAGCGCGCCCGACCGGAGCGCCCCTGCGTCAAATGTCCTCGATTGCGGCGTGGGCGGCGCTGCTGACGATGTCGAGGCGGCGCGAGTGCCACGGGTCGGGGATACGGCTATTGGTGAAATAGGCAAACGACAGCCCGCTGTCCGGATCGCCCCAGCAATAGGAGGAGCCGACGCCGCCGTGGCCGAAGGTGCGCGGCGAGGCGATCGAGCCGAGCCCGCGGATCAGCGGCGTCGTGCCGCGCACATGCGGTCCGAGGCCGCGATGCATCGGCATCCCCATGGCGCCATCGACGCGCTCTTCGGTGAAATTCCGCGTCACGTATTCCACCATGCGCCGCGATACCAAACGGTTGCCGTTGAGCGTCCCACCCTGAACCAGCATCTGGTAGAAGGCCGCGAGCGCCCGCGCGGTGCCATAACCGCCCCCGCCCGGCACGCCAGCGCGGCGGAACTCATCGGTGTTCTCGACCGGCAACCGCATCTGGCGGCCGTCCTTCGGCTCGTGCATCTCGACGGCGCGCGCCGACTGCGCGTCCGGCAGGCCGACGAAGAGCTCATGGCCGAGCCCGAGCGGCTCGATCACGCGGGTGCGGATGAAGTCGCGATAGTCAGTCTTGGTGACCGCCTCGATCAGCACCGCCGCGGTCCAGTGCGCGGCGGCCGAGTGGTAGAAGACGCGCGAGCCCGGGGTCCATTCGAGCGTGAAGTCGCACACGAGCTTGCGCAGCAGCGCGTGGTCGTCCCAGGCCGCGGCCGGCATCGGCTGGGCGGCGTTCGGGAACCCGCCCTGATGGGTCAGGACCTGCAACAGCGTGATGTCGCCTTTGCCGTTGCGGGCGAAGTCGGGAACATGGTCGGCGATCCGGTCGTGGAAGGTCAGCGCGCCCTCTTCGACCAGCACCCAGACCGCAGCGGCCGTAACCACCTTGGTGTTGGAATACATGAGCCACAGCGTGTCGGGTCCCGCCGCCATCGGCTCGGGCTCGATCCGCGCGGCGCCAAAACTGCGGAAAAGCGCGAGCTGGCCGTGGCGCGCGACCGCGATCTGCGCGCCCGGATAGTGACCATCGGCAACGTGCCCCTCGATGATGGCGCACAGCCGATCGAGCGCCGCGGGGCGCAGGCCCAGGCGCGCCGGATCGGCGGTCTCGAGGATGGTGGGCTGCGGAAAGGCGACGAGGGTTTGATCCATGGGCCTGCCTGCGGGATGAAATGACGCGGAAGCATCCGCCGCGCGACCGGGCCGAGTCAACGCGGATTCCGGTCACCGACGCCGCACGCCGCCATCGGCATGACCTGCAGCCGCTTGTTTTCCCTGACATTTCGGCATGCCAGCCGATCATCCACAGTGCGCTGCGTCTTTGGGCTGGCGAACCGGCCGCGTTCTCACTACGTTCGGCAAATCCATGAACGATCTTGTTGACCAGAACCGCCGACGTCCTGACGCCCGCGTGATCGCGATCCGCGGCGCGCGCGAGCACAATCTCAAGAACGTCGACCTCGAGATTCCGCGCGACCGGCTGGTGGTGCTCACCGGCCTGTCGGGCTCGGGCAAATCCTCGCTCGCCTTCGACACGATCTATGCCGAGGGCCAGCGCCGCTACGTCGAGAGCCTCTCGGCCTATGCGCGCCAGTTCCTCGAGATGATGCAGAAGCCGGACGTCGACCAGATCGACGGTCTCTCGCCGGCGATCTCGATCGAGCAGAAGACCACCTCGCGCAATCCGCGCTCGACGGTCGGCACCGTCACCGAGATCTACGACTATCTGCGCCTCCTCTTCGCGCGCGTCGGAACGCCGCATTGCTATAAATGCGACCGCGAGATCAGTTCTCAGTCGAGCGAGCAAATCGTGGATT
>DATBZM010000400.1:0-5012 GCA_036513175.1 Xanthobacteraceae bacterium | reverse complement strand
GACCTTGCGCTCGCAACGAGGCCGTCGCGGATGACGCGGTCGCGCGCCGCTATGTGCGGCGTTCCCTGGCCCTGGCGGCGAGATTAGATCGCCAGCGGGCTTACTCCACCGTGATCGTGATGGTCGCGTCGATGCCGTGGTCGTTGTGATAGCCGACCACGTCGGTGCCTTTGAAGCCCGGGTTCGACTTGTACATGACCTGATGGCTGTCGACCTTGTGGCCCTCGCAGCCGGTCGCGCCGCTGCCGGGGGTGGCCTGCGGCAGCGTCTGCACGCCGGGCACGACCGATGCGGTTCCGTGCGAGGGCTGGCGTGAGATCGTCACGGTGGACGGGGTGGCGGTGCACGTGTGTGGGTCCCAGCTGCTCGAAAAGGCAAGCCGCGTCTCGACGCCGGATTTCACCGTGCGCGCAAGCGTGATGTCCTTGGCGATCGCGGCGCCGGCGATGAGCAACGCGCCTGCGCTCGCCGCCAGCGTCAGAATGCGCATCGCGGATGACGGAGATGTCCCGAGCTTGTTCATGGCTTCGCCCCAAGAATAATTGAAAGGAGATTTGCGTGGAGATTTAAACGCCAAATGCGCGGGGAAGCAACGCGTGAAGAATGACGGTCGGCGGCTGCGCCGAGCCTTTGCGGGCGACGCTCAGCGCCGCAGAGCAGGGCGCTTCGAAGCGGAGCGGGGGGGCGCGCGCCGTGCCGCGCTGGCGTCTCCGAATGGCTGTCACCGGATTGTCATGGGCGGCGTGGCAACTCGCCCATCCGACCTCCGGTGAGGCAGCGATGGACTATTTCAGGCGATTCACCTTCCTTTTCGCGGCGCCCACGTTCGACGTGGACGATCTCGAGGGCGTGCGCTTCAACGAGATCATCGGCGAAATCGAGCGCTCCGGATTCCAGGTGATCAAGGCACGCCGGATGGAGGATGCCGAGATCGCGGTGAAGACCGATGCGGCGATCGGCTGCATGCTGGTCGACTGGGGCAAGAAGGGGCTGGAAGGCAAGACCGCGTCGCTGATCAACCTGATGCGGCGGCGCGGCCTCGATTTCCCGATCATCCTCCTGGTGCGGCACAAGCGCTTCGAGGATCTCCCCGTCGAGGTGCTCGATTACATCGACGGCTACGTCTACCTCGCGGAGGAGACGCCGCCGTTCATCGCCAAAAACCTGATCAGCCGGCTCAAGCAATATGCCGAGACGCTCAAGACGCCGTTCTTCGGCGCGCTCGTCGACTACGCCGAGGAAGGCAACCAGCTGTGGACCTGTCCGGGCCACAACGGCGGCGTCTTCTACAGCCGCAGCCCGATCGGGCGCGTGTTCATGGAGCATCTCGGCGAGGCGGTATTCCGCGACGACCTCGACAATTCGGTGCTCGATCTCGGCGACCTTCTCACCCACGAGGGCCCGGCGCTGGCGGCGCAGAAGGAGGCGGCGCGCATCTTCGGCGCCGAGAAGACCTATTTCGTCCTCAACGGCACCTCGACCTCGAACAAGGTCGTGCTCGCCGCCCTGGTCACCGACGGCGACCTCGTGCTGTTCGATCGCAACAACCACAAGGCCGCGCACCACGGCGCGCTGATGATCGCGGGCGGCATTCCGGTCTACGTCCCCGCCGCGCGCAACCCCTGGGGCCTGATCGGCCCGATGGCGTGGGAGGCGCTCGACGAGAAGGCGCTGCGCGCCGCGATCCGCGCGCATCCGCTGGTGAAGGACGAGGGCGCGTGGCAGCGCCCGCGGCCGTTCCGCGTCGCCGTGATCGAGCAGTGCACCTATGACGGCACGATCTACAGCGCCGAGATGATCCTGCGCCGCATCGGCCACTTGTGCGACTACATTTTATTTGATGAGGCGTGGGGCGGCTTCATGAAGTTCCACCCGCTCTATGCGGGCCGCTTCGCCATGGGGCTCGGCAGCCTCGGGCCCGATGCGCCCGGCATCATCGCGACGCAGTCGACCCACAAGCAGCTCGCGAGCTTCTCGCAGGCCTCGCAGATCCACGTCAAGGACCGCCACATCGCGGGGCAGAAGCGGCGCGTCGAGCATCGGCGCTTCAACGAAAGCTTCATGGCGCACGCGTCGACCTCGCCGTTCTATCCGCTGTTTGCGTCCCTCGACGTCGGCGCGCAGATGATGAAGGGGCGCTCGGGCGAGGTGCTGTGGGACGACACCATCCGGCTCGGCATCGAGCTGCGCAAGAAGATCCGCATGGTCGCGCGCGAGTTCGAGGAGAAGGGGGATCCTAAGAACCGCTGGTTCTTCGAGCCGTTCGTGCCCGACCGGGTAAAAATCCCCGATGCGGCGCGCGAGGGCGGCGTGCACGACGTCGCCTGGGAGGCAGTCGCGACCGACGACCTCGCCACCAACCCGGCGCACTGGCAGCTCGCGCCCGGCGCCGGGTCTTCGCCCACTTGGCACGGCTTCCCCGCCCTCGAGCCGGGCTTCGCGATGACCGATCCGAACAAGCTCACCCTGCTCACGCCCGGCTTCGACCGCGTGAGCGGCGGCTATGCCGAGCACGGCGTGCCGGCGCCGGTGGTCGCGCAATATCTGCGCGAGAACCGCATCGTGGCGGAGAAGAACGACCTCAACTCGCTGCTCTTCCTGCTCACCCCCGGCGTCGAGGCGAGCAAGGCCGGCACGCTGATCAGCGGGCTGATCGCGTTCAAGAAGCTGCACGACGACAACGCGCCGCTCGAGGACGTTTGTCCCGAATTCTTCCGCCGCCGGCGCACGCGCTATGCGGGCGTGCGCCTGCGCGATCTGTGTGCCGCGCTGCATCGCTTCTTTCGCGATGCCGGCGTGAGCGTATTGCAGGCCAAGCAGTTCGCGCCCGAGCACCTGCCCGAGATCGCGCTCTCGCCGCACGACGCCGCGCGCTGCCTCATCCGCAACGACGTCGACTATCTGCCGATCGATGCGATCGCCGGCCGCATCGCCACGACCCCGTTCGTGGTCTATCCACCCGGCATCGCGACGATCGTGCCGGGCGAGCGGCTTTCGGCGCGCGCCCAGCCGATGCTCGATTATCTCAAGATGTTCGAGACGTGCTTCAACACGTTCCCGGGCTTCGAGGTGGAGATCCAGGGCGTCTATCGCGAGACCGATGCGAACGGGCGGGTAAGACTGCATACTTACGTCGTCGCGGAGTAGTAGACGCGTGCGGCTCTTGCGCCCCCCTCTCCCCGATCCGCCTTCGCTAAAGCTTCGGCGGACAAGAGGGGAGAGGGCTTGCCCGCCGTAGCCAGGGCAAAGGCGGGACGGGGTGAGGGGCGCTCGGTGCTAATAATGAAACTCCGAGCGCCCCTCACCCGGCTCCCCCGGCTCAAGGCCGGGGTCGCCACCCTCTCCCCTTTGGGGAGAGGGAAGAAGCGCGAAGCTGGAATACGGTCATGGACGAAGTCTCACAAACCACCACCGATCCGGCCATCCTCGTCCGCCCGTCGCGCGAGACCGATGTCGACGCGATGCTCGCGATCTATCGCCGCCACATCCGCCGCGGCGTGGAGGAGGGCGTCGACGACACAGGGACTCCCGAGCCCGACGACCTGCGTGACCGTCGCAAGAACCTGCGCGACCGCCGCTTCCCCCATCTGGTGGCGACGCGCAGCGGGGAGATCGTCGGCTATAGCTATGTGGTGCGCTTTCGCAAGCGCCCGGCCTATCGCTTCACCGTCAAGCACTCGATCTACGTGCATCACGAGCATCTCGGCCGCGGCATCGGCCGGCTGCTGCTCGCCGAGCTCGTCGATGCCTGCGCGGCCGCGGGTTTTCGCCAGATGATCGGCTATATCGACGCCGACAACGCGCCCTCGCTCGCGCTGCACGAAAAGTTCGGCTTTGCCCGCGTCGGCGCGTTGCCCGCGGTGGCCTACCGCTATGGCCGCTGGGCCGACACCATCATGGTGCAGCGCTCGCTCGGCCCGGGCTCGACCGCGCCGCCGCAGCGGCCGTAGGGCAATTTGGCACTGCGCCAGCGCTCCCTCTCCCCGTAGGGGAGAGGGCCGGGGTGAGGGGCTCTAGATGCTAGAATGGAAACTCCGAGTGCCCCTCACCCGGCTCCCCCGGCACAAGGCCGGGGTCGCCACCCTCTCCCCTTCGGGGAGAGGGAAGATTACGCAAGAGGCTGATTCCGTGCCGACGAGACTTGCCGGGTTGATCTGCGCGCCGGCGATGCTTGCGCTCGCCGCCATCGGCCGCACCGCGGATACGGACGCTTGTCTGGCGCAATGCCGGACGGTTTACGAGGCGTGCTGGCGCGCCGCCGTCACTTATGAGGGCTATATGGCGTGCTACCGGCGGGCCAATGCCTGCAGCGAAGGATGCAGCGCGCCGCGTCAACCGCGGTGAAGGCTTCGGCGATCGAAGCGATCGAAAATTTCGGCTTTCCGGCCGCCGTCGCGGCGGTCAATCCACACTGTTCACTCCGTTTTCGCGCCTTTTGACCACGCCAGCCGTGAATAGTGGGGATAGACGAAATTCTGCTTGCGCGTTTTGCCGAAAGCAGGCATGGCATTAAGTGCAGAGTGACCTTCGCGCGTCCGGAGCAGCCGCCCCGGGCGCGCTTTGCTTTTCGGGGCGCGCCTTTGCGGCTTGTCGCCCTGATCGGCCGGCGGCGCGGGTCGTTCTCCTCCCGGCGCCGCCGGCCACCCCTTGCGCATATCCCCGATCGGCGAATCACGGCAGGCCCCCGCCGCGGATCACGGCGCGTCCGATGTCCGCTATGCTCTTGCCAGTGGCGCGAAAGCGGACATCGCGGGACTTCCGCGTTGGGCCAAGAACCTGCACAAGGTGCGACTCATGCACTGCAGCACCGGCTGGAGCGGTTGCCGGTTGGCGCCCGGACCCATTGGAGGGCGCCCTCTTTTCACGGCGCACGCCATCCTCGGACCCATGCACTGCGATAGATAGCAAGCGACATCGCCGTCTCCGACGAACCACCCTATGGGCGCTGTCGCTGCCGGTGTCAGAGTCCGTTTTCGGGCCGTATTGTGTGTGGCCACCGCAATGACTCTAGT
>DATBZM010000399.1:0-2142 GCA_036513175.1 Xanthobacteraceae bacterium | reverse complement strand
GCGCAGACCCTCCTCGAGGATCGCGGCGCGGATCGGGTTCTCGTCGACGATGACGATCTTGAGCGAGGCATCCATGGACACTTGCCGGGGGTCTACAAGCCCCATGCCAGCGCCGCCTCGCATCTATATTCGCCAGTGGATTCAAAAAGATAGTCGACACCCGGCCGCCTGCCGAAATTGGCGCCAGATGGCTGCTGGCTTAAAGCTGAGCAGCCCCGCCCAGTGATCGTGCAATGGGCTGCGTCAGGCCTGTGTCTCGACCCGATGGAACCCGAGGCGCTGCATCACCGGCGCGTCGGTGACGCGCAGCAGGATCGCATCGTCGGATGCTTCGTGAAAGTGCGGTCGCCACGCCGGCGCCGCCATCACGTCGCCGCGCGACCATTCGAAACGCTCGCCGTCGATCGTGGTCATGCCGCTGCCGCGCACCACGGCGAAGATGTTGTTGGCGGTGGTGCGGTGGGTTGCGGTGCGGTTACCGGCGGAAAGCCGCATCATGTAGAGCGCGACGGTGTCGAGCGCCGGCGCGCCGAGCTCGATCTGCGTGCCGAACGGGCCGCTCGGATCAGGCGGCGCCGCGTCGAGACGCGCGAGCGTATCCTTGAGCGTGAATACGAAGGGTGAGCTCGTCGTGGGCGGCGGCGGCGCAGCTTCGAAGGCCTCGTGTTCCTCCTCCTCGGTGTGCTCGAAGAACATTGGCTCGAGCAGCTGCACCAGCGGCGCGTCGAGGAAATCGAGCCAGTAGGCGCTGGCCTTGCTGTGATTGCCGTGGCCGTGCGTCGACCAGTTGGGCGTGAGCAGCACGTCGCCCGGCTCCATCGCGATGTTGACGCCGTCGACCTCCGTATAGGTGCCGGGCGCGGCATCGAGGATCAGCCGCAACGCATTCGGCGTATGGCGATGCGCGCGCGCCCATTCGCCCGGCATGATCATCTGATAGGCCGCGACCAGCGTGCGGGTCGTGCCGTAGCTGTTGCCCTCGGCCGGATTGACCAGGATGAGGTTGCGCCGCTCTGCAAGCTCCGTGTTGATCAGGCGCCCCGCCGCATCAAGCGCGCCGCGCGCCTGCTCGTAGCGCCAATGCGCTGGCACCAGCGTTTTGCGCGGCGCCGGCCACAGCGAGGGCGTCGGCTTTGCCCAGCCCGGCCCCATGCGGACCTGGTCGAGCTTGCCGTACAGCTCTTCGAGCGTGCCGCTCTGGGCGAGGTCCTGGTGCGTGATCGACATGATGTTCTTCCACAGTCTCCTGCCCCGGATGCAGTGCAGCGGCGCGCACTTGCGCGCTGGTGCACTGCTGATCCGGGGCCCACGAGTAACACGGCCTGGGTCCCGGGTCTGCACCGCACCGCTACGCTCCGCTGCGCGCTGGGGCGCGCCCGGGACACGATGCCGAGGCGCCGCGAATGCAGTCGATCACCGCCAGCGGGTCATCCGGCGCGCGGTCGCCGCGCCAGGCGACGTGGCCGTCCGGCCGCACCAGCACGAGCTTGTGTTCGTAGAGCCGCGCCGCCGCGGCGTTGTCGATCGCCGTGAATGTCACCGGCACGTCGCGCGTGCTTGCCGCCGCCAAGAGCTTGTCGACCGCGAACGCATCCGCGCCGAAGCCGAGCAACGCGAATTCGCGCCCGAACAGATCAAGGGTGGAACGTCCGGGCGCGAGCCACATGTGCGGCGCGCGGCTGCCGGGCCGCGTCGTCGGCACGTAGCGGTTGGGATCATCCGGCGTCGTGGCGGTGCCGTCCGGCCAGCAGATCGGCGAATCCTCATAGCGATAGCCGAGATGGACGCCGAGCGTGAACCATTCGTGCCGCATGATCGCGCTGAACTCGGCGCCGAGCTGTTGCCGAAAAGCGTCGCCCGCGGGCGTCGGGTCGAGCAGCAGCGGCCCCGGGCGCGGCGAGGTCATGCGGCGGAAATTGGCCGCCGCCTCGCGCACGTTGCGATGTCCGATCGGACGGCGTTCGGCGTCGTATGAGTCGAGCAGGTGCCGGCCGCCCCAGCCTTGCCGCACGCCGGCGAGCTTCCACGCGAGATCGACCGCGTCCTGGATGCCGGTGTTCATGCCGAGCGCGCCGGTCGGCGACATCAGATGCGCGGCATCGCCCGTGATGAAGACGCGGCCGGCCCCATAGCGGTCGGCAA
>DATBZM010000398.1:0-2236 GCA_036513175.1 Xanthobacteraceae bacterium | reverse complement strand
TGCTTCTATCGTACGCCTAACGCTGAAAGGATCCGGCGCGATGCTGCGCATTGATCATGTCCTGGGTAGCCGCCTTGAACCCGCCTTCTCGGAGGAAATTCATCGCCTCGAGCATCACGGTGCGGTCGACGTGGTCAATATACCGACGGCCGATCTGGCGCGGCGCCGGCTATTGGCGACGACACGCGGTGGCGAGGAACTTGCGATCGCCTTGCCGCGTGACCAGAAGCTGTTCGACGGCGCGGTGCTGTTGATCGACGGCAAACGCGCGATCGTCGTGCGCGCCGCGACCGAGCGATGGATGCGGCTCGAGCCGCGCTCGATTAGCGACGCCATCGAATTGGGGTATCACGCCGGAAACCTGCATTGGCGTGTCCGCTTCCAGGGCGAGGTTCTGTTTGTCGCGCTAGAGGGCCGGCCCGAGGACTACACGGCCCGGCTTGGAGAGATGATTTCGGAGCGCCGCGTCGGGGTCAGTATTCTGGACGAAGATGGCGACGGCGGTCGAAGCACCGCGCGGTCCGGTGACGTTTCGCTTTCCGCGAAAGACCATTCTCATCACGAATGAATTTCAGCGCCGGGCGAGGCGGAAATAGAGCTCGGACAGCCGCGCCGGAAGGTCTTCGACCCGAGGCACCAGCATGGTATTGCCGCGTCCGAAAATACGCGCTGCTGAATTCATGGCGCCCGATCCCAGCACCACGCCGAAACCGTCGATGCCGCGCGTTCGCAATCCGACCGCGGCACGGCGCGCATCTTCCACAAGCTCGAGCGGGTCGGCGACATCGATGTCGGACGGCTCACCGTCGGTCAATACGATAACCAGCTTCCGGAAGCTGCGGGCGTGGCTGATAAGCTCGCCGGCGTGGCGAAGCGCGGTGCCGAGCCGCGTCGACAGGCCGGACGACAAGGCCGCCAGCCGCCCCATGCAAACGCGATCGTAAGGTTCGTTGAAAGCCTTCACCGTGGTCATTTCGACGTCGTCGCGCCCGTTCGAGGCAAAGGCGAGCATGCTGAAGGGGTCGCCAAGCGCGCTCATGGCTTCGGCGAGAACCGCGACCGCAAGACGTTCGACGTCGAGAATGGAGGCGCCGGATACCAGACGGTCGCGGGTCGATTCTGAAATGTCGAGCAGCAGCAGAACCGCAAGATCGCGATGCTTCGAGGTGGTGGTGCGGAAAATGCGGGGATCGGGTTCCTGACGCATCCGCAACGCGATCCCTGCTTCGAGCATGGCGTCGACATCGAGATCGTGGCCATCCAGTTGTCGTTTCAAGCGGATCGTTCGGCCGACCCGGACGCCGCGGACCAGCCGCCGAATCCGGTTGCGCAAGACATCGGCGCGATCGAGTGCCTCCTCGACGAGGCGCGGATCGCCGGGCCGCGCGGCGACCTCGCGCACGGTGGTCCACTCCGGCCGCTCGATGCCGTGCGCCCGATCCCATTCGGGATATTTCGCTATCACGATGCCGCGCTGGTCCGGCGCCACCGGGCGTGCGCGACCGACCGTGCTGTCGTCCTCCAGCACATCGGGACGCAGCGAGGTCTGGTCCGGATCGTCGCGTTGCTCGACGCGCGCGGCGTCAACCGCAAGGTCGAGGGCCTGGCCGGACGGGGGCGCGTCTTCGCCGAAGTCCCACAGGCCGAGGCCGTCATCGCGGTAGACCGGCTCGACGACATAGGTTCTGGCGTTGAACTGAATCCGCATCTGGCCGAGATCATTACCCAGCAGCATGCCGACCTCGCGGCTGATGGCGAAGTCTTCAAGGCGCGGCAGCCGGGCCTCGAACATCGCGCGCCCTTTGGCAACAAAGCTGTCGTCGTCGCGATAGTGCGGATCGAACAGGGCACGGGCCAGCCGCGCCAACAAAGTGGGGGCCGTGGCGACGCCGGCCGGCACGGCGATGTGGTAGGGCGACCACAGCTTGCGCAACCCCGGCAGCTGGCGCATCGCCAGCAACTCGATGCGAGCGTCCTCGATCAGGGTGACAAGCGAGATCTGAAGCGGTTTCAGGGTCCCGACCGCGAACCGGGGTCCGCCGAGCACGAGGTGCGCCTGGGCATGCGCGGCCGCGGCCTTGTACAGCGCGTAGGCGGCCTCGCCATGGATGCCGCGATAGATATCCGGCAGACGGATCAGCGGCCCCGCGATCCCGGCACGGCGTTGTATGGTCTGGCCGGTGTCGCCGGAGAAACTCCGCAGCAGAGGCGGGCGGCCCCACAACGAGGTCACGAA
>DATBZM010000397.1:0-21582 GCA_036513175.1 Xanthobacteraceae bacterium | reverse complement strand
CGCTTCGCGCTGCCGCTTGCGGTCGGCGTCGCGATCGGCCGCATCGGCTGCTATTTCGCGGGCATCGACGATTTCACCTACGGCACGCCGACCACGCTGCCGTGGGGGCACGATTTCGGTGACGGCATCGTGCGCCACCCGGTGCAGCTCTATGAAGGCGCAGCCATGGCGGCATTCGCGCTGTTCTACGTGACGGCGGTGCGGCTACGCGATCCGTTCGTGATCGAGAACGGCTTCTATCTCGCGGCCGGCTTCTATGCGCTGCAGCGCTTCGCCTGGGAGTTCATCAAGCCCTATGGCGCCGTCTTCGGGCCTTTCACCCTCTTTCATCTCCTGTCGATCGCGATCCTGGCCTATGCGTGGCTCATGATCATGTACGCTCCCCACGAGGACCCCTCGCATGACCGCGCCGTTGCGTAGATCGCGCCCTTATGTCTTCTGGGGCCAGACGACCTCGCTGTGCGAGACCTGCCTCGCGCTGGTGCCGGCCAAGATCGAGATCGTCGACAACGAGGTCTGGTACGAGAAGCGCTGCGACCGGCACGGCGTGCAGTCGACCCTGGTGTCGAGCGACGCCGCCTATTGGCGGCGCTGCAAGGACTACATCAAGCCCGGCGACAAGCCGCTCGCATTCCAGAACCGCACCGAATTCGGCTGCCCGTACGACTGCGGGCTGTGCCCCGACCATGAGCAGCACTCGTGCCTGGCGCTGATCGAGATCAACGAGCACTGCAACCTCACCTGCCCGGTGTGCTTCGCGGATTCCTCGCCGGCGCGCAGCAAGCAGCTGCCGCTCGCGACCGTCGAGCGCATGCTCGACGCGCTGGTCGCGAGCGAGGGTGAGCCCGACCTGGTCCAGATCTCGGGCGGCGAGCCGACGATTCATCCGGAGTTCTTCGCCATTCTCGATGCGGCGCGGGCGCGGCCGATCCGCCACGTGATGATCAACACCAACGGTCTTCGCATCGCGCAGGAGCCCGATTTCGCGGCGCGGCTCGCCGAGGGCAAGCGCGGGCTCGAGGTCTATCTGCAATTCGATTCGCTCAAGCGCGACGCGCTGATGAACCTGCGCGGCGCCGATTTGCGCCGGGTGCGGCAGGAGGCGCTGGAAAACCTGGAGCGGCACGGGATTTCGACCACGCTCGTCGTCACCGTCAAGCGCGGAGTCAATGACGACGAGATCGGCGAGATCGTGCGCCATGCGCTCGAATGGCGCTGCGTGCGTGGCGTGACGTTCCAGCCCGTGCAGGACGCCGGCCGCAACGAGAATTTCGACAAGCGGACCGACCGCGTCGTGCTCTCCGACATCCGGCGGCGCATCGTCGCGGACTCGGGCGTGTTCGGCGAGGACGACGTCATTCCGCTGCCGTGCAATCCGGAGACGATCTCGATCGCCTACGGGCTGCGCAACGGCAAGACCGTACTGCCGATCCTCTCGGCGGTGCCGCGCGAGGAACTCCTGGCGCTGGTGCCGAACGCCATCAGCTTCGAGAAACACCCGGCGCTGCGGGAAAAATTCATCGACCTGTTCTCGCTCTCGTCAGGCCCGTGCAATGCGCCCGAGCGGCTCGCCGAGTTTCTCTGCTGCCTGCCCAAGTTCGAAGCGCCGGCCGGGCTCTCCTACGAGAACGTCTTCCGCGTCGTGATCGTGCAGTTCATGGACCGGTTCAACTTCTGCCTCGGCGGCGTGAAGCGTTCGTGCATCCATTTCGTCACCCCGAACGGCCAGATCATCCCGTTCGACACCTACAACCTGTTCTATCGCAACGGCCGGATCGACGAGATCCGTGCCCGCATGCGCGCCGAGGCCCTCGCATGAGCTCGTCGTCCGGCTACAGGGCCACGGTGACGATCCTGTTCATCCTCGTCGGCCTGCCGCCGGGGCTCTGCTCGCTCTATTTCACACCGGCGCCGATCATCATGTTGAGCGGTGACAGTCAGGAGAGCCGCTTCTACGGGGCGCTGTTCGCAGCTCCATGCCTGATCGGCCTCGTTATTTTCGGCGTCATGCTGTGGCTGCTGATCAGGACGTGGCGGCAAGCTGGGCCGTGAGCGAGTGGAGCAAAGGCCCGCCATATTTAGAGCCGCCCGAGGGTGGCGGCTGCCTGACTGCCTTTCTGATCTTGATCGGGATTGCTCTGCTATTGCCCGGACTCTGTGCGTTTTGGATGATCGGTGGCAATCCATGGAACTATCATCCGACGCTGTTGGCCTGCATCATGTATCTCGCCATTGCGGCCTGCGGAATTGCACTGATTTGGCTGGCGGTGCGCCGACGATCGCGCTGAACTGGCAGAGGGTGACCGATGTCGCAGACCTCCATTCCGCCGCCCGCGCCGCCGCCGAGCCCGCGCAACGGCTGCCTCACGGCCCTATTGATCGGCGTCGGCATCCTCATGCTGCTGCCCGGCCTGTGCGCGGTGCTCATCGTCGGCTTGGGTCCGCGCGGCGCGCTCAACGACCCCACGACGGCCTCGGCGCTCGTCGGCTTCTTCGCCATTGCGGGCGGCGGAATCGCTTTGATCTGGTGGGCCGCGCGGCGGCGTTAGCGCCAACGGAAACAGGGCACAGCCAATCGCATGAGCGGCCTTCCGCAAATGGATGCTTCTGGTCCACAGCCGTCCCGCCGCGGCTGCGGAACCATCCTCTTCATACTGCTTGGAGTACTCCTCCTGCTGCCCGGCCTATGCGTGATCATCACGGCGGCCGTGACCCTGCCGACCGTGATCGTAGACCTGCCAAAGCGACTGCTGTATGGTCCGCCGCTCGAGAGCGGATTTTGGCCGATCATGGCCCTGTGGGCCGGCTTCTGGGCGATCTGCTTGTTAATCAGTTATCTAGGGATACGGCTGATCCGGCGCGGTCTATCGTAACTTGGCCTTGCGGATACGTGCCGCATGCCTATATTGCAGTGCAAAATCGGGCTGTTAGGGCCCTGATTCGTTTCCCCAATCCGGAACCCACATGTCACTCCGCAACGTGGCGATCATCGCCCATGTCGACCATGGCAAGACCACGCTGGTCGACCGCCTGCTGCAGCAGGCCGGCACCTTCCGCGCCAACGAGCGGATGGTCGAACGCGCGATGGATTCCAACGACCTCGAGCGCGAGCGTGGCATCACGATTCTCGCCAAGGCGACCTCGATCCAGTGGAAGGATACCCGCATCAACATCGTCGACACGCCCGGCCATGCCGACTTCGGCGGCGAGGTCGAGCGCATCCTTCACATGGTGGACGGCGCGCTGGTCCTCGTGGATGCCGCCGAGGGCCCGCTGCCGCAGACCAAGTTCGTGGTCTCGAAGGCGCTCAAGCTCGGATTGAAGCCGATCGTCATCATCAACAAGGTCGACCGCGGGGACGCGCGGCCCTTGCAGGTGGCGAGCGAGGTGTTCGATCTCTTCGCGGCGCTCGACGCGACCGAGGCGCAGCTCGATTTCCCGGTGCTCTACGGCTCGGCCAAGCAGGGCTGGATGGCGGAAAGCCCCGAAGGTCCGAAGGACCGGGGCATGCAGCCGCTGTTCGATCTCATCCTGCGCCACGTGGAGGAGCCGACGGTCGAGGAGGGGCCGTTCCGCATGCTCGGCACCATCCTGGAGGCCAATCCATACCTCGGCCGCGTCGTCACCGGGCGCATCATCTCCGGCTCGATCAAGCCTAACCAGCCCGCCAAGGTGATCGACCATGACGGCAAGCTGATCGAGCAGGGCCGCGTCTCGAAGGTGCTGGCCTTCCGCGGGCTGGAGCGCCAGCCGATCGACGAGGCTTTCGCCGGCGACATCATCACGATCGCGGGGCTGCCGGAGGCGACGGTGGCGCACACGATCTGCGCGCCCGAGGTCATGGTGCCGCTGCCTGCCCAGCCGATCGACCCGCCGACGCTGGCGATGACGTTCCGCGTCAACGACTCTCCGCTCGCCGGCACCGAGGGCGACAAGGTGACGGGCCGCATGATCCGCGATCGGTTGTTTCGCGAGGCCGAGGGCAATGTTGCGCTCCGCGTCAGCGAGTCGTCGGAGCGCGATTCGGTCGAGGTCGCGGGCCGCGGCGAATTGCAGCTCGGGATTCTCATCGAGACCATGCGGCGCGAAGGCTTCGAGCTCTCGGTGTCGCGGCCCAAGGTGCTCATGCAGCAGCGCGCCGACGGCGAGGTGATGGAGCCGATCGAGGAGGTCGTGATCGACGTCGACGACGGATTCTCCGGAATCGTCGTGCAGAAGATGGCCGAGCGCAAGGCCGAGATGATCGAGATGCGCCCGTCCGGCGGCGGCCGTACCCGCCTCGTGTTCTACGCGCCGACGCGCGGCTTGATCGGCTATCAGGGCGAGCTCCTGACCGACAGTCGCGGGACCGCGATCATGAACCGGCTGTTTCACGCCTACGCGCCCTACAAGGGCGAGGTTCAGGGCCGCCGCAACGGCGTGCTGATCTCGACCGACGCGGGCGAGGCGGTCGCTTACGCGCTGTGGAACCTGGAGGACCGGGGGCCGATGATGATCGAGCCGGGCTGGAAGGTCTATCGCGGCATGATCGTCGGCGAGCACACCCGCGACAACGATCTCGAGGTGAACGTCATCAAGGGCAAGAAGCTCACCAATATCCGCACCACGTCGAAGGACGAGGCGGTGCGGCTCACGCCGCCGATCCGCATGACGCTGGAAAAGGCGCTTGCCTACATCGAGGAAGACGAGCTGGTCGAGGTGACGCCGAAATCGATCCGCCTACGCAAGATGTTCCTCGATGCGAACGAGCGCAAACGGGAAGAGCGGCGCAAGGAGACGGTGGCGGTGTGAGGTCTGATCTTTCCTACCGCAACGTCGCCAGGAAGCGTTCGACCACCGGCCCCCACACCGCGTCGGTCCCTTCGGTCTCGGCCAGATAGTGCCCATCGCCGCCGAACGCCGGCAGCAGCCGATAATCGACCTTGCCGCCGGCGCCGCGGAACGCCGCCGCCATGGCGCCGGACAGGCGCGGCGCGAAATAGCTGTCGTTCTCGGTGTAGATCCAAAGCGTCGGAATGCGCGTGGTGCGGCCGAATTCGCCGGCAGTCGCGATCAGGCGATCGGGCGCGCAATTGTTGTCCGGCTGGTCGTAGGACCGCCCGCCGAGGCCGCCGGCAAAGTTGATCGCCGCGCGCACGCCGACCGGCGCTCGGCTCGCCAGTGCGAGGGTCGCCCATCCGCCCGCTGACTGGCCGGCCATGATCGCGCCGCTGCGCCGCACGAACGGTTGCGCCCGCAGATAGGCGAGCGCTGCGGCGATACCGTCGGCGGCACCGAAACCGGCGCGGGCGAAATCCGCGTCGTCACAGCCGCCCTGGTCCTCGCGATAGACCCCGCCGGTCGCGCCATGACCGGGACGCTGTGGCAGCGCGACCGCGAAGCCGTGCTGCACGAACCAATGCGACAGCGTCTCAAATTGGGGCAACGGCAGCAGACGCCGCCGCTCGGCGTTCTGGGTGCTGCCGTGATTCATCACCATCAACGGGAACGGACCGGGGCCAAGCGGCCGAAATACCGTCGTGGGCATCAGCACTCCCGGTTGCGCCGACGGCACCAGCCACGCCTGGCGACGAAACGCGCCCTGCTCGGCCCCCTGCGGCCCGGCCAACGGCTCGGCGCGTGGCACGGAGGGCACACATGACAAGAAAATGAAAAGCGCGCATGCCCGCATGCCGCATCCGGCGCTCGAAAAAGCGCTCAACCGAGCCCGCATGCGCACGAATTCCTCAAGCGCGACAATGGATTCACCGATCCCATACCCGATTAATCCACATCAGGCCGGGCGATCAACGCCCCTCTTGATGCCGGACTCGCTCATTGCTCTATTCAACGCATGAGCACTGTCGTCATCGAGATTCGTCGCGCGCGGGCGGCCGATGCGAAAGCGGTCGCCGACACGCATGACGACGCTTGGCGCACCGCATATCAGGGAATCATCCCGGGCCGCGAGCTCGAGCGGCTCATCGCCCGCCGCGGCGCCCGCTGGTGGGACGGCGCGATTCGCAAGGGCAGCCGCATCTCGCTGCTCGCCTTTGGCGACACCATCGCGGGCTATGCCAATTACGGTCGCAACCGCGCCCGCAGCCTGCAATATGACGGTGAAATCTACGAGCTCTATCTGCGGCCCGAGTTCCAAGGCCTCGGTTTCGGCCGGCGGCTGTTCATGGCGGCCCGGCGCGATCTCGTGCAGAGCCAGATGAAGAGCATGGTGGTGTGGGCGCTGTCCGACAACGAGCCGGCGGTCGGATTCTATCAGGCGCTCGGCGGCAAGGCGGTGGCGAGGTCGTCGGAGAGATTCGGCGACAAGACGCTGGACAAGGTCGCCTACGCCTGGAACTGAGCCGCATCGATCGCGGCGCCGACGCTCGAGCACCCGCCTCCGCCTCGTCACTGCCCCCCATGCGCTCCACTGAATCCCGACCCCTTGTCGCCGAGCACGATCGGCTTGTCCTTGCCGCAGCGAAAGGTGCGCGCGTGCCGATCGGCGATCTCGCGCGCGAGCTCGACCGCATTGGCGTTCTGCCGGGCATCCACGTAACCGACATGGCAGACGCCGCCCGCCCCGAGCCGCGTCACCACCAGCACCTCGCCGCGGTAGATTCCGTTCTCGACCTTGGGGTCGTCGACCGGGACCGCCGTGCTCCAGCGCATGATCGTCGCGAAGGCGCGGCTTTTTCGGCTGCGCTCGCGCACGATCCGCCATTCGATGCTCGTGCCTTCGCCGTTCGGGGCTGCAAGCGTCTGTTGGGCGGCCGGCTCCCTGTCGGCCTTGGCGCCAAAGCTGATGTAGACGCGGGCGTCGCCTGAGGTCATCAGGATTGAAATTCCGGCATAGCCGGTGCAGCGCCATTCGCCTGCATCCTCGGCCTCGCGTCCCTGCCTGTGCGCGCATGTGTCGACGTTGAACGGCGTCGTGACCAACTCGATTGTTTCGCCGGCGGCGGGCGATGCCAGCAGGACCGCAAATGCCGCGGCCCTGGCAAATCCACGCAGGGATGCGAGCCGCATGTGCCGTCCTCACCGATCCTGTTCGCAAACCAATGCCATTCGTCGCGACCCCGACCTGCCGGGTTCAGAGCACGGACGCGGGAAGATTTGCGGCCGCGCAGGCCGCGCGCAGCGTATTCACCAGGAGGCACGCGATCGTCATCGGGCCGACCCCTCCCGGCACCGGCGTGATCGCGCCCGCAACCGCGCGTGCTTGCGCGAACGCGACATCGCCGACGATACGAGTCTTGCCGTCCGGCATCGTGATGCGATTGATGCCGATGTCGATGACGGTTGCGCCGGGCTTGATCCAGTCGCCCTTGACGAGCTCGGCCTGTCCGATCGCGGCAAACACCAGGTCCTTGTCGCGACAGACCGCCGGCAGGTCGTGCGTCTTGGAGTGCGCGATGGTGACGGTCGCGCTTTCGGTGATCAACAAATGAAGCAGCGGCCGGCCGACCACGTTCGAGCGGCCGATCACCACGGCATCGAGCCCGGCAAGCGATGGATGCACCGTCTTGGCGAGGATCATGCAGCCCATCGGCGTGCACGGCACCATGACGGGCAGGCCGCTGGCGAGCCGGCCGATGTTGAGCGGATGGAACCCGTCGACGTCTTTTGCCGGATCGATCGCGTTGATCACGTTCTGCGCGTCGATATGCGCCGGCAATGGAAGCTGCACCAGGATGCCGTGGACGGCGGCATCGGCGTCGAGCCGGGCCAGCAGCGCCAGCAACTCGACTTCGCCCGCGCCGTCCGGCAGATGATGATCGAACGAGCGCATGCCGGCCGCTTCGACCGCGCGCGTCTTGTTGCGCACGTAGACATCGCTCGCGGCGTTGTCGCCCACCTGGACGACCGCAATCCCCGGCACGAGACCGTGCGCGGACGCGAGCCGCGCGACTTCCGCGGCGACGCGCGCACGCAAATTTCCCGCGATCGCCAATCCGTCGATGATCGTTGCCGTCATGGGTGTCGCGCCCCGACGATCTTTTCCAGCGCCTCCGCAAGGGCCGGACCCGCGCCCGCGATCTTGAGACGCTTGAGGCGCGCCGTCGCGCCGCCGACGAGGCTCACCTGACGGGGCGCAACCGCAAGCGACTTGGCGATGAGCCGGATGAGCGCGGAATTCGCCTCACCCTCGCTCGCCGCCGCGCGTACCCGCGCCTTGAGCACCGATCGGCCGTCCGCCATCGCTTCGACACCGTCGATCGCATCGCGCCCGCCCTTCGGCGTCAGACGCACGGTCAGCATCAACCCGTCCGCGGCCAGCTGCCATGGCGTCGCGCTCGCCACTGCTCAAGGAACGAGCGGGTAGATGTAGTCGGCGAGATAGCGCCGGAGAACATAGATGATCAGCAGCACGATCAGCGGCGAAAGATCGAGGCCGCCGAGGTTGGGCATCATGTTGCGGATCGGCCGAAACACCGGCTCGGTCATCCGATAGAGCAGGTCGGTGATCATGGCCACCGCATGGTGGCGCGTGTTGATGACGTTGAAGGCAATGAGCCAGGACACGATGACGGCGGCGATGACGATCCACCAGTAGATATCCAGCAGGATAAGTATGACTTCAATCAGCGGCTTCATGTCGATTCGTCCGGACGGGGTCGCCGCAGACATTTAACGGGTCGGCCGGGGGCAAACAAGCACGCCGCCCGCGATCCTTGACAGGCCCGGACCCCGGCCCTAAATGGCGCAGTTCCCAAGCCCTTCGGTGCACGGCGCCGTCGGCGGCAGGGGCCGTAGCTCAGCTGGGAGAGCGCCTCGTTCGCAATGAGGAGGTCAGGGGTTCGATCCCCCTCGGCTCCACCAGCCTACGCCCCTTCGGGGCTTCGGCTGGCGGGCCAGCCTTCACAACGAGCACTCACATCGCAAGGCACATCTGGGGCGTAGGCTGCCCGTCGAAGCCCGCAGGGCGAAGACGGGCCTCGGCAAGCATTAACGCCCCACTTACTCACGCGCAAAAAGCAACAGCGCGCCGAAGCACGCCGCGCCGTCTTAGTGCTCTCAGCCGTCAGCGGACCGCGGCCTCGCTGGTCGCGGTGGCGCGCTTCGATCCCATCGCGAAGGCGACCGCCAGCACGACGATGCCGATCCACAACAGGTAAGGCTGATAGACTAGATGGCCGACCAGCTTGCTCGAGTCGATCGCGCTGCAGGCCGAGGTGATGTAGAGGAAGCACGGAATGCCCGTCTTGATCTCCTTGACAGCCAGGAAGTAGTCGATCCACCAAACGATTGACAATCCGACCAATCCAAAACCGACGAACTTGAGCCAGAACGCCTGACCGGCCTCCACGAGGCGATTGGTCGGCGCCGCAACATCGTCGAGACCGATGCGCCTGGACTCGGGACCGAGCCGCGTGACCATCAGCGCCGCGATCGCCAGCAGGATCGCGAGGATCACGAACACCGTCTCGATGCCGTAGGAACCGCGGACGAGCGCGATGCCCGGAATGATGAACGCCGTGGCGATGCGGCCGACGCCGGACGCCCAACCGAAGCCGGACGCACGCGCGTTGGTCGGAAAGACCTCAGAGGCGAAGATCTGCATCGAGTTGCCGGCGATCTGCACGAACAGGGTCATGAAGAAGCCGGCAGTGACGAGCAGGACGACCTCGCCTTGTCCGACATTGGCGAAGACGAGGGCCATAATGCCGGCGGCCAAGAAGGCGCAGACGGACGTGACCTTCCGTCCGACGTTGTCGAGCGCGAACATCATGCAGATGCTGGCGCACGGCACCGCGAAGTTCATCAGCAGCGTATACTGCAGCGACTTGGTGACAGTGAAGCCCTTGTCGAACATGATGCCGGGCAGCCACGCGCCGAGCCCGATGGCGAAGCCGAAGAACGCCGTGAAGCAGATCATGCCGGCGACGACGCGCATCGGGAACATCTTGAACACGACCGCGAACGGATCGCTCTTGTTGTCGCTGGCGACGTCGGTGCTGAGCGGCTCGGTTGGGCCGTCGATGCCGAGGCGCTTGAGCACGTTGATCGCGTCCTCGCCGCGGCCGTGCGTCGCGAGGTAGCGTGGCGACTCCGGCAGCGTGAAGCGGAACACCCACACGATGAGCGCGCCGACGCCGATTAGCATCCAGATGCCGCGCCAGACATATTCGGCCGTCTCGGGAGTGACGAAAAGCACCTTGCCGAACAGAAGCACCAGCGCGGTGCCGATCGGCCACACACAGGCGCCGCCGATGAAATGCACGATTGCGAGGATACGGCCGCGGATGCGCTTCGGCGCATATTCGCCCGCATACGCGAACGCAAGCGGCTGCTCGGCGCCCAGTCCGATGCCGGCGATGAAACGGCAGAGGATCAGCAGCGGAATGCTGGGCGCAAACGCGCCGAGGATCGTGAAGGCGCCGAACAGCAGCAGGTTGAACTGATAGATGAAGCGGCGGCCAAACCTGTCGCTCAGCTGTCCCTGTCCGGCGGTGCCAATCGCCATGCCGAAGATCGCGGCGCTGCCGATGAAGGCGAACTCCGCCGGCGACGCGAACGCCGTCGGCGAGGTAGCGGACTTGGTCATGTAAAGTCCGAGCGGACCCAGCACCGTGAAGTCGATCACGTCGAAGAAGTAGCCGGCCGCGATGAGCCCGACGATCTTGATGTGGAGCGGCGATATCTTCGCATCGTCGAGCGATTTGCCGACGAATCCCTCGATGGTCTGGGCCACTGTGCTCTCCTCCCCGATTTCGCCCGCTGAAAGGCGGTTCTTTTTCTACGGGGGCAGTGTGGGATTTCGTCCCACCGGCTGTCAATCGACGCGCAGCAAAAAACGGCCCCGCAAGGCGAGACTGAGCGTCGCAATGGCAGGTTCCGATACCCCTTGCGCGCTCAGCCGCCCTCGAACTGCAGGATGTAGAGACCGGCATTGGAGTCGGTGAGATACATGATGCCCTGCGGGTCGACGTAGCAGTCGGCCGACTGGATCACCTGCGGCCGGTTTGGGCGCGGATCGAACATGCGTTCCGGATCGGGCGGCACGAAGTACGCGACCTCGCGCGGATGGAACGGATTGTCGATATCGCACACGCGCACCCCCGCATTGTGGAGCGTGGCGAAAATGTAGCGCGAGCTCTGCATTCCGCCCGGCCGATTCTCCCATAGATTATGCGGGCCGAAATTGCCGCCCTTCTTGCAATAGTCGGCCTCGCCGGGAATCGGCAAGGTCGAGATGCTGATCGGATTTGCCGGCACCCGCACGTCGAAAACCCAGATATAGCGCAGGCCGAGGCTGCAATTGGCGAAATTGGCCTCGTCCGCCATGACGAGCAGGTTGCGGTCGGGCAGCGGCAGCGGCGAATGGGTGCCGCCGCCGAACGGCGGATCCCAGTTGCGATGGCAGACGAGCTGCGGCCTGGTCGGCTCCGCCACGTCGAGGATGGTGAGCCCGCCATCGCGCCACGCGCCGTAGAAAAGATTGCCGGCGACGAGGCCGTGGTGCAGCGCATAGCGCTTGCCCTGCGGCCAGGTCGGCGTCTCGCCGCCGCCCGACCAAAGGCCCGGCAGCCACCATTTGCCGACCACCTGCGGCTTGGTCGGATCCGCCATGTCGACGACCGCCAGCACATGATCGGCGAAATCGGCGAAATGAATCGACACGTAGGCGTAGCGCCCGCCCACATACCAGATGCGATGCGGGCCCACGCCCGCGACCGGCATGAAGCCGATCTCGCGCGGCGTTTCAGGGCGCGAAATGTCGTACACGCGCAGGCCCGACGTGAAGCTCTGCCCTTTCAACAGATCGGCGGGCGATCCGGAGAAATAGGCTTTGGGATCGATCTGCATGTTCCACATGCTCGGCGCATTGACGCAGACCAGCAGGTCGTCGTGCGTCTGCAAATGCAGCGCGCGCGTATTGGGCGGCGCGGGAAGAAAATTGACGGTTTTCGGATTCTTCGGGTCGCGCACATCGATGACCGTGATGCCATTGCTAAAGCCATGGCCGACATAAGCATAGCCGCGATGCACCATGACCTGCACGCCGTCGCCGCGGCCGCCCTGGTCGCTACGGCTGATGAAGCTGATGTTGTGCGACGCGACGGCGACCATGTTGCGAATTCCTCCCAATGACCACCAACTGTAGCCCGGATGGAGGCGCAAAGCGCCGTAATCCGGGACCGCCGTCCCCGCATTACGCGGAGCCTGTCCTTGGGCTTGCCGAAGGCAAGACCCGAGGGCTCCATGCGGGCTACAAGGGTCGACAGAAGTCCTGCCGTGGTGCAACTATCCCGGCCCGCTGCGCGCGGCGACAACGCTTAAGCAAACGAGGAGCGGATGGCAAATCGGTTCGGGCGCCTCGCCCTGCACATGTGGACGATCGATACGACGCCGCTCGCGACCCAGCTCGATGCGGCGCGTGATGCTGGTTACGACGCGGTCGAGCTGCGGCGCATCGATTTCAAGCGCTGCTTCGAGGCGGGCATGAGCAACGCGCAGGTGCTCGACCTCGTGAAGAAGGGCGGCATTCCGGTCGGCGTGCTAGGCGTCGAATACGGCTGGCTCTTTGCCAAGGGCGAGGACAGCAAGCGCATCTTCGGCGTGTTTCGCGAATCCTGCGAGAACGCGGTCGCGCTCGATTGCACCATGCTGATGAGCGCGCCGGGACCGTTCGTCGGCACGATTCCGGAAGCGATCGCCAATCTGCGCGCCGCCGGCGACATCGCGGCCGAGTTCGGGCTGCGGCTCGCGATCGAGTTCAACTCGCAGCATCCCGTCCTCAACAACATGGGCGTTCAGCGCGAGATCGTGAACGGCGCCGGCAAGACGAACGTCGGCCTGCTGCTCGACGCCTATCACCTCGCGCGCAGCGGCGCGTCGGGCGCGAGCTTCGCGGACGTGCCGAGCGAGGACATCTTCTGCTTCCAGTACAGCGACCTCTCGCCCAATCCGGTCACCGGCGTCGCGCGCCCGACCGATCGCCTCGCGCCCGGCAAGGGCACGGTGCGCTGGCGCGAGGTCTTCGGCCTGCTCGCCCAAAAAGGCTACACGGGCTATCTGAGCTACGAGGCGCCCAACCCGGAATTGTGGGCGCGCTCGCCCCACGAGGTCGCGCGCGAGGGCGTCGAGCTGACGCGCGCACTGCTGCGCGATGCCGTTCCGCAATATGCCGCTGAGCGCTAGCTCGAGATGACGCCCACAGCCGGGAGACAGCCATGACCACCGAGACGAGCGATCCGCTTTTTGCCGGACTCTTCGACCGCAAGATCACCGAGGTGCCGGCGACGGCGCAGGGCCAGCGCTACATGACGAGCGTCGCCCCGGTTGCGGCCAATCCGGGCAAGTGGGTCGAGCAGGCGCGGCTGCCGATTCCGGTCGGCGAGCATGGCGTGATCGAGTGCCTGGGCAAGATCCACATCGTTGCCGGCTACGCGCGTCATCGCGTCGACGGCCATTTCCACCAGGTGTTCGACCCGAAGAGCGGGACGTGGACCCTCAAGGCGCCTTTCCCGGTCCCATGCAACCACGTGGCGCTGGCGACGATCAGCTCGAAAATCTACGCCTTCGGTGGCTTCATCGAGCAGAACCGCTGTCCGCATTCGAAGTGCTTCGTCTACGACGCGATGGAGGACAAGTGGACGCCGATCGCCGGCCTGCTGCGGCCGCGCGGCGCCTCCTCGGCGATCGTGCTCGACGGCAAGATCCACCTGCTCGGCGGCCGCGACGTGCGCTCGGTCGAATGGCACGAGGTGTACGATCCGGCGACCGACAAGTACCAGATCCTCGGCGGCATGCGCGGCTCGACCGGCACCCAGCCGTTCGTCGGCCAGCGCGACCACATGGGCGTCGCGGTGGTGGACGGAAAGATCCACGCCATCGCGGGCCGCATGGACTCGTATGATTTCAACACCAGCCTGAATGCCGTCTACGACCCGAAGACCGATGCCTGGAGCTTTCGCGCCCCGCTGCCGACCCCGCGCAGCGGCGTCTCGGCCGTCTACTACCGCGACCGCATCGTGGTGTTCGGCGGCGAGGCGACCGGCAAGGTGTTCGGCACCAACGAGGCCTACGACCCGAAGACCGACAAGTGGGAGACGCTCACGGCGATGAAGCTGCCGCGTCACGGCCTGCACGGCGCGACCGTCGCGGTGATCGGCGACCTGATCCACGTGCCGGGCGGCGGCCCGGTGCCGGGCGGCAGCATCCAGGGCGCCTACCATGACGCCTTCACGCTGGGCTGATGCGAGCAGGTGATGGCGCAGTTCGAGCTCACCCTCAACGGCCGCACCGTCAAGGTAACGGTCGCGAACGAGGAAACCTCGCTGCTTGCAGTGCTGCGAGACGCGTTCGGCCTCGTCGGTACGCGCTTCGGCTGCGGGCTCGAGCAGTGCGGCTGCTGCATGGTGCTGGTCGACGGCGCGCCGCAGAAATCCTGCGCCAAGCCGATCTGGAGCGTCGCCGGCAAGTCGATCACCACGATCGAGGGACTGGGCACGCCCGAGCACCCGCACCCGCTGCAGCAGGCCTTGCTCGACGAGCAGGCCGGGCAATGCGGCTATTGCCTGAGCGGCATTCTCATTTCCGCCAAGGCACTGCTCGACCGCAGTCCGAGCCCATCCAGGGCCGAGATCGCGCAGGCGCTCGACGACAACATCTGTCGCTGCGGCTCGCATAACCGCATCCTGCGCGCGGTCGAGAAAGCCGCCGCCATGCAGCGCGAGGCCACACGATGACGGCGCCGGCTGCCCCTTTGACCGGCGCGCTCGCCGAGCACCCGGCGCTCGACCAGTGGGTCGCGTTCCCGGCGCCGGGAAAAATCACGGTGCGAACCGGCAAGGTCGAGATCGGCCAAGGCGTGCTGACCGCCATGCTGCAACTGGCCGCCGAGGAGCTCGACGTCGCGCCGCAGCGCATCGCGATCTCGTCGGGCGACACGGATTTCACCCCGAACGAAGGTTTTACGGCCGGTAGCCAGTCGATGCAGTTCGGCGGCGTCGCGCTGCGACAGGCCTGCGCCGAGGTGCGTGCGCTGTTTCTCCAGCACGCCGCGGAGCGGCTCGGCTGCGGCATCGCCGACCTGTCGATCGCGGATGGCCGCATCCTGCGCCACGGCGCACCCACGGCCGAGGATTATTGGACGCTCGCCGCAACGGTTCGTCTCGACGTCAAGGCGACGGGCGCGGCGCCGCGCAAGCCGGCGGCAAGCTACGACACGGTCGGCCGCAGCGCTGCGCGGCTCGACCTGCCGGCGAAAGTGTTCGGCGCGCCGGCCTTCATCCACGACATGACCCTCGCGGGCGTGCGTCACGCGCGCCCGGTGCGCCAGCCGCGGCGCGGCGCGACCATCGGAACGATCGACGAGGCCGCGATCCGCCGCGCGGCGCGCGGCGAGATCGAGTTCGTCCGCCACGGCAATTTCCTCGCTATCGTGGGCGACGACGAGACCGCCGTGGAGGCGGTGGCGGCGCAGACGCACGCGACGTGGCATGGGGTCGAGCCGCTCAACCCGCTGCAGCAGCAGGCCGCCTCGTTGTTGCAGCAGCCGACCATCGACCGCACCGTCGGTGCCCCGCCGTCGGAGGCGGCAGGCCGCGCCAATCACTACGAGGCAACCTATTCGCGCGCATACTTGGCGCATGCCTCGATCGCGCCGTCCTGCGCGCTCGCCGAGTTTCGCGAGGGCCACCTCACGGTGTGGACGCATGCGCAGGGCGTCTTTCCGCTGCGCGCTGCGCTCGCGCAATCGCTCGGGCTCGAGGCGAAGAACATCTCGGTACGGCACGTGCAGGGGCCCGGCTGCTACGGCCACAACGGGGCCGACGACGTCGCGGCGGATGCGGCGATCATCGCCATGCAAAAGCCCGGCACGCCGATCCGCGTGCGCTGGCGGCGCGAGGAGGAATTCGCCTTCGAGCCGGTGAGCCCGGCGATGGTGGTGAAGGTGCGCGCCGCGCTCGATGACGCCGGCCGCCCGTCCGACTGGACCGCGGAAATCTGGAGCGGCACCCACAGCGCGCGGCCCGGCAGCGGCAACCTGCTCGGTGCGCAGGCACTGCCACATCCGCCGCCCGACTATCCGCCAGCCGACGTGCCCGACGGCGGCGCGGTGCGCAATGGCACGCCGCTCTACGCCATTTCAGCCAAGCGCATCATCCACCATCTGGTGCCGGAGACGCCGGTGCGCACCTCGGCGCTGCGCGGGCTCGGCGCCATGCCGAACGTGTTTGCGATCGAGTGCTTCATCGATGAGCTCGCCGAGCGCGCCGGCGAGGATCCGGTGCAATACCGGCTCGCCATCACGTCCGATCCGCGTGCGCGCGCCGTGATCGAGCGCGTGGCGAAGATGTCCGCATGGCAAGCGGGCCTCCCAGCCGGCACCGGGCGCGGTCGCGGCATCGGCTTTGCCCGCTACAAGGACCGCGCTGCCTATGCGGCGGTCGTGGTCGAGCTCGAGGTCGACGAGACGATCCGCCTCGCCCGCATGTGGTGCGCGGCCGACGTCGGCCTCGCGGTCAATCCGGATGGCGCGATCAACCAGCTCGAAGGCGGCATGATCCAGTCGGCGAGCTGGGTGCTCAAGGAGCAGGTTCGGCTGGAGACGACCGGCATCGCGTCGCGCGACGGGGAGACCTATCCGGTGCTGCGCTTTTCCGAGGTGCCGCAGATCACCGTCGAGCTGATCGAGGGCGCGACCGACGTGCCGCTCGGCGCCGGCGAGGCGACCGCCAGCCCGACCGCGGCCGCGATCGGCAACGCGGTCGCGCACGCGCTCGGCACCCGCCTGCGCGACCTGCCGCTCACGCGCGAGCGCATCATGGCGACGTTATTGAGTAGCGAATGGCGAGTTGCGAATGGCGATGCGAACTATTCGCTATTCGCTACTCACTATTCGCCGTCACGACCGCGTCTTTCTCGACCCATGCCTCGAGAAACGTCTGTAGCCAGGTGCGGATCGCGAGGTCGTAGACCGGGCGCTCGGCGAAATGGGCGGCGCGCTGCTTGGCGCCGGGCATCTCCATGCGGGCGTGGCCGCGGGTGGTCCAGCGGCACATCATGGCGTGGGTGACCTCGGCGTGAAACTGGATCGCGAAGCCCGAGCCGTAGCGCAAGGCCTGGATCGGAAAGATGTCGCCCTCGGCGAGCAGCTCGGCGCCGTGCGGCAGGTCGAAGCCCTCGCGGTGCCACTGGTAGACCACGTCGGGCCAGTTGCCGCAGACGGCGCGCGCCGCGTCGGCCACACGGATGGGATAATAGCCGACCTCGGCCTTGCCCTCCGGGTGGTAGGCGACGCGGGCACCGAGGTGTTTGGCGAGCATCTGGGCGCCGAGGCAGATGCCGAGGAAAGGCTTGTTCTCGGCAAGCGGCACCGCGATCCAGTCGATCTCGCGGCGGATGAAGTCGTCGGTGTCGTTGGCGCTCTGCGGACCGCCGAAAATGACCGCGCCCGCATGGGCCGCGAGCGTCTCCGGCAGCGGATCGCCGAAGCGCGGCCGGCGGATGTCGAGCGGCACGCCCATCTTGGTCAAATAGTGCCCGATCCGCCCCGGGATCGAGTGCTCCTGGTGCAGGACGAGCAACACCGGCCGATGGGGGGCCGATGCGGTTGTGCGCGGATGCAGTGGCGCGTGCATGACTGCTGCGAATTCCTACCCGCCTGATGCCGGTTTGCAAGACCCGTGCCGGCTGGGCCTCCCATGACCTGCAGGCGGACCTTGGCGCAAGCCGACCAGTCCCCCGGCGCTCACGCCGCGCCCTCCCCGGCGTCGCCGGACCCGGCGGCAGCCGCCACCCGCTCGCGCAGGGCGATACGGTCGCGCGACGATACCGCCAGCAGGTCGGCGACCCGCCACATCACGTTCGCCTCGAACTCGCTCACCTTGCCGTCCGCATAGACCATCTCCCACAGCATCTCGACGATGTGCAGCCGCCCGGCCTCGTCGAGGGTGCGCATCAACAGGCTGGTGAAATGATAGAAGTCGACCGCCTCGCGGTCGTCGGCGGCAGCCTCCGCGATCAGCGCGTCGGTCGCCGCCGCATCGAGCGCGAATTCCCGCTCGAGGATCGTGTGCAGCTTGCGACGCTTCACCTCGGTGAGCTCGCCGTCGAGCGTCGCGATATGGACGAGCAGCGCCGCGGCGGCGCGCCGATAGTCGTTCTCGGCAAACTGGTCCTGCGGCTTCTTGTCGTCGATCAGGTCGGCAAAGAATCGTCTCAGATCGTCCAGCATGTCGGGCCCTGCAAATCTCTCCCGCGCCATGCGGGCGGAGCGTCCGGAAGGACGGCTGTGCGCGGCCGCAAACAAGCGCTAGCGCACGGCCCGGTGGCTCCGGATGCTCTCGGCGAGCAAAGCGAGATTGTTGGCAATATAGGGATTGCGCGGGTCTTTCGCCCGCGCTTCCAGCAGGGTGTCGCGCGCATGCGCGTAATCGCCGCGCAGCATGTAGGAATAGCCCTGGTTGTTGAGGAGCTCCGGCGTGCGGCCCATCATGGCATAGAGCTGCTTGTAGGCGCGGTCGGCGAGATCGAAGCGCTTGAGCCGGTCGTAGGACGCGGCAAGCCCGAGCCAGGCGTCCGCGTCGCGCGGTCCCTGCTCGACCGCCTGGCGGAAATAGTGCTCGGCCAGGCCGTAATTGCCCTGACGGAAATTCATCCGGCCGAGGCTGAGATCATCGTTCGGGGTGCTCGGGGTCGCGGGCGGCACCGCGTCGACCGGCGGTCCCTTGTCGCCGATATCGTGCGGACCGATGTCGTGCGGACCGATCGAGCCGGTCGTATCGGCGGGCGCGGCGGTCTTGGTGCCGAAGAGATCGGGGGTCTTGAGCGACGTGGTCTCGCAGCCGGACAGCCACAAAAGGCCCGTCACCGCCACAATGACGCTACGCTTGACACCAACGCTCATGCACTGCGCCCCCCGGGCGCCGGAGAAAGCTCTCTTGGGTCCAAGGCCTGGATCGAAGGCACCTGGGTCGAAAGGCACCGGCGCGCGAGTGAAGTGGTGCTGCGCAACCCCGTAACGACCCTAGGCGACGGTGGTTAAGAATTTCTCGCCGGTGTCCCTAAGCGGCCGTTCGGTCACGGTATTTTGGTCCGCGCGCGCATATCCCGGCGAAGTGGCCACCGGTTCGCCGTTAAGGATATGCGCAGATCAAAGAGCTTGGAGCGCGTTCCGATTGCGCAGGAATGGAACGCGCTCCAAGGGCCGGAACGGAACCCCGAATCGGTCAGTAGGCACCCATTTTGATGCGCACGAAGACCGGCAGCAGGATGACGACGAACAGCACCGGGAAGACGCAGACCATCAGCGGGATCGCGAGCTTGGACGGCAGCGCGTAGGCCTTTTCCTCGGCGGTCGACAGGCGCCTATGGCGCATGTCCTCGCTGTAGACCCGCAACGCGTCGGTGATGCTGGAGCCGAGCTCGGCCGATTGCTGGATCAGGGTCGCGAAAGAGCGCACCTCGACGAGGCCGAGGCGGTCGCCGAAATGTTCCAGCGCCTCGCTCATGGTGCGGCCGGCACGAATTTCGAGGTTCGCCATGTGAATGTTGGCGCTGAGGTTGGGGTAGGACTCGCCGAGCTCGCGGCCGACCCGCTCGAACGCCGACGCCATGCCGAGGCCAGCATCGGCGCACACCACCAGGAGGTCCATCATGTCGGGGAAGCCGGCGCGGTATTCCAGCCGGCGCCGCGAGACGATGCGATCGAGGACGAGGCTCGGCCCCAAATAGCCCAACAGACCCGCAACGCCGACGGCCGGCCATTGCAGGCCGGCCTTGGCGGTGAGCATGGGGACGAGCACGAAGGCCAGCGCCCCGAGCACCACCGCCAGGATACCGCGGGTGAGGAAGAAAAAACCCACCGCGCGCGCGTCGAAGATGCCGGCCTGCACCAGGCGCTGGCGCAGCGCCTTCATGCTCTTGTTGTCCATCGACGAGTAGTGCTTGGTGGTGCGATCGAGCAGGCGCTGCGCCGCCTTCATGCCGGAATTACGCAGCGAATTGCTGCCGCCCCCCGACATCAGGTCCTCGGTCCTGATGCCCGCGGCGCGGCGCCGCACAGTCCCGCGCACCCGCACCGCCCGCATGAAGAAGAAGGCCACCAGCGCGGTCGGAATGAAGACGAGCGCCATCACGACCAGATTGGCGAAGGCGCCATTCGTCGGGATCATGTCGAGCAGCGTTTCCATCGCTTATGCCATTCTCATCACGCTGCAGCCCATTGTTCGAGCATGCTCTAAATCTTGAAGTTCACCATCTTGTACATCGCGAGATTGCCCACCAGCATCCAGCAGATGGCGGCGCCGAGGATCATCTTGGTCATGTCGTATTGCCATACGCTGCCGTAGAAATCGGGCGCCACCACCTGGACGACGCCGAACATCAGGATCGGCAGCGACGAGAGGATCAGCGCCGACGCGCGGCCTTCGGCGGCGAGCGCACGCACCTTGCGCCGCATCTTGAAGCGCTGGCGGATGACCGCCGACAGGTTCTCCAGGATCTCGCCGAGATTGCCGCCGGTCGATCCCTGGATCGCGACCGCGGTGACGAACAGCGGCAGGTCGTCCTGGCCGACGCGCGAATAGAGGTTGCGCATCGCGGTTTCCAGGTCGGCGCCGTAGGTGACCTCGTCGGCGACGAGGCCGAATTCGGTGCCGATCGGATCGGGCATCTCGCGCGCGACCATGTTGACGGCGATCGGCACCGGATGGCCGGCGCGCAGGCTGCGCACGATGATGTCGATGGCGTCGGGAAACTGCGAGCCGAATTTCTTCTGCCGGCGGGCGCGCAGCACGCGCAAGGTGAAATACGGCAGGAAAATCCCGCTGAACAGCGCGCCGAGCAGTCCCTGGACGATACTGCCGCGCAGCACGACCAGCGCGACCAGCGTGACGGCGGCCGCGATGGCGGCGAACATGCCGATGCGCGACAGGCCGACCGAGATGCCCGACTGCACGATCAGCCGGTTGAGCGCGATCGCGGGGAGGCGGAAATCGCCGCTCGTCGTCAGGCCACGCGCGCGCCGCAGCTCCACCAGGATGCCCTGGCGGTCGACCGTGTCGTTGAGGAGCGACAGCCGGCGGTTGATCCGGTTGCGATAGGACGCCGCCGAGAAGAACAGCAAATAGACGCCTTCGCCGAACAGGATGGCCGAGACCACCGCGAAGGCGTAGATCGCATATGTCGGGTCGATGTTGAGCGACATGGGTCTAAACGATCGGCGTCACTTTGGTTTGAGCATGATCTTCTGCGAAAACCGGTGTCCACTTTTCGGGATCATGCTCACAGCGGCTGGCTCGGGTCGAAGTAGTTCGACGGGATCTTGATGCCCTTGGCGATGAGATCGGTGAGGAAGCGCGGGCGAATGCCGGTCGCCTGGAAGTGGCCCTGCACGCTGCCGTCCTCCAGGGTGCCGGTGCGCACGAACTTGTAGATTTCCTGCATCTGGATGATGTCGCCCTCCATGCCGGTGATCTCGGCGATGCTCATGACGCGGCGCTTGCCGTCGGACAGGCGCGAGAGCTGCACGATCAGGCGGATGGCGGCCGCGATCTGGCCGCGGACGCTGGCGATGGTCATCGGCAGGCCGGCCATGCCGATCATCTGCTCGAGGCGCGAGATCGCGTCGCGCGGCGTGTTGGCGTG